>NZ_JAGDXI010000020.1:0-9951 GCF_023256325.1 Caldisphaera sp.
AATATTTTAATTATTTTAATTACGCATTCCTATTTGAATTCTTACATGGAATAATATTTAAGAGGTAATACATATAAATAAAATAAAGGAGGTTCAAAAATTGCAAATCGTTCATATGTCAGATCTTCACATTGGTGCTAGACCGTATAATGAAAACACCATTTATGATGATATAAAAGAAGCCTTTGATCAATCTGTTGAAATGATAAAAAAAGAAAAGCCTGATGCATTCATAATATCTGGAGACCTATTTGATAGTCCAAAGCCAGATAACGATTCTTTAAAATTTGTTATACAAAGGTTTAAAGAATTAACTAACTTGGGGATACCTATAATATTAGCTCATGGAGAGCACGATACACCAGGGAGAAGAGAATCAACAATATTGCAAGTAATTTCTTCAGCTGTAGATAAAGTTTATGCACCTGTATATGAGTCAAGATCATCAGATAAAACAATGCCTAAGGAAAAAACTTACGAAGAAATTGTTAAGAATACAACAATTTCAGTTAACAAATTAAACATATTTGTATATCCATTTAGAAAAGCTAATTTAGATTTTAGAAGGCAACTTGCTAAAGAATTACTGCCTTATTATAATGAAGCGATAAAAAAGGTTAGCGGAAAGAGTGTTTTCGTTGCACACTTTTCTATAGAACCAATATTTCCTCAAGATGCCTTGGTTTCTGTAAATGAACTGCCAGAAGCAAGTTATATAGCAATGGGCCATATACACAGGAGGTGGATTAGCAAAGAAAAAAAATATTATGCATATCCTGGGTCATTATACCCAATAGAATCTAATGAAGCAAGATTATCCAATAAGAGAGGTCCGTTACTTATAGATCTTTCTACAGATGTCCCTGATATTCAAGAGATAGATATAAAGGTAAGAAAAAATGTCGTAAAAGAACTGGAAATAATGAATGAAAAGGAAATTTACAATAAAATAAAAAGTATAGTTGATATTGAGAAAAGATCATTAGAAAAAAATGATAAGAACCCTCTTATTTATTTAAAAATAAACATACCAAAAAACGTATATTCAAAGATAGTTTTACAAAACGTAGAAAAAGTGAAAAATGAAGAAAACCTAGTTATAATACCTTTATTAGAAAGAATAAATAAAGATATAGAAGAATCTCATTCAGTAAAATCTTTGAGCAAAAGCGTGTTAGATCCAGTAAATATAATGGTTAATGAATTTAAAATTAAAGAAAGCACAGCTAGACTGTTAATAGAGTTAAGAGATGCTGCATTTGAAAAAAATGAGGATAGAGTAAATGAATTGTTATCCAGGCTATCAGAAAGCAGTTTTGAAGAGCTAAAAAAGGTGTTAGAATAATGGGATATTACATTATTGATTCAATATCATTAAAAAACTTTCTAAGTCACGAAGATACAAAAATAAATTTCTCACCAGGCAGCATGGCATTAGTTGGTGAAAATGGAGCTGGAAAAAGTAGCATACTAGAAGCTCTATTCTTTGCGTTGACTCTAAAACCTTGGAGAGACAGATCTTATTTGATAAAAACTAATTCAAGTAAGGCAGCAGTAACAGTTAAATTAAGGGAATTAGAAGGAAATAATACATTAGAGCTCATTATATATTTAACAAGAAGAGGCAAGGATGGATTAAATACAGAAGTCACTTTAAAAAGAAATGGCAAGGTTGAAGCATCAAAGGTCGAAGATTACAAAAATATTTTAAAGCAATATTTGAACATGCAATCATTACCTGATGTAAGCGATTTTTTACAGAGCTCAATTATAGTTAAGCAAAATATTTTGAGCAATATAGCAAGTAAAATGAGTGATTCTAGAAAAGACTTTAAGGAATTGATAGAAAGTGCTTTGGGAATAAAATTATATAAAGAAGTTGAAGAAAATTTAACAGAAATAGATGTTAAGCCTAATAAAAATGAAGAAAGCGTTGGAATTTATAATATAAAACAAAGGCATAGAGATAATTTGAAAGAAGCTATTGAAAAGAAAAAAAATGAAATAACTAATATAAATAAAAAATTGAATGAAATTATTAAAAATGTAAGAGAAAAAGAAACACAAAAAATTATTATTGAAAATAAAAAAGAAGAAATTAATAACGAATTGTCAAGTTTGCAAAACAAAATTATTGAATTAAACGTTTTGAAATCTAAAAAAGATTCCATAGAATCTGAAATAAATAAAATTAAATCTGATATAAATTCCATAGAATCTGAAATAAAATCTTTAGATTTTAAAATCGCTGAAATAGAAAAAATTAGGCCAATTGCAAATATGCATAATCTTGTTGAAGATTATGATAAATTGGTTGATGAGAATAGAAGTCTTGAAAATGAAATAAATCAACTAGAACATATAAAACATTATTATGAAAAAATGTCAGAAAATAGTGAAATTGAGAAGGAATACGAGGAATTAAGTAAGAAAATTGAAGAACTAAGAAAAGAAATAGATTCAATGAAGATCGATCTTGCACGTATAAAAGAAATAAATAAAAATTATAATAAGAAAAGAGATAAAATTAACAATATTTTAAATATTAATGAAAAATTATTAAAGAATTTAATTGATATTAATGTTTTGAAAGCATCTAAGGATATAGCAGATTCTTTAAATAGTATTATAGAAAAATTAGAAGATTATTATGAAAAGTTGGAAAAGGAAAATGAAGTAAATAAAGAAAAGGAAAAAGAAATAGGTAATAAAATAAGTACTATCAATTATAACATTAAAGTAATGAAAAACTATATAACTGTTTTAGAAAAGCCTGGAGAGAGCAGCGAATGCCCAGTTTGTCATAGCAAATTAACAGGCAAAACTATAAGTGATTTGAAAAATAGCTATATTGAAGAAATTAAGAAGCATGAAAATGAACTAAAAGAACTTAATAAAGAAGACATAGAATTAAATAATAAAATAAAGCTAATTGAAAATGAATTGAAATCATTATTAAACATAATCAACGAACTTAAATCAATAAGCGATGAAATAAGT
This sequence comes from Caldisphaera sp., assembly GCF_023256325.1. GTDB lineage: Archaea > Thermoproteota > Thermoprotei_A > Sulfolobales > Acidilobaceae > Caldisphaera. Next base: position 3,001 of record NZ_JAGDXI010000020.1, read on the forward strand.
GATGAAATGAAAGTATCTGAGAAAAAACTTTTATTAATAAGCTCTGAACTAGAAAACAAAACAAAGGAATTCAATGAAATTAAGAAAAAATTCGATGAATTAGAGAGAGGACATAATGAATATATAAGCGCTTTAGAATATTTTAAATTTATTAATTTAGATATAAAAGATATTTCTAAAAAGTTGGAGGGGTATGAGAAAAAAGTTGTAAGTTATAATGAAATTAAAAATAGAATTAAAGAAATTGAAAAAACATTATTGAGGCAAACGAATTCTAAAACTATGGAAGAAGCTAAAAGTAAAATTAAGGATGCAGAATCAAAGATTAATTTATTGGATAAGTATAAAGAAGACAAAGAGAAATATGAGCAAGAGCTAATTAATAAGAAAAAAGAGTTAGATGAAAAAGTTAGAGAATTTGATGAAATTAATTCTAAGATAAATTCTATGGTGGGAATAGAAGAAGAAATAAAGAAATTAAAGAATGAGGCTGATGATTTAGAAAATCAATATCAAAAATTAATAAAAGAAATAAGCACCTTAGAAGGTGAAAAGAAAGCAAATGAAGATAACTTAATTAGATTAAAAAACGAAATAGATGCCTTAGATGAAATAGAAAAGAAAGTAACCGTTGGTCTTGCATCAATAAATATTTTTGACAAAATCCAGAGGTCTTTATATAACAATGCATTAATTTCATTAGAGAATGAAATGAATAATGTCTTTTCTAGGTTTGGCCTCGATTATTCTAGAATAGAAATAAGAGAGAACAGTGAAGGGAATTTAGGAGTTTACGTTATAGATAGAGAAGGTAATGAAAGACCTATATCTATTTTAAGTGGCGGAGAGCAAAATGTAATAGCATTAACATTTATAATTGCCTTAAATAAAATAATTCAAGCTAAAATAGGCTTTTTGGCATTAGATGAACCAACTGAAAGCTTGGATGAGCAAAGAAGGAAGATCTTGGTGGAGGTTTTAGGGAAATTGACCGAAAGCGAAACAAGTGAAGTTCCTCCTCCGGTATATCAATTGCTCTTAATAAGTCATCATAGTGATATAATGGATAGTATAGATCAGATATGTAGTGTAAAGAAAGAAGAAGGCGTATCAAAAGTCTTATGCCAAAATGGAGAAAGTTTCAGGTGAGATTATGGAATCAAATTTAGTTAATTCAGTTTTAAAAAATAAAGATGTTATATTAAATATAATAAAAAAATTTCCGTATGAGAATAAATGCAAAATAGATTGGAAAGAACTACCAGAAAAAAGAGATGTCATTGAGTATTCAGCAGAAGATGGAGGGGATGTAGTTTCTGAGTTTGAGACTTTTACTATCTATGCAGTAAAGTCATACTCAAAGGTGTTTAATAATACAAATATTAAAGACAAAGCTGAAGAAAGAGCTTTTTTTGGTTTATTATTGCCTCCAAAATATTCAATGTCAAGAGTTTCTCTATATAGAGAAATTTTAGAAGCAAGCTCCTCATTAAATTCGATACCAAATAATGGCATATTTTTATTTGATGGAAGTATAGTGCCAATAATAGCTTGGTGGAGGCCTTTATCTTCGATAAGGAACGGCTATATGCTAAATTCATTATTAGAAATAGCTAAGGAAAAGATAGAAGAGAGCAGTGAAGGAAATATAAAAGATATAGGGGAATTGATAAGTGAAAATGTAAGTCATCCAAAAATGCCTGAGCTTTTAATGAAAAGAGCATTAAATGGGTATACTTTGGATGACTCAGATTGGTATCTTGCATTGGAAATATTGGAAAAATTGTATTCATATAAAATTCTTATTGAAAAAATATGGGAAAGCAATTCAATCCCAACATTTATAACTAAAACTAGTAGATCAAGGGATTTTTGTAAGGGCAATTTACCTGACGTTCATATAATTAGAAAGGCATATCCTTCAACTCCAGGTTATTTGATATGGGAAGATAGTATAAGGTACGGTTCATATAATATAACCGGTGAAAGAAAGGGGGATAAAATGTTCCCCGATATAAATGGTATTTCAGATTTTTATGAAAAAAGGTTAGGAGTTTTGAAATTGTACGCTAGATTATCAACAGGTGGACCTATATTACAAATAGAGTTTTTATTTGATACGCAAAAAAGTGTGAAAAATTATGAAGATCTGGCCCAAGAACTATTATCAAAGCTTATTTCAATTCCTCTTCAAAGAGGATATCCAACACCTCTTGTTTTAGCGCATCATCATGCTGTGATAACATATGATGATATGGAATCATTAATTAAGATTTGTGGGTTAGAAGGTGAAGTAAGAGAAAGAACAATGCTTTATTTTTAGGGTGATATTTATGGGATGTAGTGAGATTCCGTTAGGGTGGATTGTGGGAGAAAGCGAGCCTGAGAAAAGCGTAGTTATATTTTCAGAAAATAATCAAGATAACCAAGGCGTAAGATTATCAGCTGGTATGTATTTGACTGTAGAAACTCCTGGAGGTTGTGTTTTAGGTATAGTAGAAAAATTAATATCAGGAAGTAGGCTTTTACCTCAGAGCGTTACTGATCCTGAATCTGTAGGTTCTGTAATTTCTGCTATATCGCATGGAGAACTAGTTAAGGAATCTTATCTTAAAGGTTCTGTAAGATGGCTTAGTTATTTAGAGACATTAAAAAAAGGATTAATAGAATCTCCTAAGATACCTCCAATGCCAGGTACAAATGTTTATTTGGCTAAAAAAGAAGATTTAAAAGATATTTTTGGAGGACCAGAGGAGCAAGGTTGGATAGCAATTGGTAAGTTATCGTCTTTAGCTATTTCGAATATAGAAGTTGACTATAAAATAAATGTAAATAAAATACAAAGGCATTTAGCAATTCTTGCAGTAACAGGAGGTGGAAAAAGCAATACTGTATGTGTTCTTGCTAAAAAAATAGTTAATGATTTAGGAGGTACGGTTGTTTTATTTGACATGCATGGAGAATATGGTAACTTAAACCTAGGTAATAAAGGTAAAGTTATCAAGCCTACTATAAATCCAGCTGTAATGGAATTTAGTGAGCTTAAAGATTTAGCAAGATTTCCAGTTAATGCAATAAATCAAGAAAGAGTTTTAAGAAAAGCGTGGAATGAGACAAAAGAGGAGCTAAAGCAAAACAAGATAAGTGTAGCTAAATTCATGGATAAATTAAGAGAAAAACTAGATGATAAAAAAGCTGATAGTCAAACTAAAAAAGATGTTTATGGTGTTCTAAACAAACTAGATGATATCGAAGATTACTATGGAGAAGTTTTAGATTCTAATACTCCTTTGAATCTACAGCAAATAATAGAGCCTGGAAAGTTAACAGTTTTTGATTTAAGTGAGTTAGACGAGATAGGAGCAGATGCTGTTGTTAGTCATTATTTAAGGAGAATTTTACAGCAAAGAAAGCTATCTAAAAGAGGTAAAAATGGTTATCCTGTTCCATTATTTGTCGTAATAGAAGAAGCTCACGTATTAATACCAAACAATGACAATACTTTGAGCTTGTATTGGGCTTCAAGAGTAGCAAGAGAAGGAAGAAAATTTGGGGTCGGCCTTATTTTAGTAAGTCAAAGACCGAAAAACGTTAACTCTGATGTATTGAGCCAAACTAATAATAAAATAATTTTAAAAATGGTTGAACCGCAGGATATAAAATATGTTCAAGAAGCAAGTGAGGAATTAAGCGACGATTTAGCTGGTTTATTACCAAGTTTAAACCCTGGAGAAGCAATAATAATAGGAAGTATGGCTAAATTACCCGCATTAGTAAAAATAGAGCTTTGCGACAGCAAAAAATTAGGTAGCGATCTCGATTTAATATCTGAATGGAGAAGTAGAAAAAATGAATTGAGCAGCGACGATTTGCAATCTAATTTTTAATAAAGATTTAGATTATTTTAAAAATAAGATTAATTTTTGGTATTTTATATGTTCTTCTAAATTTAAGATTAATAGGAAACTTATTTCAGCAAAAGAATTCACGACTTTTATTTTTATATTTTTATTTAAAATATCAATTAATAGTTTTATTTAGACTTCTGTCTATTTTATCTAGTGCAGCAACTTATAAGGCTTCGTCAGATAGTATATTAAACAGGTGAAAAAATATGAGTAATCTAGTATATAGTAAAGAGGAAAAGAAAATAATAATTGATGTTAGCAAAAAAGATGAAAAAGAATTAGAGTGGTATGAAGTTGCAGTAATTGCTGAGGGCGCATAAGTATAAATTTGATTTTAATAATTTATTGATAATTATAAATTTGTGGGAACTTGATTTTAATAATTTGTTATTGTGAATTAAGAAAAAATAGGCCTGATAGATTGACTTAAATCTTTAAACTAAGGTCTTTATTTAATAAAAATGTAAATTATTTAATTATTTCTCCATGTCTTCCCAATCCTTTTTTAAAAAGCTCACTCCCATTTATCAACTCATTAGTTTTTATAGAGTCTATACCGTATTTCATCTCAATGTTTAATCCATCGCTTAATCTTCTTCCTAGACCTTCATAAACGGAAAGTCTATCGTTTCTTAACGTGTTTTGTGGAAAACTGCTTATCATTTTAGCTATTTCAATGCTTTTGTTTAATACTTCATCATCTTCTACTAAGTAATTTATTAAGCCTATTTGATATGCCTCTTGTGCGTCTATTAGCTTACCGGTTAAAATAAGATCCAATGCCCTTCCCAAACCTATTATTTTAGGAAGCCTTTGAGTTCCTCCATCTATTAATGGGACACCAAATCTTCTTTCCAAAAATCCAAATTTTGAATTCTTTCCTGCAACCCTTATATCAGCCCATAGGGCTATTTCTAATCCTCCTGCAACACAATAGCCATTTATAGCTGCTATAACTGGTTTATTTATTATTAGTCTTGTAAAGCCTAAAGGACCATTAGGATTTTCAACCCTATTCAATAATCTTTTAACATCGTATAGATTTGCGCCTGCTGAGAAATTATTTCCTGAGCCAGTTATTATAGCTACGTTAAGGTTATCGTTTTTCTCAAAATTTATCCATATTTTTTCAAGTTCATTTGCCATATCAAAATCTACAGCATTTCTATTATTTGGATCATTTAAAGTTACTATTAATATGTTTTCAATAATTTTTGTTAATACCTTTTCCATATTGATCATCTTCTAGTTGATTGTAATTTTTGTTTTATATATAAATTCATATCTACAGTATCATTAGTTATACCTTGATTGCGTAATTTATATTTCTCTATTCTTCCTGTTGGAGTTCTTGGTAAGGAATCTACAAATCTAATATACCTTGGTACCCAGAATTTAGGCATGTTTTCTAGACAAAAGTCGATAATTTCTTCAGGATTAACCTTTTCTTTTAACGATATTACTGCCATAACTTCATCTTCTCCTATTTCGGAAGGAACAGGGATAACTGCAGCTTCCTTTATTTTGTCAAATTTTAATAAAGTTTGTTCTATTTCATAAGATGAAATATTTTCTCCTTTTTTCCTTATAGCATCTTTTGCTCTGTCTACAAAGTATAGATAGCCATTTTCATCAAATACACCTAAATCACCTGTATGGAACCACAATCCCTTAAACGCTTCTATAGTTTTATCTGGCATGTTATAATATTCTCTAAAAATTGCCCATGGTAGTTTTGGTCTGACAACTATTTCGCCAACCTTATTTGGTTGCAAAGAAAATCCATCTTCATCAACTATATCTATTTCAAAGGGTGGTGCAGGTTTACCTGAAGATCCTGGGGGTACCTTTCTTTCTATAACTTCATCATAGGGACTAGTTACTGGTATTCTTGCTTCTGTTGATCCATACCCTCCCGTTATATAGATGTTAAATCTTTTTACTGCTTCTAGCCATACTACCTTGGACGTATATGCTATAGCTATTAGTTGTCCATGATTTATTTCTAAATCGGTCTTTGGCTGCTTAAATAAAATTTCTAAAATTGGTCCAACTGCATGAAAATGAGTTATATTGTATTTGTTTATATCTTCCCAAAAACGGCTAGCGTATAATGTTTTTACTAAAACCATTTTTGCGTTAGCTAACATGGAAGATATGGTTGCTAAATCTAATGCCATAATGTGATATAATGGTAGGTAAACATAAACATTACTGTTTGGCGTTACTCCACCTGCATCTATCATATCTAAGGCCGTATAAATAAATTGGGCATGTGTATCTGCAACCACTTTAGATGGACCTGTTGTACCAGAAGTAAGTATCATTGCTGCTATGTCGTATGGCTTTTGATTGGACACTGCTTTTTCATTACTAGATTTAAGTAGATCCTTATATAACATCCACTGAGTTTTTATTTTATTCTTTAATTTATCTTCTACGTCGCCAATTATTATTAAATTCTTTATTTTATTCTTTAATTTATCTTCTACGTCTATAAATGCTTGTAATAATTTTGAATCTATTATTAAATGGCTTGTGTCAGATTTTTCTAAGTTATATATTAGAGGATCTTTAATAAAGTTTATATTGACAGTAACAGGAATAGCACCTGCCTTTAATATACCAAAGTAACTTATTATCCATTCTGGAGAATTATTTGCAAAAATGGCAATTTTTTCATCCTTATTAATTCCTAAAGATTTGAGCCCGGCAAAAAATGACGTACTTAAATCATTAACTTCTTTATAAGTAAATTCTCTACCATCTTCATATATAAGCCAAGTCTTTTCTCCATTTTCTATTGATTTGTTTTCGATTAGTTTGACTAAATTAGGGTATCTTTTCACAGCCTCTAAATAAATATTGATATCATAAAAGCCTTTTTTGGCTGTAGGATCAGGAGGAAATATTTTATTACTCATCATTATCACCCTATAGTTTATCATTAATTCCTGAGGCATAGTAAGCCAATTTTTTGCTTCCTTCATAATTATATGATCTGTATAATTCTATAACACTTGCTTCTATGGATCCTTCTGCG
>NZ_JAGDXI010000020.1:9961-10496 GCF_023256325.1 Caldisphaera sp.
GTAGTAAATAAAGCCCCTAATGAAGAAATTATTTCTCTTGTTAACGATAACAATTTAGATCTTATTATTGGATCAGTTCCTTTCTTGCCAACTAAATATTTTTTCAAATATTTAGATTCTTCTTCATTAATAAAATCTTGGGAAGAAGGCAGAGTAGCAGCTAGCCCTCCTGCGACATCTACCAAATGTTTTATTGCATCTAAATACCCTTCATTAGCTACTAATTTTCCTACATTAGTAAATATCCTGTTCGGAATAGAAATTTTTGTATCTTCATCAATTTCAGATAAATGAGAGGCGGCTATTGCTGATTCCCTTAATATCTCTTTATATTTAATAATTTCTACTATATCTCTTCTTATATGAGATTTATCGTCTACTCCATTGAGTTCAGCTAGGAGCTTTCCTAAACCAATAAGTAGGTCTGCCATAGCAGTTCTATAAGATATAGCCGTAAATCTATGATATGTTGGGAACATAACCGCTAAAGGTCCTGCTAATTGGTATTCGCCAGCCAAAAATACCCTTTCCCATG
>NZ_JAGDXI010000014.1 GCF_023256325.1 Caldisphaera sp.
ACGAATGAATAGCCACTCTATCGTAATCTTTTAGGCCATTTTCTATTAAAAAGTTCGCAAACCTGTTTGATAATGAATCAAGTTCACTATATTTATATCTTTTTTCTATCTTGCCATCATTATAGATTAGACCTACTTTATCAGGATTCTTATGGGAGGCAAACTTAGGAAAATCTGCAACAACCCATCTCAAAATCTTGTTATACTTTTTCATTAATTTTATAGAATTTTCTTCATTTATATCAGATAAGAGAACCGAAAGATCATAATTTAATTGGCTTCCCACCATTTGTACCCAAAATAAATATTTAGCAATAAGGATTAATAACTTTATACTATTTAGAATACACAATAATTTAAACAGTTTTATACAAAACCATATTAAAAATGTTAATACTGTGAACTTTTAATATAATATGGTGTGCCAAAAGTGTTAGAAACTATAAATACTGATATTTCTATAATAGGTGCAGGTATTGCTGGTTCTGCAATAGCTAGAGAATTATCAAAGTACGACTTATCTATAACCGTTATCGAGCAGAAAAATGATATAGGGCTAGAAGGAACTACAACAAATCACGCATTGGTTTGCCAAGGAGCTGATTCGTTAACTTTTAGACCTGGAACTTTGCATGCAGAATTAAACATTAAGAGCATACCTTTATGGCCAAAACTCGCAGAAGAACTTAATTTTAAGTTTAGAAGAATAGGAGGTCTCTGGCTAATTAGGGATAATTCTGATTTTAAAAAGTTTCAAAAGATGTATTCTAGGGCATTTAAATCGTCTCTAGATCCTAAATCACCCCTCTTAATACCTGAAGGTTCTTTTATCCCGTTAAAATTCTTAAATAAAAAAGAACTTAAAAATGAAGAACCAGAAATATCTGATGAATTCTTTGGAGCTCTTTATGATCCTAATTTGGCGACAGTTAATCCTCCAGAAGTTGCAAAGGCCTATGCAGAAAATGCTAAAGCAAATGGAACAGAATTTCTATTTAATACTAAAATAAATAATATCAAAAGAGTTTCAGGAAAGTTTGAATTATATTCTGATAAGTATATAATAAAAACTGATATAGTTATTAATGCCTCAGGAATTGAAGCTGATAAGATTGCAGAGCTAGCTAAGGCTAGAGATTTTTCTTATGTCCCCTTTAAAGGAACCATAGTGGAATTTGATGATGAATTAGGTAAAATGATAAATCATGAAACCCTTATTTTGCCTAGAGGAAGCCCTCACATGCAACTTATATCCCCTACGTATGATGGTAAACTAAGAGCTGGCATATATCTAGAAATGACATTTAGATCCAATAAGGAAATTAAAGATTATGCGATAAAACATGCTATAAATGTTTCAAAAACATTGTATCCTGGATTGCCTTTTGAAAATCATATTTTAAAATCATTTACTGGATTTATGGCGATGACGAATCCTGATACTGGTTGGCATGATTTTGTTATTGGAATACCTGAATTTGTGCCTAATTGGGTTAATGTAATTTTAGGTCCTGCTGGTGTTTCAGCATCGCCAATGCTCGGAAAAAAAGTTGTTGAGATTCTTTCTAAATCAGGTGTAAGGTTTGAAGAAAAGAAAAACTATCAGCCAAGCATTAGAAAAGGGGTGATATCATGAGCTTAAACAATACATTAAATTTAAATCTTGCTAGAAAAATAATTAATGCCATGATAAGCTTTTCCATGGATAACAATATGTTACCAGGAAGTTATGCTGTTACTGATTCTGGAGGTCATGTTGTTGCATTAGAAAGAAGGGATAGCGCTTTACCTGCAACTGTAGATCTTGCAATAGATAAAGCTTGGACCGCATCAGTGATGAAACTATCTGCAAAAGTTTTAGATCAAGTTATAACTAGAGGAGAGGGTTGGAGGCTTAATGTTAAATATCATGGGAGAATGACCTTGATACATGGCGCAATACCTTTAATAATCCAAGGGGAAGTCGTTGGGGGTATCGGGCATAGTGGAGAATCTATAGAAGGGGATGAAAAAATTGCTCAAGCAGGTTTTGCAGGGGCGTATAGAGAAGAAGAATTTGAAACCAATGTCGAAAAAGGTCTTGAGATTTCAAGAAGTATTGCGGAATCGGTAATAAATTATGTTAACAGCAATAAGTTAAAACCGGTCGCAATAACCATAACAGATGTAAACGGATGGCCTCTTCTAATTTATAGAATGGATGGAACTCCCTATGGTTTTGTTGAAATATCTAGAAGCAGGGCTTGGACATCATCTGCATTTAAATTAAACTCTCATGAAGTAACTAAAATAGTTGGAGAGATTATAGAATGTCCAAATGGAGAAGATTCTAATGAAAGATTTAACACATCTCAAGGGGGGATTTATATAGGAAATATAATAGGCTCTTTAGGAGTTGCTGGCAATAGTCCTGAAGAAGACTATAAAATAGCTACAAATTCTTTAAAATCATTGAATATCTAAACTATATACAACAGCTCATCTTTTTTATATCATTAGTAAATGAAAGAGCAGCTAATCTGATAGATTCACTCATAGTAGGAAAAACATGTATCGTATCGACTATATCATCGATACTAGCTCTCATCTTAATAGCTAACGCTGCTTCATTTATTACTTCCGCACCATTTTCTGAAACTAAATGAACTCCTAATATTCTTCTATCTTCTTTGTTAATTATCATCTTAATAAAACCTTCGTCTTCTCCTAAAATATTAGCCTTAGGTACATCACTCATCTTTATCAAACGAGTATCTATCTTCTGATTTTTCGATGCTTCACTTTCAGTCAACCCTACCATAGCCACGTTGGGTTGTATAAATACTGCTTGAGGAACACTTAGCATATCTATTTTTTTATGAGCGTTATTTATAGCATTTTCTGCTGCTATACTGCCCTGCTTTCCAGCTAATGATTCTAACATTTTATTTCCTATTACATCTCCTGCTGCAAATATGTCATAGTTACTTGTTCTTAGTTCATCATCTACTTTAATACCTTTATTTTCATTTAATAGCACTCCTGCGGATTCCAAGTTTAAATCTGTATTAGGAGATCTACCTGTTGCTATTAAAATTTCATCAGCTTCTATTTCTCCTTTATTAGTAACAATTGTTTTCCCTTCTCCATTTTTCTTAATTTCTTTTACATTAACATTAGTTATAACCGATATACCCTCTTTTTCCAAAATTTTTCTTACTTCTAGCGATATTTCAGGTTCCCAATTTGGTAGCAGTAAAGGCATATACTCTAGTATCGCTACATCAACACCAAGCCTTTTATACATCTGAGCAAATTCTAAGCCTAGAGGTCCACCTCCTAAAATAACTAGAGAATCTATTTTCCTATCAGGATTAAGAGCTTCTACATTAGTCCAATATTTAACTTCTTTAATACCTTTTATATTAGGAATTTTCGGAGAAGAACCTGTAGCTATGATAAACTTTTTTGCCTCGATTATCTTTTCATTTACCTTAATTTTTCTTTGAGAGATAAAATATGCTTTACCTTCTATTAATGTAACATCATAAGAAGATATTACATTCTCATATTTAATTTTTCTCATTTCATTAACCAAATCGTCTTTTTCTTTAAATGAGTCAAAAAACTGTGGATAGATATCTGTATTAAGGTGCTTCCTGTATTTTGCGTATAATTCACCTACATTAAGCATCTTCTTTGATGGCACGCATCCAAAGTTTACACAAGTCCCTCCTATTGGACCGTAACCTATCAATACTGGTTTAATTCCCAGCTCATTAGCCTTAATTAGCGAGGCAAAACCTGCTGCTCCATAACCTATTATTACCAATTCTTCCATTTTATATGCCTCTATTTTTTATAACTTCTTTCAAAAGCATCTGCACAGTGAGAACAGCAAAAATAATGTATTTCATCTCCTATTTTTCTTATATAAACGTCTTCTGGAGTTAACGTTTTTCCACAACTTTCACACGATTTTCCTCTAAGATCTGAGTTGTCTATTCTTAAATTCATTTTCATATTTTTCACCAAATATTTAAAAGCCTATAATCTTTATAAATTTACATATGAATAATTGTTCATATATAGATTTATAAACTTCACTCTTTTTATTAAAAAACAGATGATAAATATGCTGACCAATAAAACTAATAATGAACCCCTACTATCAGAATTAGTATCATTTTTCACAGCTTTGTCAGATAGAACTAGGCTAGAAATAGTTTTGTTTTTAATTAAAAAAGGTGAGGCTTCCGTACAGGATATTGCAAATAACTTAGGCAAATCGCAATCATTAATATCACATCACCTTTCATGTTTAAAAAATTGTGGTGTTGTTAATGTAGATAAAAAAGGAAAATATTCAATATATATAATAAGCAACAAAGAAGTAAAGGAAATAATAGACTTAGCTATAAATCACGTAAGCTCTTATAGCAAATCAATTTTATCTTGTGATATTCTAAGAGAAGAGAACAGCGAAAAATAGCTAAATAAACCAAACTAAAATAGCAACTTAGTTGTTTATCTATAATGTATTATTTAAATATAATTTCTAAGACTTATCTAATAAAGTTTGTATTTGCTGCCATATTATACTTATGCGCCCTCAGCAATTACTGCAACTTCATACCACTCTAATTCTTTTTCATCTTTTTTGCTAACATCAATTATTATTTTCTTTTCCTCTTTACTATATACTAGATTACTCATATTTTTTCACCTGTTTAATATACTATCTGACGAAGCCTTATAAGTTACTGCACTAGATAAAATAGACAGAAGTCTAAATAAAACTATTTAAAAAACCAAATTTTTTAAGGAAAATATTAAAAAAGTATAGATATATTTTCAATATATTTAATTAAAAAGAAAAATATTTATACTTATTGTATACACTTAATACATTTTGTAGTAACGAGGTGAAATATAATATGAGTACTGTAGAAAGTGGATCTGGTGATAAATCTGGTAAAACAATTTTTTGGATAGCAAGTTCGATTTTATTTGTAATTGCATTAATAATGTTGATCTATGGTATCTACCAACAAACAGTTCTTCATATTTATAAAGCACCCTTAATCTTAGGTATAGTTGCAGGTCTTTTGCTGGCTATTCCTCTAGAATTATGGAATTTCTCAGACCCTGATACGCTGTTCAGAGTGATGTCATTCCAAGATAGATTTTTAATGGTTTGTTTTGGATTTGCAATCGGGTTAGGAGCAATACTTCTTTATGGCTTAAATCTATTTGTACCTCATCCAAATTTTGGCATTAAAGATTTGTTTGTATTTGGTATAGTCATAGGAGGTTTAATATTTGGAGCAGGAGTAGGTATTGCTGGATACTTCCCAGGCACAGTATGGATAGCATTAGGCCAAGGCAGACGCGATGCAATTTACGCAGTAATAGGCGGCTTACTTGGTGCCTTTACATGGTCAGTAATTTTTGGTAATGTTAGATGGTTGTTTTGGAATACTTTAAATTTTGGACCAGTAACATGGGCAACATTGTTAGGATTTAACACCAAGCTTGAAATGTTTCTAGTAAGTATAGTATTTGGAATCTTATTATTGCTAATGTTCTTCTTTTTGCCAAGATATCCAAAACAATCTATGAAACAATCATGCGCATTTCATTTAATTGGAACAAATAAAGAAACAACAAAATTTAGCGATCTATTAAAAGAAGAAGAGAAAAAATATCCTAAAGCTAGAAAATACATTACAGAGCTAATTAATGAAAGCAGCATAAGAAATGCTAGGTCTATAATATTGTTAGGTATAGAATTCACTATAGCAGCGGTTGCAGTAATAATATTGAGACAAATATTTGGAGAATCAACAACATATTCTTGGATAGGAGCACAACTATCTTATTTAATAAATCCTAAATGGGCTGCATCGAATGCTTATTTCCAATTATTTGGAGGATTACATATAGTTAACGGTTCACCAGTTAACAACCCATTTAGTGAAATAGGTTGGGAACCTTTTTCAGACCTAGGCACCTTCTTAGGAGGGCTTATTTCATCATTATTTATTAGCAAAAGATTCATGGGATTTAAGCAACAAATACCAAATGTATGGCAACACACTTTCGGTACTTCAGCCAGCAAGAGAGCTTTAGGATCATTCATAGGTACTTTTATGGTCTTATTCGGTGCAAGGATGGCTAACGGTTGTGCTTCAGGTCATATATTAAGTGGAAATATACAAATGGCCGTTTCCAGCTTTCTATTTATGATAATGGTGTTAATAGGATCTTGGATAACACTTAGATACGTGCTACATTTAAAAATAAATGCTCAAGGATATGTTCAGTAACTAATAAAGCTTAATATTACGATTTTTATTAAAAATATATTCTATATATTATTTTTATTAAAAATTTTGAATAAATGTGTATTTTTTGATTATCTAATAGTAATAGAGTTAGCAATACGAAGAAATTTTTAACATTTTACATTACTATGCACATAAAACTCTTTAATATAAATATACTATAAAGTTTAATTTATTTTATATTTAGATTTCAATAAAACATATACACTATTTATTGATAAATAAATTGTCCAACAAACTCAAAAATATACTAAAGAATTTACCAATACATAGACTAGTAAACTACAATTTTTTATTTAATAAATAAATTATTAATTAATCACGTATGCTATACCGTAGCATTAAAAATATACGAATTGCTTCCTTTGCGGTATTACTTCAGCCTTAAGTAATACCGTTGTCTTTGGCTTATATAGAAGACATCTAATTTTAGCTATATGTTTTATACTATTTTTATGCTGAATTCCTAATTGAGGTATTACTTAAGACAGTAATAAAAAACTGACTAGACCCAATTGTATGATAAAATAATATTTTCTATATAAAAATTAAAAAATAAGTTAAGATAACCTCCAGTTATCTCTACTCTACACATAAGAAAAGTAGAGTTAACCGAAATTTAACTAACTTAGGTTGAAAAAAGGTTAAATTCCATTAGGAGGGCATAAAACTTAGGCACTACTAAAGGGGGATTCAGAATTTCGCAAAGTCGCTTTTCAGGATTTGGCAGATCGATTATAGAAATTGCAGTCATAATTTTTGTTGCTATATCAATTTATATATTTATGCAATTCTTAGGATTATTTTTTCATAAACTAGAGATTTATATGTGGGTTGTTAAGGATTTAATAGAATTAATAGCCAGTCTATTAGCAGTGAGAAGCTTAGGTAATGGGCTAATAAGACACCTATTACCAAAATATAAGGAAAGAGCAATTTCTATAGGCAATTTGTTTAAAATATTAGGCTATCTGATTGTTATTGTTGTAATAGTTGCGTTTACTAGAATTAGTACTGAATCAGCATTATTTGGCGGTACGGTAACTGGATTAGTTCTAGGTTTAGCTTTGCAACCTGTGTTAGGCAATTTATTTGCCGGATTAATAATACTTGGTACAAGATTTATAAAGCCGGGGGATATTATAACAGTTTTAAATTGGCAAATACCATATCAATGGGCTCCTAATCCAGGATATAAGTTTTTCTCTCCAGATTATATCGCACCTGGATTTAAAGGTAGAGTTTTAGAAATAGGATTATTTTCGTCATCATTAGTAACAGAGCAAGGACATGAAATAAAGATACCAAATCAAATATTATTAGGAGGCGCTGCTATAGAACACTATACGCAATGGAGTGATTATATAACAAATACTCTTAGAGTAGAAATTCCTATAGCAGATATAAAATTATTTGAAAGCAAAGCTAAGGAAGTTCTATCTAAATTTGGTAATAATACAGAGATTTATATATCTGAACAAAGTGATAAAAATTATGTAATTTACTTAATTAAAATAACTATGCCTATCAATGAAGATTGGTTAAAGATAAAAGATAGCATTTTGAGACAATTAATTACATATAAGCAATGAACGATTTATTTACTAGTTTATTCACTAGTACACCAATTTCTTAACTCCAATAAAAATTCTACATTACCTGCTTTAATTATAAAAAATTTACAAGAGAAATTAAAAAATACAAAAACTTTGCCTTTAATTATAAAAAAGAAGTATAAACAGGAAAATAAAACTTTTATAACACAATCTAATAAAGGTGAAAAAATGAGCAATGAAAAAATAAAAGTAGGCAGCAAAGCACCTCTTTTTGAAGCAATAGCAGATAACGGAGAAAAAATTTCATTAGCAAATTATATTGGAAAATACAATATAGTGTTATATTTTTACCCTAAAGACTTCACCCCTGGTTGTACTAAAGAAGCGTGTTCTTTTAGAGATAATTGGGATAAATTAAAAGATTACAACGCTATAGTGATAGGTATAAGTTCTGATAACCTAGAAACTCATAAAAGGTTTAAAGAAAAATACAAAATACCATTCATATTATTAAGTGATTCAAAAAAAGAAATTAGGAAAAAGTACAACGCTGAAGGCTTTATATTTGCTGATAGAGTAACTTTTGTTATAGATAAAAATGGCATAATAAGAAGCATTTACAAGTCTCAATTCAACATCGAAGCTCACATAAATAATGCGCTAGAAACATTAAAATCGCTAAGCGTAAAAAATGAGTCTAAATAAAATCGTTACAATGAATTTTATTATAATTTTAATAATAAATTCTACAATTAGTTATAATTAAACATTAAATTTATTCTTGAACGGAGAAATTTATTTATTGAAATTAGAATTTTCAGTATATTTATAATACATTAATATAACATCGTAATATTTGTCTTTCCTTTTAATTCTATTTGGAAAAATACCATATGTTATAAAACCAACTTTTTCATATAATGAAATTGCTATCTTGTTATTAGAAAAAACTTCTAACTGTATTATTTCAAATAAGTTTTTTCCTTCCTCGAGCGCTTTAAGAATTAGCTTTTTCCCAATACCTTTGCCTCTATATTCTTTCCTAATAGCTATACCCAAATTTCCAATATGAGATAACTCTGAATTTGGCCTTAGCCTATGAATATCGCACATCCCTACTACTTTACCATTTTCTTCTGCAACAACAGCTATTGCGTCTTTCTTTAAAACTTCGGAATAAAGGTTGCTGAACCAACTAACTTCGTCTATGTATTTAGGAGGACTTTTATATAATACTAAACCTAAATCAGGATTTTCTTTTAATTCTTCATAGTATGACAAATAGTTATCTATTAGATCATTCATATCACTCCATTTTAAATCTCGAATAATCATAATCTCACTATAAACAGATTAGTTATTGCATTTATTAAGCTTTCCTTATTAATATATTTAAATAAGTTATAACAAGATATTAATATCTTATCATCTATTGAATACATTAATGCATAAAAATATTAATATCTTATAACCTAATTCTATAATGGTGTTAGATTTGGGTTTACGAGACCCTATAGAATATATAAATAGTTTAAGAGATGGTAGGGAAGTTTATTATAGAGGTAAAAAAGTAGAAGATATAACAAAACATGAGGTTTTAAAATCTACAGTAAATCATGCATCTTTAATATATAAATGGCAACAGGATGAAAAAACAAGGGAAT
>NZ_JAGDXI010000017.1:0-4912 GCF_023256325.1 Caldisphaera sp.
GAAATGAACCTAGCGAAATTCCATGGAAGATATCTACATCTGTAGATAAATTACACGACTCTATAGCTTTGGCCAGCGAATTGCTAAAGCATCAATATCATCCTTAGGAACTACTGTTGCCCCTAACTTTTCGAATAGGTCTGTACAGGCGTCTTCCGCAATTATCACCTTAAGTTCCATGGCTAAAGCTTCTGCTATCACAATTCCAAAGGACTTAGCCCGCGTCTGAAGGATAAAGATACACGAATCCAAGTATAACTTGATTACATACCTAAGTATGTCGCCTATTAATTCTACAAGATCTTCTAGTTGATACAGCCTTAGGTATCTCATGATTAATACAATTCCGAACTTAATAATTAGATAAAATACTATTTAATGAATTGTTTTAAAAACAAAGCAATAACTTTTGTAGATTTTATCAAATCTTCTATATAAACGTACTCATCTGTTGCATGAGCCATTTCCAGTAATCCTGGACCATAATTAAATGCATCAATACCTTTATTATATACAAACCTAATATCAAATGTTCCTGGGGATAAAACTAAGAAGGGCTCAACGCTATAGACATCTTTTATTATCTTACTTATTAATTTAACCCCCTGACTATTTTCAAATATTATACTATCTGTAATATAATACTGATCGAATTCTATATTAACATTTGGACATGTTCTTTTACCATAATCAATTATATCGTTTATTTCATTAATAGCAGAATCAATTTTTTCTTCTGGTACAATCCTTCTAACATAAGAGAAAGTTAAATAATCAGAAACTGTGTTCATCCAATCACCTCCATTTATTGTGCCTACCAAATATGAAGGCCTTCTAGATGATTCTGGTATAATAGGATATTTTGATACAATATTAGATCCATTCTCTAATATTTCATAGATGTAGTTTATTATTTTAGCTGCGCATCTTATGGTATCTCCACCTTTTTGCGGAAAGCCTCCATGAGACTTTATTCCTTTTAGCTTAAAAAAGCCCCATAATGCACCTCTATGGCCAATTCCAATGTTTGTTGGATTTAATGGTTCGGTAAAAATTAAATAATCCAAATTCTTTTTGTTTATATACCCTTTTTCTACTAGATAATAGGTACCAGCGTTTCTATTACCTACAGTTTCTTCATCTGGCACAATAAATTGTTTAACTGTAATATTTTTTATATCATAGAGCATCTTCAATGCTTCTACTGCGAATAATTGTACAGCTATACCAGATTTCATATCAGATGATCCTCTTCCATATATTTTTCCATTTTCTATCACAGCATTATATGGATCGTGAGACCACCCTTTACCAGAAGGAACAACATCGTAATGAGAATTAAAGCCTATTTTTACTCCGCCATTTCCATAAGTTGCAACTATATTAGGCCTTTCACCTTCTCCAAATTTAACAAGTTGCTTTAGCTCTTCTTTATTAGGCTTCACTATTTCTACTTTGTAATCTAATGATTTTAAGTATTCGGAAACGTAATCAACAAACTTTTCATAATTTAATCCTGGAGGATTTTCCGTAGGTATGTTTATAATTTTTATTAAAAAATTTATCATATCTTTCTTTATTGCATCTATGGCATCATCTATATCCATCTATAATCCCCATATAGATAAAACACTTTTAGATGCTATATCCTCTATCGCCCCTCTAATTAAATCTAAATCCTCTTCAACTTCGTTTGTTGTTACAGCGAAAACTATATCACCATCTAATGATAAGCTAAAGGGTCTGATCCTCCTTGATAAACCTATGTATGCTGATTTAGCAAACAACTTAACCTGCTCAGGAGTTGCCTTCACATTAGTCATAACTATTGAAACAGTTGTATTTATATAAGATTTTTTAAGTAATTTGTTCTTTATAATTTCATTAGATGGTATGATTTTGTTATTTACTTTAACCCCAGCAATTATTTCATTCTTTTCATTTACAACTTCTCCTATAGAATTGACAACACTTAATACACCTATTTCAACATTTCCAATGGATTCCTTATAGAAACCTTGACCACTTTTCATCATATATTTCATACCCATAAGTTTTCCAACAGTTGCACCTTTTCCTGCCCAATGATCTCCTATTATAACCTCATCACCCATATTTTTATAGCATTTAATCCCCCATGACTCATCAGGCAAGATATCATTATAATAAAAGTCAAATATTACGGCTGCAGGAACTATAGGAACAATTATATTATCATTTACTTTAAATCCTATCCCATCTTTCCTTAATGACTCGACAATACCTTCTACAGCTCTTAAGCCGTACATGCTCCTTCCCACTATTGCTATTGCACTTACTTCATGATTTTCTCTTCTTTCAAGATCTATAACTTCTGTATCCCTTGTTCCTGGAGATCCTCCTGCAACGTAAACACTAGCTATATTTCCTTTTTTCGGAAAAATAGCTGTTATACCTGATAAAGCAATTTCATCCTCATAACCGCATATTTTAAAACCGTTAATAATTTTCATTTTTTCACCTTTTTATCATATCTTCATTAGCTGATTTCCTCCAAGTTTCTGGAGCCAAAAATATGCCTATCAACATTATTACAGTAAAAACATATAGGATTATTAGCCATGCGTTTACCAAACCTATGAATGAAATTGCATAAATAAAACTTATTGCAAAGCCTCCTATAATTGCTCCACCGTTATACGTAAATCCAACACCGGTAGTTCTATACTTTTTACTAAACAATTCTGATAGAAAAGCTGGTATTGTTGAAAATATCATAGCCTCAATAAAAGCTTGAATTGAAAATAAAGTTACAAAAATAGTTAACTTTTCTGTATAGCCATACTTAATTAAAAAATATGATAAAAATGCAAAAATTATTCCATAAATAATCATAGGCTTTTTCCTGCCTCCTATTATATCAGCCAAAAAACCACCAAACCATACACCAAATAACGATACTAGGTTAATTATAGCAACTGAAAAGCCTATTATTTCTTCATTATATTTTAAATTATACATAACGGAAGGCCAAAAGGAAAAAGTAGCTGTATTAATAGCAAGGAGACCTGTTGTTATGAGCAATCCAATAATCATTTGTTTTGGAGAATATTTAAACAAAGATTTCAATGGAATCTTTTCTATTTCCTTTTTTTCTTTCATTTCTTCAAATATATACGTTTCCTTAGCAAATATTCTTATTACAAAGGCAATGATACCAGGAATGATAGCTGTTGCAAATAATATTCTCCATCCTATTGTTGAGAAGGATTTTCCTGTTATCATAGAAATAAATGCCAAAACCAAAGAGACAATAAAGTAACCTGTTCCATATCCGCTTTGCACAAAGCTACCTACAAACCCTCTTTTATCTGGAGGAGTACTTTCCATTGCTAAAGTTGACCCTCCCCCATATTCTGCGCCTGCAAACAAGCCTTCGAAAAATAATATTACATATAGAAGAATTGGTGAGAAAATCCCTAACTTATTATAACCAGGCAATACACTTTTTGAGGCAGACAAAAAAGAAAAGCCTAAGATTGTGATAACAAGCATATTTTTTCTTCCCATTTTATCTCCTAAAAAGTTGCCCAAAACTAAAGAACCTATTGATCTAGCTAATGCACCAACTCCAAAACCTGCAAAAGTTAAGACAATACCCACAACTTTTAAATAGGGAGGAAAGAAAACGGAAGATATTGTTAATGCAACCAATGCATATGCAATAGTTGTATAGCCATCTAAAAGCCAACCAAGCCATGCAGATATTACCTGTATCCATTGGTTTTTATTTAAGCCATAAACCATTTGGATCCCCTTAGGTAATAATATGGAGTTAAATTTATATTTATCTTGATAAAAATAAATAAAAATTAAAAATAATTCTTTTAATATTCATATTTTTTATCAGCTTGATATCCCCAATAATAAAAGATTATTGACGTTGATAAAGGTTAGCTTACAGTTATTTTAGGTCCTTCAGGAAACTGAAAACAACATTTTTTAGCGTTATTGCCGATTTAATTAACCAAGATAAAGGGTACAAAGATGCAAAAACAGATATAATGAAAAGCAGTGCAAGAGCTTATGGGATTAGTTATCTATAGAAATATAAAAATGAGCAGAAAGAAAAGATCATTCATTTTTAAAAAAGTAAAAAAATTAATAATTTAATGCTTACTAGAAACGATAAAAATAAATAGGAGAAATAGCAAAATTTTTCATGTGATATTAATGTCAGAGATTATTCCAATTGATATCAAAAAATTGATAAGAACGATAAATATATACAGAAAAGCATATATTAACTGGTATGAAGTATTAATTAACTTAGCTATATTTGGTAGAGCTAAGGCAAAACTAAGAAATGGCATAATAATTGAAGGAACAAGAATACCTTTAAGAGTATTAGCTAGATTTTTAGTTTTCGCTTCTAATTCTGTCTCATCAAAACAATTAGCTAAGATAATCTTAAAATTAAAGAGTAATGATACTAAAATAACTAAAATCTTAGAACACTTAGTTCTTTATCATGATAAAATAACAGAGATTTCGGACGATTTAAATACAGCCATTATAAATTTTAATGGCAAACCCGTAAAATTGTATCATTGGTATGAATCAGATATTTTTAGTGAGCAATATATATATGAAACTAAATGTCAAGGATAAATCAGTATTAGACGTAGGAGCACTAATTGGAGATACAGCATTACTTTTTTCATTAAAAGGCGCGAGATTAATTGTAAGTATAGAGCCATTTCCATCTGCTTTTAAAATAACCAAGAAAAATATTGAAGATAATAGAGTAGTTAATGTTAAGCTGTTAAATTGTGCTGTTAGCAATGATAATGAAGGTTTTCTTTCATTACCAGTTGATGAGTATGGAGGCGACTTAAATGCCAGATTGTATGATGGAAAGGGTAATATACAC
>NZ_JAGDXI010000017.1:4922-9146 GCF_023256325.1 Caldisphaera sp.
TATTTGATAAACCAGTAAATCCAAAATTTGGTTACATTTATGCAGTAAAACAATAATTAAAAATATTTTGTCTTAGAGATATATAGCAATTAAGCTCTTAAAAATTATATTATTTTACTAATCCCGAATTCTGTACAAGAACGGAATGTATTTGATTATTATAATACATATTTTTAACCATTTCATTTCTTTTATTAAAGTTTTTATATAAGTTCGTTTATTTAGCAATTGGTGGAAAATTTTGCCATTTTGTATGGAAAGAATGGAAATTCATGATGTTATTTTAATAAAACCAAAAGTATTCAATGATAA
Organism: Caldisphaera sp.; assembly: GCF_023256325.1. Lineage (GTDB taxonomy): Archaea > Thermoproteota > Thermoprotei_A > Sulfolobales > Acidilobaceae > Caldisphaera. The sequence continues at coordinate 5,235 of NZ_JAGDXI010000017.1, forward strand.
CAGAGGCTATTTTCTAGAGACTTATTCTTTTCCTCAGTTCTCTAAGCTAAACATAGATTTTAAGGTCATACAGGAAAATCAATCATATTCGAAAAAAGGTGTTATAAGGGGTTTACATTATCAAAGAGAACCATATGCTCAAGCAAAATTAGTTAGAGCAGTAAAAGGGGAAATTTATGATGTTGCAGTTGATATAAGAAAAGGGTCTCCAACATTTGGTAAGTATGTTAGCGCTTTCCTTTCAGAAGAAAATAAGCATATGCTTTACATACCAAGAGGATTTGCTCACGGTTTTCAAGTATTGAGTGAAGATGCTATAGTTGTTTATCTAGTTGATAACGATTACGCTCCAAATTATGAAGCTGGAATAAGATATGATGATAAGGATTTAAACATAAATTGGCCAATAAAAAACCCTATTTTATCAGAAAAGGATTTGAAATGGCCCTCTCTAAAAGAAATTAGGTGAGATATTGAAATCAAAGTATTTAATTATTGGTTCAGGTCAATTAGGTCAAGAACTAATAAATTTGCTAAATAATGATGTTGAATATACTTATCATACTATGGATCCATTTAATCGTGGAGCTTATCTAGACATAACAAATTTTGATTTGCTAGAGGATCATATAATAAAAACTATGCCAGAAGTTATAATAAATACAGCTGCTTTAACAGACGTGGATAAATGCGAAACTGATAGAAACATGGCGTTAAAAATAAACGGTGAAGCAGTAAAGCATATAATAAGGGCTGCAAGAGTTTTAGGATCTTATGTTATACAAATAAGCACAGACTATGTATTTGATGGAGAAAAAGGCTTATATAAAGAAGATGATCTAGTTAATCCAATAAATTATTATGGGCTAACAAAGCTTATAGGAGAAAGCTATGCTTTATCTTATGATGATTCTTTAGTTATTAGGACATCAGGAATTTTTAGGCATAAAGGGTTTATACCATTTGTTTTTTCAAGATTAATGAATGAAAAAGAAATAAATGCTTACAAGGGTTACTATAGTCCTATATCAGCTAAAAAGCTAAGCGAGGCAATTTTTAAATTAGTAGAAAAAAGAAAAACTGGTATAATAAATGTAGCAGGGGAAAGAATTTCCAGATACGATTTAGCAATTGAAATAGCGAAACATTTAAATAAGAGACCCATTATAAAAGAAGTAGATAATGTTTCCAATTGGATAGCAAAGAGACCATATGATTCATCGTTAGATATAAGCAAGGCTAAAGCAATATTGGATTTTGATTTTTATAGTTTAAAAGAAAATTTAAAATATGTGGTGATAAAATAATGCAAGCCGTTGTTCTTCACGGTGGCCAAGGGACAAGACTGAGACCTTTAACACATACAGGACCCAAACAATTAATAAAGGTAGCTGGAAAACCTATTTCACAATGGGTTTTAGAACAAATAAGAGATTCTGGAATAAATGATGTAATTATAATTTTAGGAGATAATAACCCTCAAAGGGTTATAGAATACTATGGTGATGGTTCTTGGCTTAATCTAAACATAAAATATGTTTATCAAGGTAAAGCTAGAGGTATTGCAGATGCGGTTTATAAAGTAAAAAATCTCGTTAATGATAGGTTTATTGTTTATTTAGGAGATAATATTATCCCTTATGATTTAAAAGATTTAGTTAAATTTAAAGGTGATGCATCAATCATGCTAGCTAAAGTAAATGAACCACAAAGATTTGGTGTTGCAATAATAAATGAGAACAAAGTAATTAAAGTAATAGAAAAGCCAAAAGAAAAGATAAGTGATCTAGCATTAATAGGAATATATGGATTTACTAGAGAAATATTTGAAATTATTGAGAATTTAAGGCCTAGTTGGAGAGGAGAGCTCGAAATAACTGATGCTATACAATCATTAATTGATAAAGGAAAAAATGTAGAATATAAAATTATAGAAGATTGGTGGAAAGATACAGGTCTGCCAGAGGACATAATTGAGGCAAATATGATTCTTTTAGATAGATATGCTAATAAAGAAATTAATGGGGAAATGATTAATTCAAAAGTTGAAGGTAGAACAGTAATACAGGAAAAATCGACAATAGAAAATTCAAGAATTATTGGTCCTTTGTTTATAGGTAAAAATTCCTTGGTTAAGAATTCATTCTTAGGTCCATATACAATGATAGGAGATAATTGTGAGATTATTGATGCAGAGATCGAAAACAGTGTTGTATTAGATAATGCTAAAATAGAAGACGTTTCAATAAGGGATTCCTTAATAGGACAGGGTTCGTTAATAAAGAAGGGGAAAACTAAACCAAGAGCAATAAGAATTGTAGCTGGGGAAAACTCAAGAATAGAGGTGTAAGAATGGGGGAAAAGTTTTTAGTATTAGGAGGAGCAGGCTTTATTGGATCAGCAGTTGTTAATGAATTACACGTAAGGGGCATTAAACCTTTAGTATTTGACAAGTTAACTTATGCCGGTAGAATTGAAAATTTAATCAATATGGATTATCAATTTATTAGAGGAGATATTGCTTCTAAGGAACTAGAAGACACAATAAAGGAGTTTAGGCCTGATATAGTTATAAACTTAGCCGCTGAAACTCATGTTGATAGGTCAATTCAATCTCCTCATGATTTCCTTTTAACAAATGTTATGGGAGTTGTTAATATTTTAGAATTATCAAGAAAATATGACTTTAAATTTATGCACATATCTACTGATGAAGTTTATGGCGATTCTTATCAATATGGTTGCGCTAATAAATATTCAACATTAAGGCCTTCTTCACCATATAGCGCATCAAAAGCATCTGCAGATAATTTTTTAAATGCATATGTAAGAACTTATGGAATAGATGCTTTTATTGCAAGGCCATCAAATAATTTTGGTCCAAGACAATTTCCAGAAAAATTAGTGCCAAAAACGATTATAAGGGGTTTACTTGATATGGTAATTCCAATATATGGAGATGGTTCCCAGAAGAGGGATTGGATATACGTTGAAGATACTGCAAGGATTTTAGTTGATTTATCAATAAATGGTAAAAAGGGGGAAATATATAATATCCCAGGTAAAAAAATTATTTCTAATTTAGAATTAGTAAAAATTATTGAAAAAAATTTAAATATAAAGTTAAAATTGAAATATGTTAAAGATAGACCTGGCCATGATAAGGAATACTGCATGGAAACTGATATTAACTATGAAACAACCGAATTTGAAGAAGGAATCAAAAAAACAATTTATTGGTATCTAAATAATAGATGGTGGTGGCAGCCTTTACTAAACGATTATTTCTTTAGGGAAAATGAACCATGGGAAAAATAACTTGTTAAATATTATACATTTTTAGCACATAAATTTAATGTTACATCTATAAAGATATATTTAATAAGTGCTTCATTGAATTTTAACTAATTTGAATCTGATTCTAAACCCTTGAACACAGCCAAATTTAGAGAATAATCCGTTCATTTTTCTTTGCATTTTTATTAGGATAAATAGCCTTACATACTTAGTATTTCCAATAATAGAGAGAGCAAAAATTTTAAATGTAAATAAAAAATGTAAATAAATAGAGTAGCATTCAGTTATTTATCTAATTAGAGACCTGTTATAATTGAGAGTTCTATCTTCTTTGGTGAATTCATTCGCGTTTAAGGCCAAAATTAAGAATATTATGTTAGTTAGCTCGTTTAACAAAAGAGTCATAAAGCAGAGTATAAGTTTTCAGTTCCAACATATTATTTTATAAAATAATAATTTTTATGTTTCAATTAATATTTATTTTTATTAAAATTCAATGATCATTTCAACAATATCTTAACTTTCTAGTTCTTAAGAATTAACAAATAAACAAATAAAGTTGTTTTTAAAGAAAGCTTAAATGACATTATTACAATAATTAAAATTAGAAAATCT
>NZ_JAGDXI010000033.1 GCF_023256325.1 Caldisphaera sp.
TATGAATTTATATTTAATTTTCAAATAAAATAAATTATATAAAAATAATAAAATTCTTAAAAATCATTGTTAACCGGGGGGTAACAATTAATAAGTTAATTCTTTTTAATAAAGTTTAACTACTTTCGATCTTATAATATTATATGGTGATAAAAATGGTATATGAATCTGTATTATATAATGATTTACACACTAATGGCATTATAGGTCCTCATAGCAAAATGCTAGGTCCAGTAGCTGATGGAGGTAAAATAGTTTTCTTAACGCCACCAGGATGTTGGGGCCCTATGATTACACCAAATATTAGAGGAGGCCATGAAGTTAATGTTCCTGTATTAGTAGAAAAGGCTGAAATTGGGAACTCTATAGCTATATTTCTTGAAGATATAAAAATAAAATCAAGGGCAACATCTTCAGGTGTTGGAGAACCCGTTGAAAACACTTATATGGGAGATCCATTTGTTTTTAAGATATGCCCATCTTCTAAGGAACCATGGCCGGATTATGAAGTTGTTGGCATAGGAGATAATGCTGTAAGGTGTAAAGATGGTACTCCAGCATCACCTTTTAAGATGGTTCATGGTTATACCATGTTATTTGATGATTCTTATAAGGTAGGTATAACTGTTGATAAAAAATTATCTGAAGAAATAGCAAAAAATGCTAAAAGTTACATGTCTATTCCGCCGAACTCAAAACAGGTACCTGTTGTAACGTTAGCTAAAGCAGATCTTATAGGGGCAGTCTCGAGAATTAGGCCTTTTATGGGTCAATTAGGATCGATACCTGCAGTAGATATACCAGATTCTCATAATGCAGGCGACTTTGGATACGCTTTAATTGATGCAAACCATCCGTATAGAATAACTAGAGACCAATATGAGCACGATTTAACGGATGGCCATCTGGATATAGATTCTGTTAGGCCTGGTTCTATAATTATAGCCCCAGTCAAGGTAAAGGGGGGAGGAATTTATGCAGGGGATGGCCATGCTATGGAAGGTGATGGAGAAGTGGCAGGCCATACTACAGATGTTACTACAGAAGTTTCAGTAAAGGTAGAAGTTATAGATAAGTTAAACCTTGAAGGGCCATTATTATTACCTAGAGAAGAAGATTTGCCTCCTTTAGCTAAGCCTTGGAGAAAGGATGAGTGGGATTATGTAATGAGCTTTGCAAAAAAGGTAAATATAGAGGTAGAACCAGTTGCTCCCTTACAAATAATAGGATCAGGTCCTACTATAAATGATGCAGCTAAAAAAGGTTTTGAAAGGGCTGCAAAACTTTTTGGCATGAAACTAGAAGAGGTTTTAAATAGGGTCACTATAACAGGCGCTGTAGAAATTGGAAGATTGCCTGGTATTGTGCAAGTATCTATGCAAGTTCCAATAAGAATTCTCGAAAAACTAAATATTGCTGATATTGTAATTAAACATTATAATTTATCATATTAGAATCTAGTATAATTTTTTATTTACAAACTTTTTAATTAATATCTTTACGGCTTTTAGATTCATATCAAAAATTTACATTATATAGCCAATAATTAAAAATATAACCTTCACTGTATACATAAATTTATGGTGTATTGTATGCCAGAAGAGAATATATCATCAAAGCCTATTTTAATTCCTCCCATGGTTAGTTATCTTATTAGAAAGGCGCAAGAAGATCCGGTAAAGTTTTGGGATGAGGTTGCAAAAAGCGAAACTGATTTAATATATTGGAAACGGTTGTGGGATAAGACATTTGAATGGGAAGAAAACAAGCCTTACAGATGGTTTATTGGAGGAATAACTAATGCAGAATATAGTCATATTGATTTCCCAGTAGAAAAGGGATTTGCTAACAAAGCCATATACATCTATGAGAATGCGGAGCTAGGAATTACTAAAACGTATACATATTATCAATTCCTTGATCTAGTTAAAAGATATGCAGCCTCTATGAGAGCTCTTGGTATAAAGAAAGGAGATAGGATTACAGTATATATGCCAACTAAAGTTGAAAGTATAGCAGTTTTCCATGCAGCTGCCAGAATAGGAGCAATAGCTACTCCAGTATTTGCTGGATTTTCAGCTGGTGCCCTAAGGGATAGAATACTTCTTACTGAGCCTAAGTTATTGTTTACGCAAGACTTTAATATGAGAAGAGGTAAGCTCATCGGCCTTAAAGATATTGTAGATGATGCTCTTAAGGGAATAGAGAAACCCACAATTGAAAAGGTAATTGTACTTAAGTCAGGCTACACAGAAAAAGAATCATCTGTGAATCCTAAACGCGATATGACTTTTGAAGAGTTCTTAAGCAAGTCCAAAGAGGGGTCAAGCGATGTTGAATGGATGGAGTCTAACGATCCATTATATATTATTCCTACTTCAGGTACCACTGCAAAGCCCAAGCCAGTTGTGCATAAACACGGTCCATATCAAGTTTATGTAACTACTATGAGCAAATGGGTTTATGGAACAGAGCCTAGCGATGTCTGGTTCAATACAAGCGATGTAGGTTGGGTAGTAGGCATGAGTTACATAGTTTATGGTATACCGATATTTGGTGCTACAAGTATTGTATATGATGGTGTTGCAGATTATCCGAAACCGGACATGTGGTGGGAAATAATTGAAAAAAACAGGGTAACAAAGTTATGGTTATCTCCAACTGGAATTAGGCTTTTAGGTAAATATGGAACGTCGTATGCGAAAAAGCATGATCTCTCTAGTTTAAAGGCTGTATTTAGTGCTGGTGAATTGCTTAACCCTGAGCCTCTTAAATGGTTAATGTATGATGTACTTGATGGTCGTGTGCCTGTTATAGATCATATGTGGCAAACAGAAACCGGTGGACCAGTTGTAGGTAATCCTTATGGAATACAGATGCTGCCAATAAAGCCGGGTAGCGCTGGTATACTATTGCCAGGTCTAATAGGTTATGTTGCAAACGAAGAAACAGGTCAACCAGCTAAGCCAGGTGAAAAAGGTGTTTTGGTAATTAAACACCCATTCCCGGGCTATACATCAGAACTTTGGCAAGATTATGATAGATATATAAGATCTTATTGGAATGCAAGGCCTCAACTCAAGGGCGTTATATATACAGGAGATGGAGCTATGGTAGATGAAGATAATTACATATGGTTTGTAGGAAGGGTAGATGATGTAATAAAGATATCTGCTCACCGTATAGGATCATACGAGTTAGAAAGTGCTCTTGTATCGCATCCAGCAGTTGCTGAAGCTGCAGTTATTGGTGTGCCAGACCCTATAAGAGGCGAAGTTGCTGTAGGGTTTGTGGTGCTTAAGGAAGGTTATCAACCCAATGAAAAAATTAGGGAAGAATTAGAAGATCACGTTAAGAAAGTTTTTGGACCAGTAGCTGTATTTAAGACTATTGAGTTCGTTAAGGCAGTTCCTAAAACAAGGAGCGGCAAAATTATGAGAAGAGTAATAAGGGCTGTTTATAAAAATGAACCGTTAGGTGATATATCAACTTTAGAAGACGAAGCAGAGGTTGAAGAAATAAAGAAGGCTATTGAGCAGTTTAAGCAAGAACTCAAGGAAAGAGAATCTTAAATAAAATATTTTTAAATTAATTTATAACAAAACTTCTTATTGTTTTATTGTTAAGTTTTATTCAACATAATTATTGCAAATAAAAAACATATCTTTATTATTAAAGGAAACAAGATAATGCATATAAATCTAATTTGACCAAATAAAAATAAATAAAAATATTACAGCTTAAAACCTATGCCTTATAAAAACAGCTGTTATAGCTATTATGCCTATTACTACAGCTACCCCACCTAAAGCTCCAAAATTTGTGGATACAGATGATACCTTACTATTTACAGTCGTAATACTTAAGTTTAATGATGATATTCAAGATGATAATGATTTGTAGTTATTTGATACTGAGCTGCTTAGTGATAAGAGTTCTGATGTTAATGTGGAGTTTACATTTTGTAATTTTGTATTTAATGATAATGTGTTACTGTAAAGCTATAAATATACAAATGTTTAAAGATTTCATAATTAACTTTATATGGAAAACTTAAATCTTTATAAAATTTTATTTATATTAAATATATCTTGAAATTCCTTGTATTATATGTTTTGATTATTTTTCATATAAAATTTAAATGAAAGCAGGATTAATATAAGGACCTTCAACTTTTTTAATTCTGAAAGTAAATTGAAAACATAATATATAATAAAAGGGACGGGATGATCGAGCTGATAATAAAAGAAAAATCAAGAAATGTTTTATGGATTAACCTTAGCTATACTTATAATAGAATTGCTGTAGTTTCAGATCTTCATGCGGAAGACAAGGGATTTAGTGCAAGGTGCTTTACAAAAACTATTAAGGCAGTTAATCCTGAGGTTTTAATAATTGCCGGGGACGTTTTTAATAATATGGAAAAACAGAAATTTGATGAATCTATGGCAAAACTTGTTGTTGAATTAACTGGTTACCCTAATAATTTGCGTGAGATTTTAATAACCTTATCTATAGGTAATCACGATCCAAAAATTAAAGGATTGATAGAAAGTTTTAATATTAATAATATTAATGTAAAAGCAATTAATGGTGTTGCGTTGTTAAGGTTTAATGATAAGCATTTAGTTGTGCTTCATGGAGATTTGTTGTTCAAAAATGGTATAATTGCTGCATTTATTAATTTACTTTTAGGAAAAGGGTTTTATGAAAAAATAACGAAAAGAATCTTACTTTTAAACTCAGATATATTTTTAATTATGGGCCATACCCACATTCCTTTTATTGATTATAAAATGAAATCTGCAAATAGTGGTTCATGGGCTTGGAGGCCTATAGTTGGAAAATCTTCTACAATTTTGATAATTAATAAGGATTTTGTCATTAAGCTCTTAAAACCCTCTTGTAAAGTATAATTTTCTACTTTTTAATTAATTTATAAATATATATTTATTTAAATTTTTTGATAATTAAGGCATTTCATCACTTATCCCAGAAGCATAATACGCAAGTTTTTTGCTTTCTTCGTAATTATAGGACCTATATAATTCTATAACACTTGCTTCAATAGATCCTTCTGCATGTATCATTATTGTAGTGAAAAATGCCCCTAAACTTGATAATATTTCTCTCGTTAATGATAAAAGCTTTGCTCTAGTTAGTGGATCTGTACCTTTCTTTCCAACTAGGTATTTTTTCAAGTATTTTACTTCTTCTTCATTATAAAAATCTTGAGTTGCTGGTAATGTATCGGCAAGTCCTCCGGCTATTTCTACTAGATCCTTAACCACGTTAAGATAACTTTCGTTTGAAACAAGCTTACCAACGTTTGTAAATATCCTATTAGGTATAGCAATTTTTGTATCTTCATCTAATTCAGCATATAAAGAGGCTGCTAAAGCAGATTCTCTCAATATTTCCTTATATTTTATCATATCGACAATATCTCTCCTTACATGAGACTTATCATCAATGCCATTTAATTCTGCTAATAGTTTTCCCAAGCCTATTAATAAATCAGCTATAACAGCCCTATAAGATATAGCAGTAAACCTGTGGAAAGTTGGGAACATAACTGCTAAAGGTCCTGCTAATTGGTATTCACCAGCTAAAAATACTCTATCCCATGGAACAAATACATCATCAAATATTACTAGTGATTGTGTTTCCATATTTTCCTTTCCCAAAACAAACCAAGGATCATTTAAAGCAGTTTCACTAGCTTTTAATGGCTTTGAAATCATCTTTAACCCCTTGGTATTTGGAGGTATAGAAAAAGATACTGCATAATCTTTATCCTTTTCTCCCATATTTCTTGTTGGCAAAACTATAATTTCATTAGCAACTGGTGCCTGTGTTATTTGTGCTTTTGCTCCCCTAACTATTATACCATCTTTGTTTTTGTCTACTATCCTTAAATATAGATCTTTATCTTCTTGTTCAAAAGGTCGTAAATCTCTATCTCCTTTCACATCTGTTTGAGCAACAGCTAATCCCAAATCATTTTTTATAACGTATTCATAAAACTTCATTACATTTTCATAATAATGTGTTTTAAAATATGAATCAGTTTTCTTTGCAACAATCATGAGAGCAAACAATGCATCGGAGCCAATAGCTTTAATTACATCAAAACTCCCCCTTCCTAATTTTGATGTTTCATAAATTAAATTAAACCTTTCTATTAGATCGTTTCCATTTCTAGGTATTTTATAAAATTTGCTTGAATAACCATAAACATCATCTTTATAAACAGTTAATTCCCTTGTTTTTTCATCCTGTTGCCATTTATATATTAAAGATGCATGATTTACGGCTGATTTTAAAATATCATGTTTAGTCACATCATCAACTCTTTTACCTCTATAATATACTTCCCTACAATCTCTCAGGCTGTTTATATATTCTTGAGAACTCCTTAAACCCATAGTTTATCCCCATATTTTCTTATATTAAATAATATTTAAATACAATAAATTTGTAATTCTATATGAAGGTTTAAATAATATTTAAATACAATAAATCTTATTATTGTTAACTCCCCGGTTAACAATAAGAGCAATTTAGTTTTCATTAGAAGAGCCTTCGTCTTATTTAAAAGTAATTATAAATACATTGTGTATCTATAAATTAGATTTATAGAATTTGATTCTTGATTTCCTTTATTATATTAAACAAAATTTTTTAAGACCTTTATCTTCTTTTAAAAACTTCATAATTTATAGTTAAGTATTTACCAAAATGCCCAAGGCTGAATTAGAAATTGCTACCTTCTTCCTATAATTTTCTACTTACGTATTGTAATAAACCTTTTTTCTATCATATACTAATATCTATGGCATTCGTTAATGTTCTCTCTATGCCGTTGGTGTTACAATCCTTGATCCTTGAGCATTTTCGCCATAGAACTTCCTTAATTAAGTGGACCACTTGGGTTTCCTTTCACTGATTGGAGATAGTTTCTGAGCTTTATCCTATCTGAATAGTTAAAGGACACAAGTTTATTTATTGAAATTAAGATAAAAATTCAAAGTATTTCATTAACTGTACATGTTTCTTTGACTTTATCAATTAAAATTGATAATTCCTTTAAAACTCCAATTCCTATTAAATTCTTTCCCTCAAAATCTCTTGGGGATAAGACGTAAGTTTCCATCTTTTTATTGCCAAAATCTATGAGTGCTCTTGACGTCTTCATGATAACATAACCATTTAAGGTTTTAAACCTAAACCATGAATCTTCTGGTAATTCTCCAACTTCAAAGTACTTATAGATAGTATCTGTTAGCATTATTGTACCATCAAAACCTGTATCTAATCTTAAGCTTAATTCAAATTCATCAAGCTTGATATTTTGGAGTTTTAAATTAATATAAGGTTTTTCGCCATTAAAACACTTTATTGTAATAAACTTCCTCCCAACCATTCGCCCTCACTTTTGATATCTTTACTGGGATTAAATACTATAGCATGTTTAACGTTTAATTTCTTAAGAACCTCCTCAACTTGATCTATGCTATCGTAGGCTCCTATGAATTTACCTTGAGCTATAATTACGTATTTATCTTTATATTTTGATAGTATTTCATCTTTTAATTTATTAAAGACTTTATTATTTTCTTGTCTTTCATCGTTATCTCTAACCCTATTCAACCAGAGATCCATAGCTTGATCAATAGCTTCAGATAAAGTTAAACCTCTTCTTATAGCTTCAGCTTTGAATTCTCTGAGTTTCTCCTCATTTACATTTTTTATTACCAAAGTCACCTATTTCACCAATTTAACCTATGTAACCAAAGTTAATAATTTTTGAATGCCTATCTTATGTTTAAGAAATTTATTATAAAAAATGTAAAACACCTTTTGTCAAAAAGCTTTTCTTGTTGTTATAAAAAAGCCTTATTTACTGTACTTTTTCCTAACGTTATTAAAAGAGTTATAAAAGCATGAAAATAATGAGTTAATAGAAAACCATTAATTTAATTAGATAATTAATTAAAAAGCGATTTAAATAGAAGGAATTGACTGCTTATAGGCTTTATTATAAATGATTGATTTGATATAATAGTAGAACTTGCAGCAAGATGATTCCATTATTTTCATAATAGAAATCATGGAGATATTTAGGAAATTAACGGATTTAATTCTAAAAAACATATTTAAGCTATAAAAACATATTAAAAACGGTGAAAAAATGGCTAAGAAATCCTATATATTAATAGCGGTTTTCCTTTTTATATTAATATTTGTATCTTATTTGGGCCAAAGTTTTTCATTATTTAGCCCATCTAAAAACAGTATTTGGCCTTATTCCTACACCTCTAAATTAAAGAGCCAAACAATATACCTAAAAGGTTTAAAGAGTCCTGTTAAAATTATAATAGATAATAATGGAGTAGCACATATATATGCTAATGATACCTATGATGCCTTTTATGCTGAAGGATATTATACCGCTTATATGAGGTTGTTTCAGCTTGAATTATTCGGTTTAACAGGAGTAGGTAATTTAAGTTCATGGTTTGGCAATTTAACTCTAAGCACAGATCTTTACGCCCATTACGTTGGTTTTCCTCAAAATGCAAACTTTTCATTAAATTATGTTAAGGAAAACTACCCTGTTATATATTCTTATTTGCAGGCATATTCAAACGGAGTTAACGCTTACATTTCTCAGGCTGAAAGCTCTCACGAATTACCTCCCATTTTTTATTTGCTAAGAATCAAGCCTTACAATTTCACTCCATATTATTCAATAGCCTGGGGTGAAGTAATGTCATGGGGATTAGCCAAAGGTTTTTGTGATGAACTAAGGCTTTCTTTAATTTATACACATTTAGGCTACAATTTAACTCAAGAACTTTTCCCATATTACCCTTATTATACAAATGGTTCTTTAACAGCAATGCCAGGCAATGGAACTGTTAATAACTTAAATCTTCAAAGCTTTAATATAAGTCCTTCATATTTTTGGTCATTGAACTTTTATAGCAATTTTGCAAATGGATTAAGTAATGAAACCTTATATAAGGCAATCCCATTAATTATCTCATCTCTTAATGAAATATGCTCAGATCCATTAAGCTTTGTTGATTTAGGTAGCAATGAATGGGAAGTTACTGGTAATTACAGCAGTACTGGATACCCAATGATGGCTAACGATCCGCATTTAACTTTATATGATCCGTCATTATGGCTTCCATTACAATTAGTATCTCCTAGATTAAACGTAACTGGTTATGAATTAGTTGGAGAGCCAGGTGTTTTGATAGGTCATACGGAAAATACTGCATGGGGATTAACAACTCCTTTAGGTGCGTCTAGCAACGCTTATTTAGAAGTTGTAAATATGGAAAACCATTCTTATCTATTTAATGGTGAATGGTTACCTTTAAAGGAGTATAATTTTACTTTATTGAACAAAAAATATACAATTTATTATACAAATAACGGACCTTTAGTTTCTTATAACAATACATTAAAAATGGGTATAAGCCTTTATTGGGTAAATCAATATTATCCATTCTTAACATTGGTATCTGAATTCCTATTGGATAATTCAACAAATTTCTCTCAATTATTAAATGCAGCAAGATATTGGGTTGAACCAACACAGAATTTAGCAATGGTTTCAAAGAATGAGACAGGATTTATTACAGCAGGTCTCTATCCTTTAATAAGGATTACATTACCAAATAATGAAAGTGTAGAGGTTGTCGGTGGTAGAACTATCTTAAATGGATCAATACCTAATTATGAACCTGTTGGTTATATACCATTTAATTACTTGCCTCAATCAATTAACCCTGAAAGGGGCTTTGCCTTTGCACCAAATCAGCCAACAGCATTTATAGATTATCCGTACCCATTTGTTGGAGGTTATTGGGTCTCTGATGGAAGGGCGTTAACAATATATAGATATTTGAATTCTCATAGGAACATGACTATCTCAGATATGGAATCTTTGCAAAGCAATGTAACTGATTCATGGGCTTCCATATTAGATCCTGTAATGGTTTCATGCTTAGAAAATGAGAACTTTTCAAATAATCTTAAAGAAGGTGTTTTGTTGTTATCGGCATGGAATTATACATTTTATCAAAACGAGGTGGCGCCAACAATTTATACATATACTTTATTGAACATAATAAATAATGTAGTTAACCCAGTTTTAAATGAACATGGATTAACCCAATATAAGAATTTGCTAACAGGTACAGTTGGTTTTTATGGAACTGATACTTTAATTACAAGCGATCTAGCATATTTTGCGACACATAATCCAAATTCATCATTATTTAATGGAAGTTTTTGTAAAGTAGTTAATTCGTCTTATAATGAGGCAATGAGTTATTTATCAAGTAAGCTGGGTAATATTTCTAATTGGAAATGGGGTAACGTGCATGTATTAGAGCTCATAAATCCTGCTGGAATTTCATCTCTGAATTATGGCCCAATACCCATATGGGGTGATGGTTTTACTCCATCAGCAGCTTACTTTAACTTCAATGGTACAATTTCTATTCCACTAATTGTTAGTGAAGGACCAAGTTTAAGGATAGTAGATTCCCCTGCAACTAATCAATTTTATTCAGTATTCCCAGGAGGGCCCAGCGAAAACCCCGCAAGCCCATGGTTTGAAACGCAACTAAATTCATGGCTAAACTTTAATTATTATCCATTTTCACCTGTTGTTGAAGTTAATGCTACATGGTATTTAATTCCTAGAGGTGGATAAAATGAATAAGACTAATTTAATAATATATATGACTTCGATAGCTTTAACTCTAGCCTTATCATATTTTATCCCCTACGTTTGGATTGGAATAATACCAGGCATAATAATGGGATTAATAAGAAGAAGATCATTAAGGCTTATTTCAAGCTTTTTAATTGGATTTATAGGCTCTTTATTAATGTATTTAGTATACCCAATAAATTATTTAGTTTCTTTAGCTAAGACTGTTGGAGCGTTAGCTGGAATATCTTGGTTAATATTAATACTAATATATCCGCTATTATATGGGTTGATAGAATTATCGGCATCGGGTATTATTGGAGAAATTTTAAATTCTAAAAATAAAAAATAAAATTTTCTAAAAATAATATTTATGATAATAAATTAAAGATTATCTTTTAATTCTCCTAGTTCCTGTATCAAATATAGAATCGAATAATCTTTATCAAAACTATCAAAATCTTTATCTATTTCCTTATCTAACAATACAATTGAATATGAAATTTCATAATCCTCATTTTCCTCTCCATCCTCATCCTCTTCATATGCATCCCAAATCAGCTTTACTCTTTTTATTTCTTTATTTATAATAAATAATTTTAATCTTAAATCAGCTTTACTATTAATGTCAATAGAAAACGATATTTTTAAAACCCCATCATCTTTCTTTCTTGATTCAATATCAAAAGAATTGTCATGAAAGTATTTTACTAACTTATATTTTAACAGTTCATTTTTTATATTTTGATATTCTCTTATTCCAGCCTCGTTCGATGTAGCTAAATTTAATCTGTCATCGAGATTAATAGGTAGTTTTTTATATTTATTTAGTTTTTCCCTTATAACTTTTTTAATATTGGATGTATTTTTCGAATTTTTAAACTTATCAGAAATATCGATTATTTCTTCTTCAATAGTGTTATCTAGTAGATTACTCATAATTTCACCATCCTATATACAATTAATAATTAAGATTAGAAATTATATAAGCTTTTAAAATATTAGATTACGGGAATTCCCATATAACTTAAATCTAGTTAGATATGAGAAATAATCAATTCAGTTTGTAAATTCTTGTATTTCAGTATTTAATTCAAAAACTAATAGATTCATGAAAATTCCCAAAAATTCATGTCTCAAGATTTATATAATTTTAAAACATCATTAATAATTGCAGAAGGTGGAATTGTGTACTTTGGTAAATCAAAAAGGTTTAAGATAACTGTTCTTTCGTTATTTTTGCTGTTGATATTAATTATGCCTTTATCCCATGCTATGAAAATAAGCAAATACGAAAGTCAGGAAAGTAATATAACTATGAGTGCAAGAAAAGTAATTGGTTTGCAGTCAGGCTTTAATGAAAGTGTTGGCATAAATGATAATGGATCGGCTTTAATAAATAACAACTTAATAGAATATAGTTATTCAACAAATTCTCTATTAGGTTACTTCGCATTTTATGGAGGTAGCTTTTATTCTGGTACGCCTATTAATAATAGTGCTTTTTCTGTTCAACTGAACTCAAATTTTAACGTTACAAGTAGTATGACATTATGGGCTCAAGATGTATTCGATGTTGAATATCAAAACGGCGTTTATTATATCAACATAATAGATAATCTATGGAACAGCACTACTTCCGATGCTAATATTAGTCAAGGTTTAGTTTCTGGAAAAGGAACTGTAAGTATAAGCGGTTCACAAACATATTATTACAGTTGGGCATTAAACAATAACAATATTATTACCACCTATGCAACAAATATCCCATTTTATTTATATGCATATATGACTATAAACCAGAGCAGCAATGGCTATCCACAAATATATATGTATTATGAATTTCGGAACTCTACTTTTAACTCTGGATGGATTTTATATGATAAAATAACTGTTTATGTAAAGTCTAGCAATCCACAATTCTTAACTGGAATACAAAGTTCAATAAACTCATATTTTCCTTATTATCCATTCGTAACACAATGGGTTGTAGGAGGAGCAGGTGGCGGGTCTCAATTAACTGTATATAATTGGAACGCTTCAATGGGCCTTTATTACGAATATAATGGTAATTTCTATAGTGTACCTGACGCAATAAGTTTACAGCCCTCTATATTTACCGCTGGCGCAACCGCTGAAAATGTAAATCAATATTATGGAATACAAGAGTATTATAAAAATGGTATAGTACATCAGATTGAAGGGCAAAATCAACAAGAATTCTTATGGCAGCCTAAATCATATTATCAATTAAATGGAAATAACCTGACCTTATATTTAACTCCTCCAAACGGGGAATGGTTAATAACAATATCAGGTAATAACTATTATAATCAAACATTCGGTCAATATTCTCCAATATCGTATATATTGCAACCCGGTAATTACAACTTATCAGTAACTTTATATGCAGGTTCTATGCCAATAGAAACGTTTACTTCATCATTGACGGTAGGAGGAGGTATAGTTAATGTTACTTCTCCAGTTAACTTTTATGTTGACGGATTTTCTCATTTAAGTGGAAATTATTTATTTAATACTCCTGTCAATTTAACGTTTCCAAGTATTTATTATATAAATAATAACAGCAGGATGCTGTTTAAATATTTAATAGTAAATGGTCAAATAGTTAAAAGCAATACAATAATTTTATATGTTAATGCAAATGTGACTGCAGTATATCAACTGCAATTCTATGTGACTTTTCCATTCGAATTAAATGGTTATATTAACAATTTATATCAAAAAATAAGTAATGGTTGGTACAATGAAGGGACGATAATAGATATACCAGCGCAAACAGTTTATAATGGTAGCTACACAAGGTTTGTTATATATAAAGAAACCTATTATAAAATAAACTCCTCTATGATTATTACCCCACCATTCTATACTCAATATTATTTAAAGATAAATTATGCCATACCTGCTGAAATAAATGGAGTTAATTCAACATTAGTAAGCGATTGGTATAACAAATCTACAGAAATTTTTATATACAGCATTTATTACATTAATAGTACTGCTAGAGAATCAATTAACTCAAATATAAGTAAGATTATTTTACGAAACCCAGTAATCATATCTGTTTCAGTCACTTACCAGTATTTTATTAATATTAGGTTACCTAACGGAACGATAAGTAATTGGTTTAACAAAGGAATGCTCATTAAACTACCCTCCATAATATATAACGGTAGTCTAGAAAGATACGTATTAAATCAAAGCAACACTATAATAATTAATAGCACATTTAACCTAACTATAAATTATATCAAGCAATATTACGTAACCATTAAATTGCCTAATCAAACGATAAGTAATTGGCACAATGTAAATTCTGTAATTACATTACCCTCCATAATATATAACGGTAGTCTAGAAAGATACGTATTAAATCAAAGCGGAATAATTAATGTAAATTCACCATTTAACCTAACTCCATCATATATTAAACAATTCTACATCAATGTATTATTGCCAAACGGAACAATAAGTGGTTGGTACAACTCAGGTTATAAGTTAGTGTTACCTTCCATAATATATAATGGTACCCGAGAAAGATACGTATTAAATCAAAGCAATGAGATTTTAATTGAAAAATCATTTAACCTAACTCCATTATATATTAAACAATATTACGTCTTTATCAAGCTACCTAACGGAACGATAAGTAATTGGTTTAACTATAAAACAGTAATTGCTTTACCTGAGATAATTTATATTACCAATCAAGAAAGATACGTATTGAACCAAAGCAGTTCAATAACCGTGCTATATCCTATAATTAATGAAACGGCAGATTATTATAAGCAATATTTGGTAACAATAAATGGTATAGATAATTGGTACAATTTTGGTTCTACTATTAAGCTATACGAATCAGTGCCTATATATGAGACTCTAACCTGGGTTGGCAATTATACATTACCAAATAATTCTAATGTAACTGTAAATGGACCTTTGATTGAAAATGCAAAAATATCAACTAATATAACTTTTGTTGGAAGTATAGCTGCGATAATAATTGTTGCAGCTATAGCTGGAATATTTCTAAGGAAACATTAAGAGGCATTTAATTTATTTTTTATATAAAAATTTATATGAAATTATTTTAAGATCTATTTAAAATAATTTATTTTTTTATTATATTATTGATAAACATTTTTATTTTAATGGATATTTTGCCATTTTCGTGGCTAGTTCTGGTAAATTTGTTACCATCTCTCCAGGAGGTTTACCTTGGAAATCCAATATTGCTCTAGCGACGTTGAAAACTATTCTTTCTTCAAGGCTCCATCCTTTAAGAGGTCCAGGGCCTATACTTTTTGCTATAATTAAAGGATCTGAAATTCCATTTGATAAACTCTCTTTAGTGCCATTTGCTATGTGTATAAGGTAATCTTTCATAAGTTTGATTACTTTTTCATCAGTAACTTCTCCATGCCCTCCTACAATCTTTTTACCTTTTGAAATGCCTTCCAACTTATCTAGCACTTTAATCCAATTTAATACCGTACCATCAAGGGCTAAGGGGGTTACTTGATTAAATATTATATCTCCAGCAAATATCGTATTCGCATGATCTACTATAGCTATTAGATCTCCTACAGTGTGCGCTGGTCCTAAATATTTTACATTAATTGGACCATATTTTGATTCTATAACTATTCCATCATCACCTATTACTATATCAGGTAATGTGTATTTTGAACCCTTAAAGTCTAATTGTGGAAAGAACGCTTCATAAATGCTAGATCCAATTTCTTTAAGTGTTTTTATCATGTTATTTGCCTCTTTATGGATAATAGCAGGTGCTCCTATGACATGGTTACCCCATACATGGTCTCCATGATGATGTGTATTTAATATTAAACCGGGTTTCGGCAGCCCTAAATTTTTGATAACGTTTATAATATCATTAGCTCTTTTTTCATTATATTGTGTATCGATGATTAATGTATAGGAACCCATGTCAATAAGGCCAGAATTACTTAAAAACCATCCACCATTTTTATCAATAATTGCATAAACATTTTCGCTTAACTTTTCTATATTACACCAATTGCAATCGGACATGCTCATAACCTCTCTAACAGCCATGCTGATTCATAAATTGCGATTTCATTTAATAAAGGTTGTTTATAGATTTCAAAATGGCCTACATTATATTCCTTTATTGTTACTTCGCTTTTAATTCTATCAGCTACTTCTTTAGCTATTTTTGGAGGTGTTGTTTGATCTTTAGATGCAATTATCATTAATAAAGGTTTCTTTATTAAGTGAGAGTAATCTCCTGGATTGTAAGCTAAAATATGAGTTAGGCTATCTAAAGTGATTTTGTTTTCAAAAGTTTCATATTTTGATGCAATGCTTGTATAATATTCATAAGCCTCCTTGGTCATTAAAGCTGCTATACCATCTTTAGATACTATAGGAATATAAGAAGGTCTTCCTTCGCAACAATCCTTTGAGTTCTGTGAGTATAGCATTAAAACTGGTTCAAGGCTACCAAAATATTCCAAGGCTGTTCTATACGAATAAACATTTGGAACTTGGGATATTCCGCATTTTAGGCCAGGTTCCGGAAATGCTAATAGGGTTAATACATGGCCTCCTGAAAAGCTTGTCCCCCAAACACATATCCTATTTGGATCGACTTTCTCAATAGTTTTCATAAAAGAAATGGCGCATCTATAATCAGATACTTGATCCATTGGATATAGAGCTTGTCGTGGCATCCCTTCGCTTCTTCCAAATCTTCTGTAATCGAAAACGAAAACAGCTATTCCTTTCTGAGCAAAGTATGGGGCATAATCATCGGCATGCACTTCTTTTACCATGCCAAAACCCATGCCCATCACTAAGGCCGGAGCTTTCTTAATACCAGAAGGCAAATATAAAATACCATGACACTTTTCCCCATTACAAGGGAAAAAAGTTTCTTTCTTTTCATAAGGCAAATTGCTAGTCATGTTTATCACCTATAGCGTTTAATAACTTTATGTTATTAAACACCATATACATATTTAATTACGTTTTTTAGATTAATAAATTTAAACGTGTATATATTTTAATCAATAACTTAATAAATAGTTTAAAAATTTTTTATATGATAAAAATTGAAGCTAAATAAGTCCTGAATATAAATCAGTTTTTCTTTGGGTGAGCAAGGGCAATATTTTTCTAGCTTCATTGATTCTTTCTTTGTCTACTTCGCCAAAAATAATTCCTTCCTCTTCATTCATTCTATGCATTATAATTCCGAGGGGGTCTACGAAACTTGTTATGCCAGTAAATACGTTTCCTATTTGATTTGATGTAGCTATATAAACAGTATTTTCTAATGCTCTTGCTTTGATCATAGTTAACCAATGCTCTTCCTTATTGTAACCCTTAAACCATGCACTTGGGACTAATATTACATCCGCTCCATTTAAAGCTAAAATTCTCGCAATTTCAGGAAACCTTATCTCATAGCATACCATAACTCCTATTTTAAATCCATTAAAGTCAAAGACTCTATAAGGATTTTTAGATTCTTTAAAGAAATCAGATTCTTTAAAGTTAAATGCATCATAAAGGTGTGTTTTTCTATAGATATTTATTATATTGCCATTATCATCAGTTGTTATTATAGTATTGTATGTTTTTAGGCTGTTTTCTATAGATTCATACATGCCTACTGTTATGGATAAATTATATTGCTTCGATATTTTTAATATACTTTTTACAAAATTACCATTTAGGCTTTCAGCCTCCTTAGATCTTTTCTCTAAGCTATCTTCAGAAGAGAAATATATCATAAAAACTTCGGGGAAAACTACCATATCTGCACCTTTATTTTTGGCTTTTTTTGAAAATTTTTCAATTTTTAATATATTTTCTTCCTTGTTTTTACTTGATACAAGTTGTGTTAGACCTATTTTTAATGCTTTTTCTTGCAATTCTCTCACCTTATTTTATTATGTTTTAAGTTTTTATAATTCTTATTTTTATTTATATACAAGAAGAAAAGAATTAAAATATATTAATAAAATATAGTATTTAATGTAGGCATTCGATCTTAAGACAAGGCTTTGAGGTTTAGAAGATGGGATTTAAAAAGATCGTATGGATCTTAACTACAATTTACCCAATAACACTAGTTTTATCAATTCTTCATATTAACGGATTAATTGAATATTTTTCAAGTATTTATTCGATACCATTAGTTTTTATTATTCTCTATTTTTTGAACTCATTATTAGAAATGGGGACTAATACGACAGTTAAATTCTTAATTGTATCTATAACAATATCATATATTTTTGAGTTTATTGGGGTGCATTATGGCATACCGTTTGGAAAATATTACTATACAGAAGGTTTGGGACCAAAAATTTTAGGAGTCCCTATTTTTATACCTTTGCTTTGGTCGTCATTAGGTTTTTATTCGTTGGCTGCTACCAATAGCTATTTGCTAGCATCGCTTGCTATGGTTATAATTGATTTGACTTTTGATCCTCTTCTTTCTCAAAAAGTTAAGCTATGGATTTGGCAATCTCCTGGACAATATTTTGGAGTTCCTATAACAAATTTTATTGGCTGGTTCATAGTTTCAGCTGTTTTCTTTTATTCTTTCTACATTTTAAGTAAGTATAAGGCTTCACAACTTAAAAAAACAAAACCCTTCTCTTCAATTTTTTATTTAGAATATAACGTATCATGGGGGATAATAGATATTATAAAAGGACTTTTTGTAGTAGGAATTGTTGGCATAGTTTTGTCTATATTATTAATAATTATAATAGCTAGCCTAAACTAAATCGATAAAGCTCTATATTATTATATAGATAATTTATATAATATAAAAAAGTTTATAGATAAGTTGTTCTCGCTTGTTCTCTCAAAAACGAAATTAAATAATAAGGTCCTCCTGCATTTCTTCCAGTAAATCCAGAAGACTTCCATCCTCCAAATGGTTGTACTCCAGGCATTGCTCCTGTTGTTGACCCGATTTCTCTGTTAGCATAAGTTACACCTGCTTCTATGTTGTTGAAAAAATATTCTACCTCTTTTTCGTCATTTGAAAAAATTCCTGCAGTAAGTCCATAATCGACATCATTTGATAGTTTTATTGCTTCTTCTAAATTTTTAACTTCTTTTATTAAAAGTATTGGAACAAAAAATTCTATTTTCCAAAGCTCGCTTTCATATGGAAGATCTACAATAATTGTTGGCTCTACTAAATAGCTTTCTTTCTCTTCTATCACTTTACCTCCGATTAATATTTTTCCACCATCATTAATAGCCCTATTAATGAAGTTTTTGTACTTTTCGACAGCTCCTTTATTTATAATGGGACCAAGAAATGTTTCCTTCTTTCTTGGATCGCCTATAACAATTTTTTCTACTTTTTCTTTTAATAAATTAATAAATTCATTATAGACTTTTGACTCGACAAAAACCCTAGAAGTTGCGCTGCATTTCTGTGCCCCAAAACCAAAGGCTCCACGATATATGCCTTCAACAGCTTTCTTTAAGTCTGCTTTTGAGGTAACTATGGTTGCATTTTTTCCTCCTAATTCTAAAACAATTGGTCTAGGCCTAATACTAATAGCTTGTTTTAATATTTTTTGACCAACTTCCTTAGATCCAGTAAATGCTATACCATCAAATCCAGAATCTTTTTCTAAGAATTTTGCTATGGTTTCATTAGAAACAGTAACATAATTTACAGCCTCATTAGGGAAGCCAACGCTTCTTAAAATCTCAACTAGCTTATATGCTGATAATGGAGTATGCGGAGACGGCTTTATAACAATAGTATTGCCAGTAATTAAAGCACCTAAAGACATTGTTGTAGTTATAGCTAAAGGAAAATTAAAAGGAGATAAAATTAACCAAGCTCCATATGGTCTTAAAACAGAATTTGCTCTTTCATTTTTAAGAATTCTACTTTCCATTTCCTTAATAAATCCTCTATTTTCTTCTAAAACATGGGCATAATAATTAAAATAATCTATTGTTTCATCAACTTCTGCCACACTTTCATACCTATTTTTACCGTTTTCATACGTTATCATTCCCGCTAATTCAAATTTATTTCTTCTAATTTCATCTGCCGCCTTTATTGAAAGCTCAACTCTTTCATGCCAATCAACTGTTTGCCAAAATTTAAAATATTCCTTAGCTGTTTTCAATGCTTTATTTAATATACCCTCATCACCGTTTTGGAAAATCCCTATAATAATTGATGTATCTATTGGGGATTTGACTTCAAACTTCGATTGAGTCTTTATATATTCATTTCCAATTAATATTGGATATTCTTTTCCGAGTTCCTCCTTAGCTTTTTCTAAACCAATCTCAAACAGTTTGTGAAATTCTTCCTCTTTTCCTTCTTCCAAAAATCTATAATATGTTTTCTCATTAACGAAAGGCATTTCCATCACAATTAGTTTTATTCAAAAAACAAATAATATAGACCTTTTTATATATGTTTGAATTATATTTAATGATAGCACAAAAATTTTTAAAACTATTTTTAATCTCTATAAGAAATATAAAATGATAAGTCATAAGGTATAATAAAGTTTAAAAGCTAATTTTAAAATAAAAATGCATTATATTGACAAAAAGAATGATAAGCCTCGCCTTTACAAGGCGGGGTAAAAGCTTTTGAGCTTTGCTTAAGATAAATCAAATAAAGCTAGCCATCAAATGGAGTACGCTTCACCGATTTAAGATGTGAGGTAAGCCTCTACTCCGATACTCAAGAAACATAGGTATGGGGAAGCCCATATGGGCATCATGTATGTAATGTGTCCCCATGTCTTTACATATCCCTGAGTCCCTAGGAGACAGGAGCGGAGGGCAACTCCTGTTGAGGGATAGGGGTAATGGGCTGAAGACCTAGCGGTGGTCTACCGTTAAACGAATGGAGCGGGGTGGGTAATTCCCACTAGCAATGAAGTGATGAAAATGAAGGCGGTAAACCACAAACCCATGATCTCCCTGAGGGAACCCTCGCCCTTCAGGGCAGGGAGGAGGTCAGTATAACTGAAAAGATAAAATTATCCTTACAACTATATAATATATCTACAACTATGAAAAGATTAGAGAAAAGTATAAACGCTCCCCATATATCCAATATATAGGGTGAGTATATGATTAGAAGATATCTATTAACTATAGCAATTATAGCAATTATAGCAATTGGTATTGCGTTGCCATTAACTACAAAAGCCGATTATATTGATGATTCACAAAACATGAATAACAATTATATATTAGTATATCCCAATTCAATATCATTTTTGTTCAACGGATCAAAATATATAAATTACGAGGGTAATGGAAACCTAAGTTTGAGTCTGTCATTTTTAAATGGATACAAGATACTAAAATTAAATGCTACAAAATCTGTTGAAAATAATAAATATAGGTTAAGTGAGCTTGTATATTATCACAATTCTAATGGAGGGAAGGGAATATCTAATTATTCCGCTTTATATGAAACTCAGTATTTTAACATAACATCAAATGGTTATCTAATGATAACTGCTAACCCATCAAACAAAATTTATTATATTAACCTATCAATAGCCGCAAATTGGCAAGGCTCATTTAATGATTCAAATGAAGAAATTAGTGATCAGCTATATAGTAATTTCAATAATCTATTTAACTATAATGAAAATGACGAAAATTCTTTTAATCCTTCTACGAATCCTAATGATTTTACAAAATATTTCCAAGATATCAATTTAAATGATTTATCTCAACTTTCAAGTATTTCTTTATTAAAAGACTTAAACATAACTGGATTAAACATAACATATTATAATGTTAATTTTAATTTAAACTCAGTAAGTATAATGATTAATGCAACTTTCAATTCGACAGAAGCAACAACAAGTAATGCAAGTATGTTAATTAATAATCTAATTAATAACTTCCTTAAACCTAAATTTGTAAAGATAAACTCATATTCAATAACCAAAAACGGTATATTTAATTTAAACGTATTTATGAATACAACTGCTGATTTAACATCAATATCTATGCCATATAACTTTAATTTATCATCATTACTCTCATCATTAAACATACAATCAATAAGTCAATATAACCTATCTTTAATCAAAAATGCATTAAATGCTTCGGCAGAAATAATAAAATATATAAACGATAATTATGAAATAATTATTCCAAGTTCCTTAGAGCTAAACGTATCACTTAACGGGAACGAAAGTCATTATAGTGTAGAGACTCCAAAAATAGCGTATAAAGGTTCAACAACGCCAAAAGAAAACTTAGTTAGTGTTGATTACCTAATAGGAAATGTATCGGAAATATTACAACAAAATGGTTTCAGTGAAGCAGCAAATAAAGTTTTATCAATAAATAATGTTAAAGTAACACTAATCGGCATAGGAGTAAAGGTTAAACCAAATCAAACAATAATAGGCAATTTAAGCCAGGTCAGCGTTACTATTAACAATAATTCCAGCATAACAACTCAAGAAGCTATAGGTGGGACAATAGCTGTAGTTGTACTGGCAGCAGTATTAGCTATATTTATTAAGAAACACTTCTAACTTTTGGTGTAGTTAATGCTATATAGCAAAGCATTAGCGTTAATAGTTATTTTTTCCTTTTTAATTTTAGGATCTCTCATGTTTTCTTTGTATGGAATATACAATAAATTAGATCAAGGTATAATAATAAAAACAACCTTGAATCTGATATATTACACGCCAAAAAACAATAAACAAATTAGCATATTAAGCAATAATAGTCAGACATATATAATAATTAATAATAAAGAATATATGATAAATCATTTAGATACAAATGAAGCATGTAGTTACGAAAACTATTACATTGCTCTTTCAGGCTATTATAATGAGAATCCTTCGTTAACTATTTTTTATAATAATGGTAGTTATGTTATCTATCAATTAGATGAATCGCCTACAGCTCTTTACTGTACAAAAAATGAAATTGCATTTTCAGGGATTAGCCAGATAAATCCATATATAGGTTTCTTAAATGTAAGCAATGGCATATTAAAAAGTTATAAAGCAAATATATACATAGGAACGCCAAGCTACATAGAGTTTTATAATAACACTTATTTTATAACATTTAACAATAATAATGTCTTACTTTTTAACATTAATAAAAGTTATGTTATATCTTATCCTACATTCATTAGTTTATACGGCATATTTCATTACAACAAAAACATATATTTAGTAGGCTCTATAAACAATAATTCTGTATATGGATTTTTAAGCAACCCTATAAACAATAATTCTTTTATTGTCGGTTTAAATGATTATCAGGGCTATATAAACATTGGTATAGGTAAACTAAATGGTTTTTCATTGCTATATAGGCCTTATACCACATGGGCATATTTAATAACTGTAACTCAAAACAAATTTGTCCATACGACCATGATAGGATTATCATATCCTTTTTCTTTATATAATTTAGGTACTTATGATAAAGGTATATGGTTAACTGGATCAATTACAATAAACAATCAAAGTTATCAACTGGGATTATATGTTAATGGATCTATCAATGGATATATAGGATATAAACTTCCTGTAGCATATACTTTAACATCTTCTCCCATAGTATCTAGTGGATTCTTAAAAAAGGTTAACGTTAATTTAGAATTAAATAGGATAAATGTAACTCAAAATGAAATCGAATACAATAAAATATATGGTATATCTAATATAACAAACAGTATTGAATTTCAATATCTTGAATTTTATGTTAATAAATACATAATATTTGGAGAATACACATTTATTTCTGTAATAATTGGAATAATAATATATTGCATATTAGCAAAAAGCTATAAGTGGAAATGTTTTTAGTAAAAAGGATTTTTATATGATAATATTACATCAATAACTTCGGGTCTCATTATATATTCTGGAGGTCTTTCACCTTTAATAATTGAGTTTCTTATTTGTGTTCCGCTAATTCTGACTCTGTCGTTTTCTGTATGGGGGCATATTTTTTCATTTGCCATTGCATTACATTTCTTGCAATAAAAAGCCTCTCTAATAAACAACGGCATTATACCTAGATCAGGGAATTCTTCAAATATCTTCCATGAATCGTATGGACCATAATAATTACCAACACCCGCATGGTCTCTTCCTACAATTATATGAGTAGCACCAAAATTTTTTCTAACAATTGCATGATGAATCGCCTCCTTAGGGCCTGCATATTTCATCTCCATCCTCAATATACTAAAAACATAACTATCTTTTGGGAAATAATTCGTTAATAATGCTTTATAAGAGTTTACTATAACATCATCTATAAAATCCCCTTTCTTTTTCCAACCCAATAATGGATTAATAAATAATCCATCAACAAAAGTTAACGCGGCTTTCATAACATACTCGTGACCTAAATGAGGTGCATTCCTTGTTTGAAAAGCTGCAACGCTTTTTATATTTAAATGATCAAATAGTACCCTAGTATCTTTTGGAAAAAGTCTTACTGTTTCATAGGGTTCCTTTATATTTTTTAATAAGGTTATAGGGCCAGCTAATAACTTATTTTTCATATCATAAACTTTGTTAACTCCTGGATGTTCTCGCGAAGTTGTTTTATAAATATAATAAGCATACTCTTTTTTATCCCACGAATAGACCTCTTCTACTCTTATAACAGCCAAAACTTCGTTGTTATATACTAATGAAACCTCGTCTCCCTCTTTTATGTCTTTTAAATCGTTTTCATCAACATCTAATATAATAGGTATTGTCCACGGTAAATCATTTTCTAATCTCATATTTTTAATAACAGATTCATAGTCATTATAACTCAGAAAACCTTCAAGAGGTGAATAAACACCATATGCAATATTTAATATGTCATATGCTCTGCCATCATTAATATTAATTTTAGGCATGCTTTTTGATTCTTCTATTAGCCTTTCTAATGACTTTCCTACTCTTGTTCTATCTATAAGTCTACCTCCATGAGGTTTAGAAACCATATAACCACCTATATATATCCAAGTTTCTTCAGTCTTTCAATTATTTCCTTTTTTTCTTCTTCTGATATCGTCGATGACATTTTTTCCTGCTCCATGCTAGCAACTACATCTCTTAACACATAAATAACAAATTGAGAAACACTAGTAAATCCCGTACCTTGAATTAAATTCTTGATCCTATCATAAAGAGTTATGGGAATTGAAACGGTCGTGTATCTTGTATTAGGTTCCCCTACTCTTTGCTTCACATTCTCACCTCTTAATTAAATTTAATTAAGAGTTTAATAATATTTAATTAAGAAAATATATACTTCACTACCTTTGTTAAGCTTATATACCTTAAAGAAAAAATTATTAAAAAGCTATCAAAAGTGAAATTGCTCTTCGAGAAAAGGGTCATAAATATGAGGTGCTTGCAAAAAGGATTAGTGATTTGGTTAACAGGCCTTTCAGGTAGCGGTAAGACTACAATAAGCAATATTGTAAAAGACTTGATTAAGAAAGATGGAATCAGGGTTGAAATTTTAGATGGAGATTGGTTTAGGCAAAACATAGATCCAGAAGCTGGTTTTACTAAAGAAGAAAGGAGAAAACATTTAATAAGAGTTGCAAACGTAGCAAAACTTTTAGCTAGAAACGGCATAGTTACTATTTGCAGTTTTGTATCCCCATATGAAGATGTTAGAAATGAAATAAAAAACATAATAAGAGAAGAAGCTAAATTTTTTCTAATATACACTAAATGCGAAATCGAAGAATGTATAAAAAGAGATCCCAAAGGATTATATAAAAAAGCGCTAAAAGGAGAAATAAAAAATTTTACTGGTATAAATGATCCTTACGATGAACCCAAAGAATATGACCTATTATTAGATACGGTTAGAAACTCCATTGAATATAATGTTGAAAAACTTTACAGCTTCATAAAAGAAAAAATAAATGAAATTGAGAAAGCGTAGAAATCCAATTAAATTAAGTTTAAAATAGTTATATACTTTTTTTAAAAATCCTCAAACATAAGCTTATTGAAAAGGGAAGTTTAAGAGAATTAGAGGGTAAATTAATGGAAAACGTGTCAGAAATAATCAAAAACAAAAGGGATTTAGATGAAATAGAACAGTATTTATTGCATAAACCTTTTCATTACCATATCTTAATAAGAAAATCAAATACGCAGCTACCAAAAACCAAAGGTTACAAAAGATCTCTAGGAGAGTACAATGGAGAAAAATTAGATTGGAGAAAGACTTTAATAGATGGAAGTTGCATTCATATTAGAGAATATAATGATTATTACATAATTCACAGAGACAGAGTTAACCCAGATGATAATTTGCTAAAGCATATTGCTCTGGATTCTTTGAAAAGCCTTCCACTAATTTTACCATTTGTAATACCAATCATTCTTTTAAGGTACAATCAAAAACTTATTATAAAGAAAAAGTTAAGGAAGTCTCTTAAAATAGCTTAAATACAATCCTTTCTTACATAGTAATCATTAATCTTCACAAACTCCTCTGGATTTGATGGAGGAACTAAATATTTTGTACAATCCTTTAGGCCAGCCTCTATAAAAGCGTTGTTCCTGTTTCTACATGATTCGCATTTTCCACAATGATATTTTTCACTTAAATAACAACTCCATGTATCGTAAATGGAATTGCCAATAATTTCAAAGCATGATTTCAAAACATCACTCTTTTTCAGACCTTCTTTACTTGGTGACCAAATTTCTATATTTCTTTCCCCTCTAAAATGGCATATCCTAAATGAAGATTGTAGAGATTCAATACACTCAGGGCTACAATCGGGATATAAAGGTTCATAAGTGTCCTGCCTAGGTACTATATCATTATAGTGCGATCCATAAATTACGTAAACGTTTTGATTATATGTTTCTGATATTGTATAAGCATATGCGGTAGCAATTGATAACATAACAACATTTCTTATAGGAACAACAACATTTGGTTTATATATTCCTTCCACATTCACATTACTATCAGTTAATTGAGTATTTTTCCAAATTTCTGCCATAAAAGACATGTCAACAACTTTATGTTCTACTATTTTTCCAAATTTATTAAAAGACAATGAATTTAATTTTTCTACCATTTTCTTAGCTATTTCGGTTTCTTTAGCTCCTTTTTGCCCATAAAGAAAGCTTAAAGCGTGCACATCACATCCTCTAGAAAGCCATAGAGCTGTATAGCATGTAGAATCAGGACCACCGCTCATAATTGATACAGCCCTGCAGGGTCTATTTATATTTGGTTTTACTCCTAAACGATACATTTTTTGCACCTTAATTTACTTAAAACTTTAGTTATTTTATATTTATAAGCTATATTTTAAATTTTATATAAGAGGCTGATTATAATAATTAAAACTTAATTTGCTTAACATAAATTATCTTACTTATTTAAATTTGAAATAGACTATAGTTTTAAAAGATAGATTATTGGAAAAAGTTTTAATATCTTTAAGAATAAATTTAAATTAGGTGTTTAAGATGAGCCAAGATAAACAAACTGTTTATATATCAAAGGAATTATATGATAAAGTAAAAAAATACCTAGAAGATCAAGGAACTTTCAATACAGTTGAAGAATTAATAGAATTTATGTTAAATGAGCTTCTCCAACAGTCTTCTGGAGAAATTATGTCAAAGGAAGATGAAGAAAAAGTTAAAGATAGATTAAAAAGACTAGGTTATATGTAACTTAATAAAACAATAATGTGCTTAATTTACTTTGTAATTTTGCTGTACAATATTAAAACAATTTTTATTTCAATTAAATTCAAACCTTATAATATTTTAATGTTAATTCATATATTTTAATTGATAGCTATGAGTGAAAATAATTGCGATAATAAAATAATAATAATCATTAAAAACTTAATTAAAAAAGGGCTTGGCAAAAGCTGTATTGAGTCAACTCTATATTTTTATTATAATTATTCATTGGGCCACGAAGAATTTCTCAACTACTATGAAACAGCTTTTAATTGCCTATACAAAATAGATGAAAAAGAAAACAATGAACCAAACGATTTATTTTTATTATGTGAAAATGAAGTGGTAAAGGATATAATTATGATGATTTTAAAAAATTTTGACAAAAATGATATAAAGACAAAAATATACAAGAAATATTTATTGCACAAAGATAAAAATGGAGAATATAATAAAATAACATTGAGAGATATAGATAATTTTTATGAAATTTCTAAAAAATGTATTAATTATAAAAAATATAAAAATGCTAATACATAAATTTTTAATCTATAAAACATATTATAGAATAGGTGATATTCATGTCTTTAGATGTTAAAGGTTTATTGTCCTCTCCTGATGATAAAAAAGAAGAAGTCTTAAAAAATGTATTTTCTTCATTATTGGGATTAAAACAAGAAGAAGTAGTTAACGCTTTAACTGATTTTTTAAAAGAATTGCAGAAAAATGCAAACGATATTCAATATAAAAACGTTTGTAAAATAAACTTAAAAATCATCTCATCTCTACCAGATAATGTGGCAAAACAAGTTATAGCAATGAGATTACAGGCTCAAAATAGTTTGCCAAAAGATATGAAGGCCAGAGATCAAAAAGTTTTAAATGATGCCATAAATGAATCGCCTTATAGGGAAAAAATATTAAAGCTATTAAGCTAATCCATAAAATTTTTCCCATTAACTACAACTTATATTTATTTCAAAATATAAACGCATTTTTATCCAAATTAGAATTAACAAATATTATTTTTACTAATTAGGTTCTATAGAATTTAAGCTCATTTTATTATAAGTAGTGTTTGAACCTTACATAATTAAGTTATTTTAAATACTAGATAAAATTTTCATAAACAATTGGATTCATATATATCCAAGACTGCCCTTAGATCTCTTAAAGCTATTTCTGGAGGCATTGGAACATTTTTTTCTTCTATTATAGAATCAATAAAACCTTTAAGCTCATCTTTTATTGAATCGCTGTCAGGTAATTCTATTCTGTTATTATTATATATCAGATCTCCATATCTTCTAACATATCTCGTTTTACCTGAAATTTCAACTTTTCTAGTATAGGGGTCTTCATAAATAGTTCCTTTTTCTCCATATATTTCAAAAGCAGGAACCATTGGGGAATTATTCATACCCCAACTAAACATCAGCAAACCATTAGCCCCATTTTTAAATTTGATTAATGAGAAGCTAGTATCTTCTCCTTCCATATCGACAATCGATTTGTAATTTGATGAACATATTTTTTCATAGCTTCCTCCTAAATTAAGTAAAGTATCAACCAAATGTATCCCACCATCTATTAGTGATCCTCCCCCCATAGAAGTCTTAATTTTTCTCCAAGTCCTAGGTTGATTAAAAGTAGTATACCTTACAATAATCGTATATATTTTGCCTAATTCTTTAATCATTTCGACTGCTTTTCTTATAGAGGTATCAAAATAATAGTTCTCAGCCACCATAAACTTAACTCTACTTGATTTAGCTTTTTCTATTATTTTATTAGCCTCTTCAACTGTCCTTGCTATAGGTTTCTCAAGCAGGACATGCTTCTTCTTCTCCATTGCCTTTATACTCATGTCTAAATGAGCATCATGGCTGACTATTAAATCAACGATATCAACATCAGAGTTTAATACTTCATCATAAGAAGTAAAAATACCAGATGCCTTAAATTCCTTTGCTAAATTATCAGCATCGTTTTTATCAGAACTAAATACATATATTTTTAAATCGTAACCTTCATCTTTTAATTTATTTAGAGCATATAAATGAACTCTTCCAAATCCTCTACTGCCAACTACCGCTATTTTCAAAATAGTCCCCCATTCTATTTGCCAATAAGAAATTAAAATATTTTTCTTAAGCCCTAAAATCATTTAAACACTTTAGATAAAAAATGTAATAATCCTCTTATTCCAATCATAGCTCCAGCTAAGCTCATGGATAAGGCTATTACTAATATCCATAAATTACTAAAAATCATCCCAATATATGTTAACATGAAAGAAAAAAACAAAAGCAAAACGCCAATAATTATTTCTATAAAATAGCTTTTCATTTGAAATCACCTAATATAACCAACAAGCTACCTCATGATCAGAACTCATTGATTTAATATCAGGCATCTTTTCTAAACACTTTTGAGTCGCAAAAGGACACCTATCATAAAATGGGCATCCTTGAATTTTAGAAGTATCTATCTTACTTTCTTTTACATTAATTGTTTTTATAGTATCTTTACTCTCTGGATTAATCTTTGGATATGCCTCTAATAAGACCTTAGTATACGGATGTAAAGGGTCTTTTAGAACAGTTTGAGCCCTACCACTTTCAACGATCTTTCCTTTATACATAACAGAAATCCTGTTTGCTACTATCTTTGCTATTGGCAATTCATGTGTTATAAACAAAATGGTTATACCGGTTTGCTTATTTATCTTTTTCAATAGATCCACAATTTCCCCTTTTAGTGAGGCATCTAGCATAGTAACTGGTTCATCGGCTACTAAAAATTTAGGGTCTAAAGATAAAGCTCTAGCAATACTAAGCCTTTGTCTTTGACCTCCAGATAGTTGAAAGACATAGTTATTTATCAAATCAAGTGGAAGGCCTACCATGTTTAGCACTTCTTCAATCTTTTTATTAATATATTCTTTATCTTTAATTTTAGAATATTTTAATGGCATGCTTAAAGCATCATATACTTTCATATAAGGATCTATAGATGAATATGGATCTTGATAAACCATTTGCAGTTCTCTTCTTATATGTTTTATAATCTTAGTTTTAGGAGTAATTACAACAGGACTACTGTCCCTATTATATATAATTTTACCCTCCGTTGGCTTTTGTAATCCTATCATAGCTCTACCTAGAGTTGTTTTACCTGATCCGCTTTCTCCAACCAACGCCATTACTTCTCCTTTATTAATTTTTATGCTAACTCCATCAACTGCTTTGGTTATTTGTTTTTCAGCCAGAAATCCACCCCTTACAAAGTATACCTTCAATCCTTCTGTTTGTATCAATACATTGGGATCAATATAGCCAGCATGAGACATATCTATCACCTTCTATTCTTTTCAATTCGGGTTCTTTCTGTTTACATATTTCCATTGCGTATGGACACCTATCACTAAACCTACATCCCTTAGGTAAGTTTGCCAAATCAGGCATAAATCCTGGAATTCCTTTTATATAGTCCTTATTAATATCTGCTATAGAATCCATTAATAACTGAGTATATGGATGCTTTGGATTTTTATATAAGTCTAATGAATAACCACTTTCCATTATGCTTCCTGCATACATAATATATAGCCTATCAGATATTTCTGAAAGAAGCGCCAAATCATGAGTTATAAAAATTATAGATAAGCCAAGTTCTTTCTTTAATGTTTTTAATAAATTGATTATTTTTGCTTGTGTTATTACATCTAAGGCTGTTGTAGGTTCATCACAAATGAGTATCTCAGGATTTAAAGCCAATGCCATAGCAATGAAAGCTCTTTGCCTCATCCCGCCAGATAGTTCATGAGGATATTTATCTGATACTGAAGGATCTAACTCTACCATTTTTAAAAGCTCATTAACTCTTTCTTTAAAATTCCCTTTATATTCATGAACTTCTAATACTTCTTCAATTTGTTGACCTATTTTAAAAACTGGAGTAAAACCGTTCATAGACCCTTGAAATATCATAGATATTTTTTTCCATCTAATTTCCTTGTTAAACTTATCCTCATCGTATGATAATATATCCTCATTATTAAACAATACCTTGCCTCCAACAATTTTTCCAGGAGGCGTTATTAAACGCATAATACCCATTGCTAATGTGCTTTTTCCTGAACCGCTTTCTCCTGCAATTCCTATGACTTCTTTTTTATTTAAATCTAAATTAACCTTATCAACAGCTTTCCTGACACCTTTAGGCGTATAAAAGTGTATAGAAAAATCTTTAACAGACAATATAGGCATTTTACTTACCTCCGAAAACAGCCTTTTCTATAGAGAAGCCTATCATCACAAATGGAATAGAAACCAAAATTATCATAACGCCTGGGAAGAGAATCCACCACCACCATCCATTTACAGCTGCCAAATTTGATTCTGCACTGTTTAAAATCGAACCCCATGTTACTAAACCCGTTGGGGTTAGACCTAAGAAAGCAAGGGTCTCAACCAATATTATAGCAGCAGGCACACCTAGTGCTGTATATGCTATTGCAAATGGTGTTAACCTTGGAAGAAAATGAGTGAAAAATATCCTATATGAAGGTATGCCTAATACTTTATCAGCCTCTACAAACGTCTCGTTTTTTATTGATTGTGCAGAACTCCTTGCTATTATGGCATAAAAAGGCCAAGACAAAAATGCTATTAATAATGCTTCTAGAAATAAGTTAGGCCTCATAATGTAAGATAAGACAACTAAAAACGGTAAAGCGGGCAAAACTAATATCACCAAAGTTATCCAGTTCATAGCAGAATCTGTTTTACCTCCAAGAAAGCCTGATATACCCCCTACAATAACTCCACCTATAACTGATATTATTGATGTGAGCAATCCTATTTCCAAAGCGTTTGGGAATCCTAATAGAATACCTAAATCTATTGGCCTTCCGTATATATCTGTACCAAATAATCCATATGCGTTGCCTTCTAAGTAAATTTTATTTGATAATATTTTAGTATTTGGGGAAGTAACGATAGTTATTGAAACCTTATATAAACCCTTTTCAACAGTACCGTTTAATAAATTTTTTCCTTCATATCCAAATAAGGCTTGAGAATAGGTTTGTGACGTTGAAGAAGAAGGTACATAACCTATTTGCTGGCTTATATAATTGCCAATAGAGCTGGAATAACTTATTAGATCTGTAATGCTAGTAGGAGAATTTGAGCTTAAAGTAATATTAGTCCCATCTGGTTTTATCCATAATATCTGCATTGCTTGAATAGGGCTAGATGTTTCTATATAAAAAACTACGTCTGTTGGGGGTTTATCTTTAGTCCAAGTAAAATTATAATTTAACTGATATATATCATAACTGCTTGATGAATAAATAGATAAAGGACTTGTAGATATAGTTTTTGTTCCAAATATTTTTGAAGGATTAAAATATGACATCCAATAAGGCATTGCGTTTTTTGGGTATGTTTCCCAATAGACAGAGTTTTCCCACTGTGGAGACACTTTTCCAAAACTGGTTACTGCATAAATAGATAAGGCTACAAAAAAGATAATCATTATTAAGCCTATCAAGCCTGACTTATTTTTTATTATTGTATTTACATATAGCTTTATCCCAGTTTCTGTCGCCATATCACCCACCTGCCTTAATTCTTGGATCTAAATAACCTTTTACTAATTCATTTATAAATAAAGCCAGCAAAAGAATAACAGTCAAAACAAAGTTAATCCCAAGTATTACAGGCAAATCATTTAGCAATATCGCTACGTATGTCAACCATCCAACACCATGCCAGTTAAACACAATTTCTGTTGTTAATCCTCCGGCAAAAGAACCAGCTATAGCTAATGCCACTTGAGTAGATATAGATGGTGACGCAGTTCTTAGTATATGCCTATATAATATCCTTGAATCGCTTAATCCTCTGGCCTTTGCAGTCATAACAAAGTCTTCCTTTGTTGTACTGATGACTAAGCTTCTTACAACATACGCAAATCCTCCTACATTGACTATAAAAAATGCCAATAAAGGAAGCGCCATATGATAAAGCATATTTATAGAATACATAAGTGGACTTTTAGGAGGAGGAATTGACGTTATTCCTCCTGGAGGGAAAACTTTTACACCATATGCTAATGCGGCTATCAAAAGAAAACCCAACCACCATGTAGGTAAGCTTGAGTGTATAACGGCAATAGTTGGAACTATTTTATCCCATACTGTACCTGCATACCTTGCTGATAACAATCCAATTAAAGTACCTGCAAATATTACTATTAATGTACCTGTAGTAAATAATATTATCGTGTAAGGTAAATAACTTGCAATAATAACATATACCTTATGGCTACCGTTAGGTGCCTCTAAAAAATATGCATTTCCGAAATTGAATGTTAATAGATTTTTCATCTGGATGAAATATCTTAAATAAAGAGGTTGGTTTAGGCCATAGGCTGTCATCAAAGAATCCTTATATTTATTTACTAAAATGTTAATATTTGTTAGGTTTATACTACCGTGACCTGCAGAGTGCTTTAATATTGCTTGCTTAAATCCTTCAGCTTCTGTTTGCACTGTTGCTTTAAGAACTTCCTGTATTACGGGATATGTTAATAGATATAGCAAACTCATAGCAGCTATCAATACTGTTATATAAATTATAATTTCTTTAGCTAAGTATGACTTATATCCCATAACTTTTAACACCAGGTTTGTATCCAAAAATAAAAAAGAGGTATAAAGTTAAAAAAGTTTTTTAATGGATTTGTTATCTTCTTCTAATTAATAAAACTGCTGCAACTATAACAATGATGACTACAACTGCTGCAACTACTATTGTGACTGTTGATGATGATGGCGGTGGAGTGGTTGTAGATGTTGTTGAGGTTGTGGTTGATGTTGTAGATGTTGTTGAGGTTGTGGTTGATGTTGTAGATGTTGTGGTTGTTATCGAAGGAACTACTAATAATGTATAAACTGTGGGATCCATCATTATATTTTGATACGTATATGTAAATATTCTTAAATAATATTTACCATTTAAGCCTGTTGGTAGGGTAAATGAAAACTGACCATTGGAATTTGTTGTAACGTTATAAACCCTTACAACTTCTCCATTACTATTAACAAGTTGAGCATAAACTATAACATTTGGTGCAGGAGTTGTTACTTTAGATCCATCAGGAGTTTGCAATACTTGACCTGTTAATGTTTGCCCTGCCCCAACTATTGATGGAACTTGGAAGTTTAATGTATATAGCATTGGAATCTGGAATACTATACTAGGTAATGATAAATTGAAGTTTGGATTCCTAACTACAACTGCCCCTCCTGAAGTAACGCTATAGCTAGTTAATATAAATGGACCATCACTCACAAAAGCATTCCCATATTTATTGATAAAGTTAATTAAATTCTTATATCCTTGAACTGCTGTTGTTTCATTTACTAAATTGAAAC
This sequence comes from Caldisphaera sp., assembly GCF_023256325.1. Classification (GTDB taxonomy): domain Archaea; phylum Thermoproteota; class Thermoprotei_A; order Sulfolobales; family Acidilobaceae; genus Caldisphaera. The sequence continues at coordinate 34,949 of NZ_JAGDXI010000033.1, forward strand.
CGCTTAATTTTTGAACCTCCATTAGATCTTGAGGTATGTAACCTGTTGATGAATAATTATTCAAAGCCTGCATCATATATCCTACGTCTTTTGGACTAACTATGCTTAACCAATCTATACCTTTTGCAGTTGCAGTAGAGTCATCCCATGCAGCTAATCCATGTGATACGACCCAATTCATTGCAGAATATTCTTGCCACGGGAAGAACTCTGCAGGGCTATAACCTCCTAAGGGTAAGAAGTCACCTAATAAAGTTTCAGCTGCATATAATGGATCAAAGAACTTTACATCACCCCATATCTGTATAGTTGTAGAATTTATTATTTTGAATCCTATTACTGATGGATACATAGCAAATGAATAAAAGCTCTCTACGGCAGGATCGCTTATTGAGCTGCTTGGAGATAGCATTTTTTGAGCCTCAAGATATATGTTTATTATATCAGCTAAAGTTATGCTTTGGTTGTCTGCAAATTTATCATTATTCATTAGCGGAGCAAAGTTAGCTATTACACTTAGTTCTGCCGTTGTATTTGGTTCAACGTACTGAACTTGTAACGTGCTAGTATTAAACGTTATGGCATTAGTGGGAACAGGTATATTTGATACATTTGACTCATTTACAACCTTTAGTATTACTCCTGTTGGTACTGAATACCCGTTTGGACCCGCTTCGCTTAATGGATAAATCAATGAATATGCTAAATCAACAGAATAGGCATCTGTAAATCCAAGACCTGGATTCATTGATCCTTGAGATAAATATCTAACGCCTATTGTTGTAATTCCAGTAGGAGTAGACATAGTCATATAATTTGGAGTGTTTAATACGCTACCATAGGAAACTGATGGTAAAACTCCTTGCAATATAGAGCTTCCATAAATCGGTATTTGTGATTCTGCCACAAATACTCTAATTGAATCATTTATACCTAAAGACACTAGCTGGCTTAATAAATTATAATATTGTTTAGATGTATTAAATTGAGTGAAATACAATTGTAATGATATTGCATCTAATTTAGACATTGTATTAAACAAATCTGGAGTTTCGTACATACTATCATTATATGCTCCAAAAGTTAAACTTATGTTACTTGTAGCAGGAACTGCTCCGAATAATGGTGCCAGAAATTCTATAGGCAATCCATAATCATAATAGCTATATCCTCCTGACCAAGATTCTATAGCTATATTCCAGGTAGAATTGTGTGGATCAGATCCATATATTACAGTATTTTGTTTTTGTAAGTTACCGCTAACTTCCTGTATAGTAAAGCCTAATTGCTGTAATTGTGACTCTAAAAACTTTGCATATTCTTGTCTAACTATTGTATCTGTTCTAACAAAGAAATAAATTGTTATTGGTTTTCCGTTATAATACCATTTACCGTTTATGTATTGAGCCCCGTGTTTAATCAGCGTATTGTATATAGTTTGATTAGCATAAGTTAAATTATAATGTATATCTATATATGGTGCAGAAGCATTTGAAGTCATTAGACCTTCAAATTGTCCTGCATAAGGTCCATAAGTTGGTGTTCCATAACCGCCCAATATATTATTCACAAAATAGCTCCTATCAACTATATAGTTCATTGCATACCTAACCGGTTGGAACATAAACGGATTGAATCCAAAAGATGTATTTAATGGATTTAATAAAACATCATAAAATGCTATTGGCATTATATAAGTGCTATAATTTGAAGGTAGACTAGTTATTTTATTGGGTGGAATTGGAAAAGTATACATGCTTATAGCACCACTCGTAAAGGCTTCTATGCCGTTTAAGTCATTTCCGTTATATGATATGAAGGTTATTTGATTTAGTCTAGGATATTGAGTTGTATCAGCTTTAGCATTGTTGTATGCAAATGGAAATACAAAACTAATTAACATTATCGCCAACAAAACACCTATGTAAATTCTTCTCACTAAAACTACGCCTCCTTAATATATCCTTTTTTACCTTATATCTTCTGGGTTTAAATATCTATCGTTTTATACTAATAAAATTAATTAATTTAGATTTTATTTAAAATATTAATAAATTTAAGAAATATATGCATTTAATGCATCAATCCATTTTTGAACTACAGAATTCATAATTTCCTGAGCATTATTAGATTGATTTGTTATATAAGAAAATATTCCATTGTCTAAATACGTAGACAAAGTTGGAATTTGAGATGGCACACCTGTACCAACACCTGCATATGCTTTTTGAGATGCTATAAGAGTAGCATTATATCTTTCCCTTACTAGCAAAGGCAAAGATTTGTTTGATATTAGCATATTAAATGCCTGCTTTGAAACTGGAACAGAAGATAAAACTTGAACTTGTGGCGATGTTAAAAATTGTAAGAAAAGCTCTGCAGCTTTCACATGAGTCGAATATTTACTTATACCTAAAAATGTAGGCCCTGGCTCGGCATATCCTCCAGGCAATGGTGCAAATGCTATATATTTACTTACGTTACTTGGGACAGCATCTATTTGAGAATTCCACATAAAAGCACCTGGAGAAACATTTTCACCCAAAATATCAGGTAAATTATCATAGGTTATAGGAAGCTGTAATGGGTTTGGTTCATAGCTTATTAATTCCTTATATGTTTCTAATGCTTCTATTCCAACACTTGTGTTTAATGCTATTTGTGGATATTTACTATTTGAGCTCATATATCCATAAAAATAAATTCCCCAACCGGGGATACCAGCTGATGTACCTCCATTAACAGTTTCGTTATGCTCATAGAACCAATAATATACAGCCGGAAATGAATAATCTATATCTTTATCGCTAGCGCTATCAGCTATTAAGAAACCATACTTTGTTATGTTATGGGAGACAAAGAATTGATCAGCATCAATTACTTGGGTCCAGTTATTCCAAGTCCACGGGTTTAAACTAAAATGATATTCATTATAAAACTCTTGCTGTAATAAAGTGTTATTAAATAACTTTGTATTATAGGCAAATATATAAAAGCTTGACCCAAAAAGTTCTCCTACAATTTCATATTGATTTGATGTCTTGTTATAATAAATACCTCCATCGGCTTCCGCGCCTTGTAATATATCACTTTGGTTAATGCCAGAATTATTTAAAGGGATCAAATAAGGCCAAAATTGATATGCTGTTCCATGTGTATATAAAACTATATCATATTGATTAGAACCTGCTTGAAATGCAGTAGAAATTGCTGAAAAATATTGACTATACGGATAGGTAACTAAATTTACTTTAATGTTTGGATATTCTTTTTCAAACATAGGTATAACTGTTTTATTTAAAAAGTTGGCCCCCCCACCGCTATACATAACAACAGTTATTGTTTGAGGTTGTAATGAAGAATTTGTTATGAGTGTAGTGGTTGTTTTAATAGATTCTCTATAATAGTTATACGAAACAACCCCTACAACTATTATAACTATAACAATAACAATAATGCCCGCTATCATTTTAGAAGATATACTGTCATTATATCTTTTAGACAAATTCTCACCACATTATTTTTAATCAAATTAATATAAAAACATATATTATTTTTAAATACATATTGTTTATCTAAATAAACTTTATTCCTCCACTATATGATCCCTTTAGTACCCTTGTTATTGTAATTAATGAAAGTATCATTACTGGAAGAGCTGTAACAACAGCTGAAGCAGCTAACAAAGCCCAATTAACACCAATATCTCCTATAGCAAGTAAAGCAAATATAGAAAGAGTTTGCGCTCCTTTAGGTGGAAAAGAAAAATTATAGGGAGTTTCAGATAAAACTAAAGGTACAAAAAGAGCATGCCATGTACCTATTATTAATAAGAGAAGCGTAGAAAATAAAACAGGCCTACTTAATGGCATTATAATTCTTGTAAACTTCCTTTTTATGTTAAATAGTTCAGCGGTCTCATCATAAAATTTTGGCAAGAGCATAAAGTAATTATACATTAGCCATAATGCATACAATGCTCCATATAAAGGCATTGCTAAAATTAATGCCCACCATGTATTTAATATATTTATTTTAGCAACAAATATGTAAATCGGTATTATAAAGGCCATAACAGGTAAAGAATACAAATACATAGATAATGGTAAAATCCAAGCGTTTTTCCCTCTAGATATTTCATAAGATGCAGGAGCTGCTAAAAATATTGAAATAAGTGGGCCAATAATGCTTATAACTACAGTTGTTATTAAATAAGGTATAGACTCATATAATGCCTGGATAAAATATGTAGAAGTTAACCCTTTTGGTATAAGTATCGGAGGTGTTGTAAAATCTAACTCAGGACTTCTAAAAGCTGATAGAAACATATAATAAATTGGAAAGTCTAAAAAGAAAAGCAAAAGTATTAAAAATATTGAAACCAAAGCTAACATAATTTTATTATTTAGCCTTAATTTAAATGATGGAAATATAACCTTTTGCGTTTTTAGTGCTTTCACATATAATAATGCTGGAACCGTAGCAATAATAGATAAAATGGCTGCAGAAAATGCACCTCCGGCAAGAGCATTTCTTAATGAAGATTTAAACGATATCGTATAAACAGCTAAACCAAGGGTTGTAGTCGAAAATAATGGGCCACCACCTGTCAATATATATGGTGTGTCAAACGCACCTAGAGAAAAAACAAATTGCAATAGAAAAACAATTAGAATAGCTTTTCCTATTAAAGGTATTGCTATTCTAGAATAGTATTCAGATTTAGGGATTCCATCCATCAATGCATTTTCTTTTATTTCCCTTCCTATAGATTTTAACGACGAAAAAATTATCAAAAAAGACATTGGTATTCCTGCCCAAACGCTTACTAATATAACGCTGAGCATTGCTGTTCTTGAAATTAACAAAGGATCATATTTAATTCCAAGCAAATAAGTAAACCAACCGTATGGACCATAAAAGCTTATACTCCAAATAAGAGCAGAAGAAGTAAAAGGTATTGTATAGGGTAGCATAACCATAAATGATAATAATAATTGAACCCTTCTATTATCAATTGAATCTATAGCTATCGCAGCTAGTAATCCTAACAATGTAGTTAAAAATGAAACACCAATAGTATATACAAAGGTGTTGTCAATTATTTCTATTATAGGATATAATTTGTATATCAAAATAACTTGATGACTAGCTATGCCAGCTATGTAAAAAGTTGCTACAAAAGGAATTATTCCTAAAGCTGTTATATAAATTAAATAAGGCGCAGAGTATTTCAACTAAAACACCCTATATTTCTTTATGGAAAATTTAACTTTTTCACCTTCATTGAATTTTCTATCAGAATATCCCCTTATTTCTTTGTTATTATATCTTACATATATTAAATATTTTCCATTAATAAATTCAACATCTATAACTTCCCCTTCATATTTACCATGGGTATCTATTTCGATATCTTCAACCCTTAAGCCTATTTTTCCATGTACATTAAATAAATTCCCATCTAGAATAAGCATTGGAGGGTCACCAATAAAAGAAGCAACAAATTCATCTTTTGGCTCATTATATACCTCTTCAGGGGTTCCTACTTGCAATATCTTTCCGTCCTTCATAACAGCTATTCTATCAGCTAATGCCATAGCTTCAATTTGATCATGAGTTACATATATAGTTGTTATGCTTTCTTTTCTTTGCAAATCCTTAATAAATCTCCTTGCAGATATCCTTTGGGGAGCATCTATGTTACTTAAAGGTTCATCTAATAACAAAACTTTGGGATTTTTTATTAATGCTCTCGCTAATGCAACTCTCTGCTGTTGTCCACCAGATAATTGAGATGGATACCTATTTAAAAGATCTCCAATGCCTAAGGCTTTACTTATTTCATCTATTTTTATTTTTGCATCCTTCTTATCTTCTACAGGCATAAGGAGATTTTCATAAACAGTTTTATGGGGATATAAAACATAGTTCTGAAAAACCATGGCTACTCCTCTTTTGGATGGATGCAAATTAGTTACATCTTCATTATCGATAAATATTTTGCCGGAATCTATTTCTTCTAATCCTGCTATACATCTTAAAAGAGTTGTTTTACCCGAACCAGAAAAACCTAATATAACAAATAGTTCGCCTTTTTCAATTTCCAAGTTTATTCCTTTTAGTACCTTATTTTTTTGATAGCTTTTTTCTAAAGCCTTTATAGAGACGCTCAATACTTTTCCCTGTTTTTAATTTATAAAAGAGTTTAAAGATTTTTCATTACACTTAATCAGGGGAGAAAATGATAATAGTTACTGGAGGAGCTGGATTCATAGGGAGTAATTTAATAGAGGATATATTAAAAGATGATAATGATGCTATTATAATAGATAACTTATCATCTGGATCAAGATATAATATAAACGGAAGGGCTAAGTTAATTATTAGCGATGTTTCAAAATACAAGGAAATAGAATTTTTAGAGAAATTCAAAGGAGAAGAAGTTAGTATAATCCATTTAGCTGCTATTGTAAGTGTTGATGAAGTGAGAGAAAACCCTATAAGGGGAATAGAAGTAAATGTTAACGGAACATCAAACGTATTGGAGTTAGCGAGAAAGTTAGATGCATACATAACTATAGCGAGCAGCGCAGCAGTTTATGGAGAAAAAGAAAAAATGCCAATAGATGAAGACGATGAAAAAAAACCGATTAATCTATATGGATTCACCAAGTTAATGGGAGAAGAAATGCTTTTATCTTATATAAAAGAATATGGATTAAAAGGTTCTGCCTTACGTCTTTTCAATGTTTATGGGCCTAAAATGAAAAAAGGGCCATATGCTGGAGTTATACAAATATTTATTGAAAAGCTATTAAAAAATGAAACTCCAATAATTCATGGCGATGGTAAAAACACAAGGGATTTCATATATGTAAAAGATGTTACAAACGCATTTATCAATGCAATTAAATTTAAGGCAAGCGGTATTTATAATATCGGTACTGGTAAAGAAATAACAATAAAAGAATTATTAGATGTTATAGAAAAAATTATAGGTAAATATAAAGAACCTATATATGATGAACCTAGGAAAAACGATATTAAGAAAAGTGTGGCAAAGATTGAAAAAGCAAAAAAAGAACTTAATTGGGAACCTGTTTACAGCTTAGAAGAAGGTTTAAAAAAAACAATTAATTATATTTATTCAAAGATTTGATTAGCATATTATTTTTAGCTTTTCTTTAAGCTTTCTATTAAATTATTAATTTCATTTAATTGCTTTTCTATGTTGCTTTTTGCATTTTCTAAATTACTCTTAAGGCTTTCAAGCCATAATATTTTATCTTCCTTTGATATTTGAAGACCTTGAAACATTGCTGGAACATATCCGTACCTTAAGTAAAATCCTGGCCTTTCCCATGGAGGTAAATAATTGAAGGGCCCATTTCCCGGATATATATTAATATTTCCTGGGTACCAACAGTTGTTTCTACCCCAACCCATTCTACTCACCCGTATCTATTATTCGATACGAAACTTATAAACTTTTCTCATATAAATATTTGAACAGGTTAGTATACATTAAAATGGGGGTAAAATTGTTCCAAGCATTAAGATTTGAAAAGGTAGTACCAGAAGACAGGGATAAGATAAATAAGCTTACTGAAAATACTTGGATGTGGGGAGATTATATACCTGAATACTTTGACAAATGGGTAAAAGAAGGTCTTTTTATAAAAGCTGTTAGTGATGGTGAAATTCTTGGTATAATACATGCAAGAATATTCGAAGACTTTACATGGTTCGAGGGAATAAGAGTTAAACAAGAAATAAGAAGGAAAGGTGTTGGAAAGGCATTAGCTAAAAAAGCTATGGAATTAAGTCCAAAGAAAATATTCAGGTTAGCAGCTAATGAGAAAAATGTTCCATCAGTGCAACTTGCTAAAGCTCTTGGATTTAAAGAAATAGATATGTTTTATTTTATAGATGGCAAGGTATATGACATTAAAGAATTAATAAACGAATTTAAACTAAAAGAAGTTAAAGCTAATTTGAAAAATGTTAAAGGATTTGTTAACGATTGGGTTTGGTATCCTATAACCAAATATTCTGGAAAAATATATTCAAATGGCGAATTAACAATATTAGAAACGAATCCTCCATTTTTAGTTAATGGATATTTGGAAAATATAAGACATATGAGCAAGAATTTTACTTCAAATTCAGAAGGTTTCATAGTTTTTGAATTAAAATTAAATGTATAAAAATAAGGAAATTATACCAACAATGATTTGAAGTATAAAAATAAAAATTACTACACCCCTTTCTGTTGCTTTACCTCTTATCTTTATTAAAGCCTTTATAGCTAAATGCGTAATACTATAAGACCTTTCATATGGCGGCATTAAAGAGTTACCTTCAACTTTCCCAAAGTTTTCTTTATAAACTCCATGGAAAAGACCCCTAATAAATAAAATTAGTTCTATGTAATATAGGAAAAACATTGTTAAGCCAAACTTGGGTATATCACCTAATATTATTAAACCTGCATATAACGCTCCTATAGCATATGTAAAAGTATTACCAGGGAATACCTTTGCTGGATACCAATTATAAATCAAGAAAGCAATCAAAGCCCCCATTAAAATTATGCTAACATATACTACAATTTCTATTCCCTTAATTAAACCGAAAATCATTGTAAATGTTAAAAGAATTATAGCATTACCGGCTTCCAAACCATTATAACCTGCTATCATGTTATAAGCATTACTAGCACCTAAAACTCCTATAGGTATAATAATTAAAGGATATAAAATACCTAAATAAATTTTGTTAAAAAATGGTATAGATAATATGTAAGAGTTATATTTAGCGATCATCAATGGTAAAGCTATTGGTACCATAGCTAGTATTCTTATCCATTGAGGTACCCCTTTTTTCCATCCCAAAATGTCATCCATAAAGCCTAAAAAAGAAGATAAAATCAGTAAAGTAATTATTGAGTAAAAATAAAGCAAATAAAAATATTTGTTTTGTGTAAAAACATAAACTGCTTCAAATAATAAGAGGCCAAATATTGATGATATAACAACCCATATTCCACCAGCTTCCGCAACTTCACGTTTATCGGCTTTATTTATATCTTTACCAACTAATCCCTCTCTTTTAGCAACACTAATCCATGACCTTATTATAAATAATGCTGAAATAAAAGATACAATAGATGATGTTATTGCTAATGGTATACCTATCAAATTTTCTCCCATATAAATAAAAATAGAGTCAAATTTAAGCTAATTGTTAACCCCCCAGTTAACAATCACTTTCCTAAAATTAATTGCTCTAAAACATTTTTGATTTTATTTATCTCTATAACACCTTTATTACCTTTTTCTATTGTTCCTTCTGGATCATAAATAGAAAACACACCATACCAATCATGCATAGAATCATCTGGCCCTTTATCATTTTTCTCTAAATACATGCTCTTGTAACCTATTGTACCTATTGGCCTCCAATTCAAATCATCTAAATAAACTGTTAAATCTGGTGCATCCCCTTTTATTTCTGGATAAATTTCTTGAGGGGTATAGGCTTCATTCTTCCACTGCTCATTATTAGGTCCTTTAATTTTTGATATAGAGTTTTTCAAATCCTTTATTAAACCTTCTATCTCTTCTTTTTCTAAAATTCCTTTAGGTTCTCTTCCTTTAATATTAAAGAAAAAGCGAGAATAATAACCTCCCCATGCCCAAACTTTTGTCTCATTCCAATTTATATTATCAGGTAATAAATCTTCTCCTTCTTTTGTCTCATTTTTAATTTTTAAAAAGCCTTGCTGCATTAACCACTGATTTATAGGATAAGAGCCCTTCATGCTTTTTGTTCCATGATCGCTTACAATAACATAAATTGTATCTTTTGGTAGTTCCTTAATTAACTTAGAAAACCAATTATCAATCTTTCTGTAAACATTTGGAATTGCTTTACTGAACTTTTCATTATATTCATACCTTGGATGGGTATTATCAAAATATTTCCAAAACATATGATGAGCTCTATCAACTCCTATTTCAACATAAATAAATAGATCCCATGCTTTTTTTACTAAATAGTTAAGGATTTTTTGATGATTATCTATCATTTCCATCAGATCAGAATATGCTTTATCTCTATCTTCAGTCCTATATACTACATCGAATATTGGAGATTCCCCAATTTTATTTTCAATTTCATTTTTTAACCATGGTGGAAAAGTGTAAGGTTTTTCTTTACCAGGAGTATTGAAATCTGTAACCATAAAGCCATTCATTGGTTTAGGAGGATAAGTTGGAGGAACTCCAAATAATCCTGTTTTAATGTTAAACTTAGCTAATTCATCCCATATAGTCTTTTCTTTAACGTCATTAGAATTAACTACATAAGAATCAAAAGTACCAGGCTTCCTATGCCTAAAACCATAAATTCCTAATTCACCAGGTGTTTTCCCTGTAAACATTGATATCCATGCAGGTACAGTTATCGGCGGGTGGCAGGTTTTCATCAAATAATTTTGAGATTCATTTGTTAATTGCCTAATAGAATCTAAACCTTCTCCATAGTTTTCGTATAAAACTTTAGGTGGTAATGAATCTAAACCCAAGACAAACACTTTTCTCAATCTACACACCAAAAACAAATGGAAAGAAAAAAATAAAAAATATATTTGAATTTAGGTTTACATTTTAGCAAAGGCCATATATGCTACTACAATTAATACTATCACTGCTAATACTAGTGCACCCAATGCGTAATATTCAGCACTCTGAGCTCTACTAGATGCAGTTGATACAGTTGAACTAACGGATGATACAGTACTTGGTAATGAGCTTAATGATGATAGTGAACTGCTCATGCTTGAGACTGTTGTGCTAAGAGATGAGACTGTTGTGCTAAGAGATGAGACTGTTGTGCTAAGAGATGATAGTGAACTGCTCATGCTTGAGACTGTATTGCTTAATGAAGACAGTTGTTTGCTCAGGCTTGAGACCGTTGAATTTATTGATGATACAGCTACACTAA
>NZ_JAGDXI010000005.1 GCF_023256325.1 Caldisphaera sp.
ACTTAAAGAAGGAATCAAAATAATTGGAGAAACTGCAAAAGAAATTATAAAGTAACTTAGTGTCATGTCTGTTTTTCAATCTTATTTATAATATTTAATATCTCATCAATCATTAATCTACCTTTTTCTAAAACATTTTTATGTTTTCTAAGGAAATCTATTCCTTTATCTGTTATATAATATTCTGTAAGCTTTTGACCTCTACTATTACTTTCCCTTTTTGCATTTATCAAACCTTTATTAGACATAACCTTTAACAAAACATAGACATAACCTGGAGAAAGCTCTTCTCCTATTTTCGAGGAAATCTCTTTGTTAATTTCATAACCGTGAATAGGCTTTTCATAAAGCATCTTTAATATCATTAATGAAATTATGCCTTTTAACATCTTTTTTCTTTCTTTTGGCATTTTTTGCACTCTCTTTGTTTAATTTAAATGTTCTATCCCTTAAATAATTTTTATTTCTGTAAAATATAAAATTTGTGTTTATATTTTTCTACTATCGGATACGATAGGGATTGAAATTGAAAGGAGCTGTGTTTGATTTAGATGGAACGCTAGCTAGTACAGCTAAGGCCCACAAAATAGCCTGGGAACTTTCTCTAAAACAATTAGGCTTTAAATTAAAAATAGATATGGAATCTTTATTAGGTAAAAGAGCTATGGATATAGCTCTTTTTTTAATAGAAAAAGCAGGAATTAATGATATTAACCAAAAGAATGAACTTGCAAAAAGGTTATTAGAAATTAAAAGTTCTATTTTTGCACCTTATATTATGAAATACGCTGAACCAATGCCTTGCGCTGTACAGCTAATAAATACTCTTAAAAAGAACCATGTAAAGATACTTATAGTAACTTCATCATTAAAAATTACTGCCTTAAAGGTATTAGAAAAAATTAATATTAATCCAGATATCTTAATATCTGGCGATGATGTTATTAGAGGAAAGCCTGATCCAGAACCTACAATTTTAGCCTTAGAAAAGTCTTCATTAAGACCTGAAGATATAATTTTCGCTGTTGGGGATACTATATATGATATCATTTCATTCAGTGAGGCAAAAATAAAGACAATATATTTAACAAATGGTGATATACGTGTACCAATTGATGAAAATTTACTTAAAAAATATAATGCTATAAAAATAAATTCTCTGTGTGATATTCTGATGAAACTTTAATCATTACACTTCCAATAAACTTTTATTTTCCTTTGCCCTTTTAGCATAAAATCTTCACACAATTCACCGCTATTCACCATCATGATAAGTGATTTGTATACGCCTTTCAATGAATACTTTCCTAAATCATTCCAAATTTCGTATGCAGTTCTTTTTTTATTATCTGAAAACAAATTTATAATGTCCTTCCTTAACTCTGTATATTTTATTGCATTAGACATATAGATTCTTCTTTTTCCAGTAATAATTGCTATTCCATCACTTTCAATCTTTGCCATAGAATACGCAACTGAGGCTAGAGGCTTTAAGTTTAGACCCTTTTTAGACAAATCAATTATAGATTCCAAAGCATCTTTTGATGAAACCTCAGAAATTTTAATTTTATACTTAGAATAATTTAAAATATCTGGCAAATTTGCATAACGTAACTTAACAGCTATTATTTCATATTCTTTAAAATCGTTTCTTAGTTCCTTTAACTCTTGAAATCCTTTAGCTATTGCGTAAACTAAAATACCGGACTGCGCTGGCACATATATTTTGTCTACTTTTGGTTTTGTTTCATAAATTTCATAAGAAATCGTCTTTAATCCTTCAATTGTATATGGATTTTCATAAACTAATCCATATTTATCATTTTTTTCCGTAAATAGTATTTCAGAACCAAGTCTAGCTATAATAATGAGGTCTTGTGGATCAGCTTGATCTGGTATTACCTTTACTTTTAATTTTACTCCAGCTTTTCTAGCATAATGTGAAAGGGAAATAGTAAAATCTTCTTCATAAATAGTTTCAATGAAATTATGATTAAATAAAGATAATAATAAAGAGGAAGCTCTATCAGTATAAACCCCTGTCGGATTATTAGTTTCTAACTTACTCAAAATACCGTTAATCCTTTTTATAGGGGTTAAGCCTTCATTCATAGTTATAATTTTCCAACTTCTTGGAAGCATACATCTATACCTCCAAATCGATGGAGTATTTGAATTGACAATCCATTTAAAATCATCATAAACTATTTGCATAAGACCTCCACACTTGGGACAAAAGAATGTTTCTTTTTCAGTCTCATAACCACATTTAATGCACTTAAACTTATAGTTCTCACTTTTCAACTCTGTCCCCTTATTTCTAATTTTTGTAAATAGTATAGAGTTAAAATAAAAATAATTTATTTCAAACTATAATTCGTTTATTAAAATAGAGTTTGCATATTTTTCCAGCTCATTATAAAACTCCTTTTCATAAGCTATTAATTTTATCATATCAAAATTATCGTTTTTTTCAATAAATTGTTTTATTTCTTCTAAAAGAATCTTTGCCCCTAAATTATAAGGAATTCCCCCTACTCCAGTCCCCATACCAGGAAAAGCTATAGATTTTATTTTGTTTTCTAATCCTAATCTTAACGCAGCCTTTATGGCTAATCTAACATTGGTTTCCGTCGTAATTTGCCCTGGATATTGCATTGTAGGAGAATGTATGACATATTTTGCTTTTAACTTTCCTGCGCTAGTTAAAACTGCTTTACCAATATCTATTGGAGCATATTTAAGTGCTTCCTCTTCAATTTTATTTCCCCCTTTTCTTTTTATAATTCCCGCAACTCCTCCTCCCATAATTAAATAAGAATTTGCTGGATTAACTATGGCTTCGGTCTCTTCTTGAGTTATGTCGCCTACTTTAATAACAATGACTGTATTGTTTAATTTAAACGAACGCATATATGATACCCAATTTTTTAATCCTAATTGGAGGGAAATAAGATTATTTGAAAATGAGTCTAATTAAATAATAGCAAACTTATCCTTGTGATAGAAATAAATTAATTATAACCCATTTAATTCCTCGACGGCCAATGATTTAACATCATCTAAATTTTCAATTATTTCAGTTAATGTATTGTATTGATCTATCAACATATAGGCAAGATGACCCTTAGACAAATCGTATGATTTCTGATCTAAATAACCATGCTTTACTATAATAGCTTGAGCACCTAATTGTATTATTGCGTCCATTGTTACATCTTTACCTATCTTAAATCCAGGATTTTCATATTGCTCAACAACTTCCTGCTCTTCATCTATAATAGCTAATATTTCGCCTTCATCTAGTGGTTTCAAATTTTGGCCCTCATCATAAACTAACGCTATCCTCATATCTAATGCCCAATTATTTTTGTATTTTAAAAGTATATATATTTAGTTGCAACCTTGAATTTAAATATATAGAATCATGTTAAAAATTACTTATTTTTATTTAATAGTTTTAATGTACTATTCCAGACTCTATCATTTATACTTATGCCTTCTTTTGATGCGCCTTCTTTTATTTTGTTTAGAAATTCAATATAGTTAAGAGATTCTCTTACAGTATTAAGATCAACATTCGCAACTTTTCTTGTGGTAGGATCTAGCAATCTTATTATTTCTTTTATCTTACCATCTTTTCCTTCTACTCTATAAACGTCTAATTGCCTTAAGTTTAATAGCTCGATTAACTTCTTATATTTTGTATATATTTTATTGTTCCCTGTCACTTTCGTTTCACCTTCTTTACCTTTGTTATTCTGACACTCACCTATATAAAAGGTTACCTGATATCAGGTGATATAATGAAAAAAGAATATCTAAAAGTAACATTAAATTTGAACTTAATAGCAAGAGAATTGAGTAGCTTTAATAAAAAATACATAACTATTAAGGAGTTTTCTAAATACTTTGGTACATCTAATAAAACATCAGGAAAAATACTAAAGAATTTGGAAAAAATGGGTTATGTTAAAAGGTATTCATCTTCTGCCTACTTTATTATTGGAAACTCTGCCCAATAATATTGATATTATAGATAATAAAATCCAAAAAAATGAAATTCCCAAATATGCTAGTGAGTTAAACTTAATATATGCTATGATAGATAAAATAAATGATATGATAGATAAAGAAAATGCAATAATGCTAATCAATTTTAATCCATACAATTTATCCATTATTCTTCACTTTCTTAAAAACCATTCTCTTTCTATCATAATTTGGTGTTCTTTCGACTTTAGATTCTCTAACTAGTTCAGATAATGCCATTCTTAAAGGTCTTGAATCTCCTTTCCAATCTAGTAATTTTTTTATCTCATCAAAAGTAAGACCTTCATTTTTTTCTAATAAAAATAAAATTTTATTTTTTATATCTTGATCCAAAGTTTTCCCTCTTCAAAGGCTTTTATTTTCCTCTTTTAATATATCTCCAACAATCTCAATAGCTTTAGCAAGCAAGTCTTCTTCTATTACTAATGGCGGAGCTATTCTTATTGATGAAACGCCAGAACCTATTACTAAAACACCACGCTTAAATGATTTCTCAAGAATTCTACCCAATTCTTTTGATGCAGGTTCTTTGGTCTTTTTATTTCTAACAAGTTCCACACCAATCATTAAACCTTTCCCTCTAACATCTCCTATTATTTCTAATTCTTCTTTAAGATCATTAAAGTATTTGATAACCATATCACCAAGCTTCGAAGCTCTTTCTGTTAATTTTTCTTCCTTTATAGTATCTATAACAGCTTCCATAGCTGCCAATGCTATTGGATTTCCTCCAAAAGTATTTGCATGACTTCCTTTCTTCATTGAATCCATAACTTCACTCTTTGCAACTATAGCTCCTAATGGCAATCCTCCGCCTATAGCTTTAGCCATAGCTATAATATCTGGAACCACATTCCAATTCTCAATTGCAAACCATTTTCCTGTCCTAGCAATACCTGATTGAACTTCATCATCAACAAGAAGTATTTTATACTTATCTGCTATTTTTCTTAAACCTGGTAAGAAGTTGTCTGGAGGAACTATATAGCCACCTTCTCCTTGTATTGGTTCAACAAATATTGCAGCAACTTCCGTTGGCTCAACTAACTTAGTAAATATCCAATCTTCAATATAATCCAAAACTGATTGACCACATTCCTTAGGATCATCAGTATTAAAAGGACATCTATATGTATAAGGATATGGTACATGAATTACTCCTGGAACTAATGGTGCATAATGTTCCCTATAATGGGCTTTGCTTGCAGTTAAAGATAATGAACCCATTGTTCTTCCATGAAATGCCCCTAAAAATGCAATAATATATTGTCTTTTACCTTCATGATAATATCTTGCTATTTTCAAAGCCCCCTCTATGCTTTCAGTTCCACTATTTGTGTAAAATACTCTTCCATTTTTTATTGGAACAACAGACAATAGTTTTTCTGCACTTCTTACAGCCTCTTCATAATAAAAATCGGTTAAAGAATAATGCTGTAACTTTTCTGCTTCACGTTTTATTGCCTCAACAACCTTTGGATGGTTATGGCCTAAAGCCATAACCGCAATGCCAGCATTCATATCTACATACTTATTGCCATCAACATCTTCTACAACAGCTCCATGACCTGTCTTTATAACTAAAGGATACCATCTAACGTATGATTGCATTAACAATTTTTGATCTTTTTCTATTATATTTCTAGCCTCAGGTCCTGGAGGTTCAACTCTTATATCCGGAACTCTTTCCATGAACTCTCACCCTCCTATTAATCTTATATAAGATTAGAACATTATATATATTAGGGGTTAAAATGAACGAGTATGAATTTGAATTAATTGAAGAATATTATTTAAATGGAGAACATAGGTTTAGATTGAAAGAAAAGAAATCTAATCTAATATTCAACGTTTCTGCAGATAATATAAAAGAAGCAGCCAGAAAAGCTAGTCAAATGCTATCAAGTCTAAAAAATCAATAAAATATTTTTAATTAAAGGCTTGAATAAATTAATTTTTGTTAAATTTTTTATTGATATTAGACTGATATTACGATATAAAATTTCTATAAAAATTAATTTATTCAATAAAATTAATCAACTGAAATTATGGCTTTCTATATTATTTTCTTATCAGATATAATAGATTTTGATTCTATAGTTCTATGAGGCCATATACTAGAATTGATTATCTGAGTTTCATCTCCAATTATAACATTGTTGCCTAAATGACTATTAATTATTTTTACATTCTCTCCTATTTTTACATGCCTTCCAATTATACTTTTTTCTACAATAGCACCATTTTCTATAAGACTTCTATCCATAATAATGGAATTTCTGATTTCATTTTCACCTTTTATTACAGTATAATTATCCACGACAGATGAAAACATTTTTACATTCTCTCCTATTTTTACATGCCTTCCAATCAAATTCTTTCCTTCAAACTGAACTTTATTTGTTGCTATCTTTTCAATTAGTTCTATGTGATCATTTTTTGACCTTTTACTCTTTCCTTGCATATATACATTTTTATATGTGGTTTCTACATCAAGTCTTTCTTTTTCTATATTGTTCAAAAGATAATATGATGCTTCCATAAAACTGTCTAAAGTTCCTACATCAAACCAATAACCATTACTAACATAACCCATAACTTTATATTTCTTAGAAATAAGGTATGGTATTACATCCTTTCCAAAGTCTCCTTTTCCTTGTTTAAGCATCTCATTAAACTCTGAAGACCTCAAAAATTTAACAAAATCCTTCGATAATACATAAATTCCTGTATTTACTAGTCTAGAAGGCAACTCTTTAGGATTGCTTGGCTTCTCAATAAAGTTTTCAATTTTCATGTTCTCATCAACTTTTGCTACACCAAATTGCTTTAATTTTTCTGGGTCAGTTATTTCTTTCAATACTATTGTCATAAAGGCTTCGCTAGATTGATGATATTTATATAAATTGTTAACATTAATACTTGCTACCGTGTCACCTTGAATTATTAATACATCGTCAGAAATATCATAATAATCGACCATTATTTTTACCGAGTGAGCATTACCAATGCTATCCTCGTTTGGCTGATATCTTATTTTTATTATTTTATTTTCACCTTCAATTTTAATTCTAAATCTTTCTCCAAGATGATCATAAACATCTCTGTAATTATAGAAACCACTTACTCCTAAAAATACCTCATTAATTCCTCTATATGCTAGTTCAGATAATGTAAAATCTATAAGAAAATTATTTAAAAACCTAACCATAGGTTTAGATGTATCAACTGTTAAAGGATAGAGTCTTGTTCCTAAGCCTCCTATGGGTATCAACGCTTTTTTTATTGAAGTGATTATTGCTCACCTGTTATTTATTATATCAAAAAGCCCTTATATTCTAATTCTTCTATTCCCGCATATATTCTTTAAACAATATTATTTGTTTTTATTCAAAAATAAAATGTATTAATTCATAAAAATTTTAAACAATATCTAATGTTTTGTAATTGAAATTTCCATTAATTTATTATATATTATTTTCTATTTAATATTATTTAAT
>NZ_JAGDXI010000019.1 GCF_023256325.1 Caldisphaera sp.
CTCAGCGCTTGGACCTCACGGTATAACTTTTAATATAGAAAATTCTTGGTTAGCAATAGCAGGAAAAGAAATTGAACCAATATTCGCACCATTAGGGCTTCCATGGCAAGTATCTGTTATGCTTATGGGAGGTTGGATATTTAAGGAAGTAGTATTAGGCCTCATGGCTTTATTTGGTGGGTTCACGCTAATAAAGTCACTAAGTATTGCATCTGCACTTGCATTAATGGTTTTTATAGCATTTTACTCATCATGCATAGCTACTCTATTATCATTAGCTAAAATTGTAGGTTGGCATAGAGCTTTACTAAGCCTGATTGTTCAATTTGTAGTTGCATACATCTTTTCTTATATTACATATAGCTTGATATCTATATTAGGATAGATGAAAATATGTTTTGTTTTTAAGATTATGTTACTCTTTATTTCATTAATTTTAAATAAGAAAAACTAGGTTCATTAAATTTAACAACTTAATTAAAATATCCTCTGTTGATTTATCCTTGTTTTGCTATAACTACTCATTTGTTTGAAAAATTCTTTGTTGATTTAAAATTTAGCACTTTTATTTTAGAGACAAGTAGAGATTTCATATTGATTCGATGATATTGTGCTAATTATAAAATAAAATCAGGCTTTTGTATATTTTTTAACTAATTCTATAAACGAATCAATATTTTCTGCTGGTTTGAAGAAATATTCAGCATTTGTAATTATCTTATATACAAAATCGCGTGGAACATCTACAGGAAGCCTTGACACTATTCTATCAGCGGCCTCCTCAGGATCCTTTTTTGCTATGTTTATTCCTAATTCGTATGCATCTTTTACTGGTTTTATTAGTTCTTTTTTGTTAATGCTTAGCCCACAAGCACCCGGGGCGCTTACCATTGATTCAAGAGTTTTCTCAGGCTTTACTAATGCTATGCTTACTACTGCGCTATTTAATTCTCCAGAATTAAGCAAATTAAGCAATTGTTGCCAGCTGTCAGCATAAATTATCTCTCCTTTTATATTATATTTATCCATTGCAGCCTTAACAAGTATTTCTCCTGCAGATCCTTTTCTAAATACTCCAATCTTTGGTCCTTTTAGCTTTGGATGTACAGCTAATAATTCCTTAACTGTTATGAAATCTACTTTAAGCCCTCTTTTTATTAAAGATGTTATAGAATCTGCAATTACATCAGAATAGCCTTCTTTATCAAAATCTATTGATATGTCGGCTTTATCTTCAGCAAGTATAAGAGGGTAAGAGACTGGACCTGGCGCAGCCATTATTTTTTGCATGAATTTTCACCAAAGCATATAAGCTAGGATAATTATTAAGCATTCCTATATATCTTTAAAGCAAATTTTAATTTGATATACTAAAATTTATAAATTGTAGTAATTTAGGTAAGAGCGGTGCAAAGGTTGGAACTGTATTATCTAATAATATTAACCATAACGTTAAGTGTTTCAGGAGCATTTTCTCCTGGACCATTAACTTTCTCAGCAATAGTAGAAGGCTCAAAGGGTTCATGGTTTAGCGGTTTTAAAGAAGCATTTGGTCACTTGCTTTTTGAGCTGCCTTTTGTTGTAGCTCTAGCTTTTTTATTGCAACAAATAAAGGCATTATTAGACGATGCTCTTATTAAGTATGTTTTAAGTTTTATACTTATATCATTTATAGTTTACTTCTCTTATATGGTTATAAAGGATGGTTATAGTAGGCTAAAGGATAATGGCTTTGTGTCAGACCAAGGTTTTTCAAACGGTTCAAAAATTGTTAATAGACCTGTTATAACAGGTTTCTTATTAACTGCATCTAATCCTTTGTTCCTATCATGGTGGGCTACTGTAGGCTTAATTCTAATTTTATCAGCAACTTCATTAGGTTTCATATTTGGTATTTCTATAATGTATGCGAGCCATGTATGGATGGACTTTGTATGGCTTGGCATGATGGGAATTATAGGGAAGTCAGGGAGAAAATTCTTGAGCAATAAGCACTTCGGTATTTTCTTGATTATAATGGCATTAATCATGCTCTATTTTGGTTTGATGGCTTCCATACAATTGATCTATTATAAATGATTTTTTCAAAGAAAAATACATTATGTTTTAAATAAAAAGCTATTATAATATTTGTTTTAGTAGTTTTAATTTATTACAATAAAATTATTTGTAATATAATTCTCTTAAAAAAGTGTTATTATAGAAAATTTAATTATTTAAGACGATAAACTAAATTTTGATAAATGTAATAGGCACAGTCAATTATTTATTGTGTTTTTTTGCTTTTCTTTTAGGAACAGCATGAGGTGGCTCAGGTATATTATTTTGTATAAATATTGTTCTTTCAAATTCTTCTGGTATAATTAGGTGTAGTACATTGTCGCTATTATTTCGTTTGGTAACTTCTTTGTCTTTATCTAAAGTTATTCCCAAATTACTCACCACTTTAGCACTACTTTAGGTGTACTGTAGCACTTCATATAATTATTATTTTTATAAGTTTATAAGTTTATAAGCCAGGATTATAAAATTATACCTCTTATCATAATTTTCTAAAATTTACATTAATATGATTTTTAATATATATGGATTATTTTTTAAATTACGATTCATAATATCATATATTAATAAACTATTTAATTATTAAATTACTAAAACCTTTATATGAAAGTAACTCAGCTTATTGTATGAGTAAGTTTATAAGTTTACGTTTTGAGAGGTTCTAATTTATTACAAATTTAATATTAATAATTCTTTATAATTATAGTAATTTTTGATTTAATAAACAAAAATATTTATATGCTTGTGGAATTATTTTTGATAACGTGGGCAAAAGTGGGTAATGCCGAGCGAAAAACAGTTAATATTAATTCTGATAATGTTATAGTAGAAATCAAAGATGAAAAATTAGGCAAAACAGGTCTTTTATATTTACCTAAAATGGCCATTGTCGTGCAAGGTAACAAAAAATATTTATCAAAGAATGATTATAAAGAAATTATTCTTAGAAATGACAGTACAATAGAATTGCATTTGGAAAAAAGTATAGAAGGAAAGTATGAACCAGAAAAAATAGTTCCTGATATAGATGTTGCAATTTTAAAATATGATGATGATGGTTTTCATTCAATATTTCCAATAAAGCTTGAAATTATAAAACGTAATAGATTAAATTATAATGAAAGTCAACAAAATCAATATATATGGGAAATGATTGTTAAGTTATACATCTATTTTACTCCTACTATTGAAAGAGTTAGGATAATATATGAACACGAAGGCCCACTTAGAGCTTATGTAAAATATGAGCTAACTCTTAGAAACGACTCTCTAATTGAGGTCAAATATTTCTTTCTAAAACTTCCAAAACATTTTAAAGGATTAAAGATAAAGGATGAAGAAGGTAAAATACTTTCATATTTCTCTAGATCTACTGTTAAAAAAATTTTTGGTATTGATATACCTGAAAAAATTAATTTTGTTATAGTCCAACTCGGAACTATAGCACCATCAAATATGAAGACTATTACTTTTGAAACATATGAAAGTCCAACAGCTACAGAAATTGCAACGGTATATGAAGCAAATTTTAACCTAGGCCCCGGCGACAAAATACAAATCAACATAATCCCCCCAGAAAACTATCAAGTCCTTTTAAAGTTACCTCATGGTGACTTTGTTCAATGTAGATATAATGAAGATAGATATAATGAAGAATTGTTAGAAAAGGGGGATAGATCAAAAACAGAATTGCATACAGAAGAATGGCATAATTGCTCTTCTTATAAAAATGAAAAAGAATTTTATCTAAAATCAACATCTATTGTCGATGTTGGATTTAGAAATATACAGAGAGGTCAAAATGCGGATCAGCAAGTAGCGAGTATAAAGTTAAATTACAAGCTAGATTTAGAAGAGAATTCAAAAATATTCTGGGATTACATGATTGCAATGTTATTAATGACAACAATTCAATTAATTTTAATAGAATTATGGAAAGATCTAAAGCTTTTCTCTTTTTATTATATAAAAAATTTGCCACAAGGGTTATCTTATGAAATTTTAATTACAATATTAGGAGGTATCATTAGTTTATTTATATTTAGTGCTTTCGTTGAAGAAACAAGCCTTGAAGAAACAAGTAATTCTATTTTTGCAGAAAGAATTTTTATAAAAAGAATGATGAAATTTGATTATTTTAAGAGATTGATAAGGAGAAAATATACTTGGATTTATCTTATTTTAAGTGCGTTTTTGATAGCTGAAGGAGGAGTAAATTACTCAACTGCTCATGGACCGTTCCAAACTATTGAATTGGCATTAACTGCTATTGCTGGTGCCACATTTGCCTTAGTTGATAAAAATGTACGAGGTACATATAGAAGGGTATTAGTATTAACAACAATGTTGGCCCTTCTTGCGCTGTTACTTAATGCTATATGATTTGGAATCCTTTGACTTTCATATAAAAATTTCTCCAATAAATTTTGCTAAACTATAATTTTAAGAAATCTAAATTTCTTAATAGGTTAAATAATACATTGTTATAAAGAGCTAGAATTTTACATTGTTAACCCCCCGGTTAACAATAAGAGCAATTTAGTTTTAATTAGTAGACAAGTCTTTATTTTTGATTAATAATTTTTTTATGATATTATACTAAGTTAGCATTATTTATAAGGCTTGATTAATTCTTATAACTGGGTGGATCAGAAATTTCAGAAAATCGGATTATTTATGTTAGACAGAAAAGAACAATAGTTATACCAAAAGATATAGCTGAAAAGTTAAATATAGATGTTGGTACTCGTTTACTTTTAAAAGTTTACGATGATAAAATTGAAATAAAGCCATTACCGGATGCAGTTACTATATCTTTAAAAGGAAAAAAGCTAGGTAAAATAACATTAAAAGAACTTGAAGAGGAGAGCATAATTGTCCAAGAAGAATACGAGAACAAAACCTAAATTGCTGATAGATACAACATTTCTTCTTCCTGCATTAGGATTTGAAGTTGAAGAAAATGCAATGAAAGCGATCGAATTATTTAGAAAGTATGATATATATTATATAGAATTTGGAATATTAGAGGCAATGTGGAAAATACTGAAAATCATAAAAAGTGAACAGCTAATAATTGTTTATCAAGGATTAGAGGCTATAAGAGAAACATATAAAAAACTTGAAGTTCCTATTGAAGCGTATGTTGATTCTTTTTCTTTTTATAATAAAGGCCATAAAGATATTATTGATGCAATATATTATTTTACTTCAATATATTCAAAAATCCCATTATTGACTATTGATGAAAACTTAATTGAATTTTTATTAAAAAACGGATATAATACAGATTTATTATATAGACCAAGTGATCTTAATAAATTGCTATGAATAAACTATTATTTTAATTAATAAACATGATAAAGAACTATTATATAAAATAATAATTATAGATAAGGAGATTTAAAAGCTTTTCAATGTTTAATGTTAAAGTTTTTCATTCAATTTTATTCGCAAAGTAAGAAATATATATTATCTTATTATTTTATTCTTAATAGGTGATAGATACGAAATTAAACAGATATTCTAAAACAATTTCTGCCGTTATTATCATTTCTATTATCATAGCAATAGTATTTTCTCCATTGTTTAACTTATATCTTTTTGGTATAAGGCCTAAAAAGGATACATTAACAATTTATTCTATTTATGAAAAAGGTGATGATTCTCAAATAATTAAAAATGCCTCATATTCGGTATGGGTTTTTTACCCAACTAAAAACGGAACAGTTTTTCAAAGCATTTATAATGGTACAGGAGGTATTATAAACATAAACATGTCCTCATTAATAAATTGGGCAAAATCTTGGATAAAATATTATGGTTATGATTCAATTTTTTCTTTCATGCCATCTCTAATAATATTTTCTTCATATGAAATAAACCCAAATAATACTGTTGAGATAATTACCCAACAAGAAATGGTTCCATTAAATTTGAGCTATCCTTTAAATGGTAAAGGATATGTTGTTAGTATAGAGTTTTCGCACCCACTTATAAGCAAAATAAATGAAAATAGTGAAAAGAAAATAAGCAATAACAATACAGTTAGTTTGGAAGCAATACCAATGCAAACAACAAGTACAACAACAATAACTTTACCCCCAACTTCATATATTGAACCTCATGTAACTACAACAATAAGCGGCTTACTTTATGTTGGAGCCCTATATTTTTCACCCAAAGTAATTTCATGGTATCCCAATAATACTGGTATAGCACCGATAAGCTTAGCTATTGCTTTGGCAGAGCCTAACTATGAATATAATACAACGTTCTCTGAACTAGAGATAAATACGATTTTTGCAGACGCTTATATTAATGAGGAGAGCTTTAATGCGGTATCTATTGCAAGCAATGCATTTTTATCATCAGTTGATTATGCAGAATTAAATGAAATTAGTAAAGCAATGAACTCACTTTTCCCAATAATACCTGGGGCAACGTTAACGTTTACTCAAGTAAGTCAGGTATATTCTGCTAATAACATTTTTACATATACTTTGATAGGTAGTAAGGAAGATATTGGTCAGTTATATGTATTGGGTCAAACTGCTTTGATAAACTGGACTGTTTATGATGCAATGAATGAACCAGTTTCCTGGTTACTAGGAATGCAATTAACAGCTTTACAAGTATTAAAAAGTTACAGTTCAATTGCTCCGGCATTATATAGCTGGGAAGCTTATGATCCATGCATAAACATTAGTCAATGGGCAAAGGAATATAATGGCATAATATGGGATAATCAGGCTGGTCAACCAATACCTATATCTGTTATAAATTCAACTTGCCCAATACCTAATACTCCTGCACCTGTTGATTGGCAGGACTATGAATATAATACAACCTTAAATACAACTGTAGGTCCAAGTACAAAAATATTATACTCTTATGTTAATTTAGAGAAAAGCGATGTACCATCAACTATTGGTTCAGTATTAGATGTTGGGTCTGCATTAGCATCTACCGCAGGTATCGTTTCTCTAGCCTCAGGTATAGGAGCACCAGTAAGCTCTGTTGCTTTCACCATTTCGGGCATTTTAAATTCAATTCAATTTAGCAGCAATTCCATCGCTTTACAAATAGTTCAGATAACTGTGAATAACAGACTTCCCATTGCTACTTCAGTCTATTATTCTAACATGACGCCTCTATACATAATGAATGGTGTTAATAATTATACATTACCCAGGGAATTGATATTAATAAATGCTTCATAATTCATTTTTATGAATTTATATTTAATTTTCAAATAAAATAAATTATATAAAAATAATAAAATT
>NZ_JAGDXI010000004.1:0-1071 GCF_023256325.1 Caldisphaera sp.
ATAATCCCACTAAAAAATTTGTGATATCTTGAGTAAAAAACGTTAGATTTAAAAGATTCCCAAGTAGAATAAGGGAAATCGGTAAGTTATAACTGATAAAAGAAAAATTGGTTATTTAAATTATGTTATTATTTCATCCGTGTTAGTTGAATCTATAAATTATCAATAATCATCTTTATTAATTTGTGTTATTGATTTATTAAAAAATTATAAATGTCTTATTATTTGCTATAAGTAGTATCTTAGGTACTTTATATGTATAAATAACATTCTTTATAATTTTAAGATTTTCATAAAAAATTACAATCTTTTCCATTAATGATTTATCAATTAACTTGTTTTTCATTTTTTGTATGCCATATCAGATGAAACAATTATATTGATCAGTTAGAGCTAGCACCTTTTTAAGGCATATTTTGAATTTATTTTTTAATCAGTTTATTTACTAATGGTTTATTATATTTACTTTTCCTAACTTTTTATGTCTAAATTTTTATATACTTTTATGAATACAAAAAATATGGTGGTACTTATTGGTTCACATACAAAAACAAAATAATTGCTTTTTTTATGGTAATGAGCAAATATGGTGTGATTATACAGATGATCATAAAGATATAAGAGAAAAATCCGAGAAAGAAATAAATGACTTTAAACAAGGTAATAAAGCTTATCCAATAGTGTTACAAGCACCATATGGTTCAGGTAAAACGTCATTAATGAGATATTTAATTTTATATTCATGGTCTAATAATATACCTGCTATCAAGATAGATTTAAGTGATTTAGTAGATTATATCATGAAAAACTTGGATAATCAAAACGTTGGTAAAATTAATGCAAATAGGTTACCTGATTACATGGAACAATTTTGTAATAATATTAGGCAGAATTTGATGGATAATGAAAGTGATGCAAAAAAATACTTGGATTTTTTCTATATTAAAGATTTTAGACAAATTTTAGAAAAACAAGAAAAGCCAAGTGACAATGACATAATTTATTCGCAAGAATAGAAAATAATTATCTATAGTAAGGTTAAAGGAGGTAATTTATGAATAACAGGTGTCA
>NZ_JAGDXI010000004.1:1081-7326 GCF_023256325.1 Caldisphaera sp.
TTACAAGCACCATATGGTTCAGGTAAAACGTCATTAAAGTGAAATAAATTTATGGGAGACAAATCCGTCTGGTATAATAAATATTGTTAAAGAAAAATCTAAGGAATTCGCTGACTACATTAATAAATTAGATATAGTACAGATTTTAAAATATTTATCATATTTAGATAAGATAGCATTTTATTACGCGTTAGATAACAATTATTTGAACCTAGGTATAGAAGAATTTAAGAGCATTTTACAGCAGTTAAAATATTTACCTAACTAATAAGTTTAATATAATAAATAGACCACTATTTATTATTTAATTTATTTTTAATTAATCTGATAATTTATTTAATTAGTTTATATTGTTAAATTTTAATGCTACAAAAGTTATACTAAATTTTTTCGAATTTATCATTTAATGCCTCCACTTTAATTTCCCCCATGCCTAAGCTTTTTAATTTACCTAAACCCATCAATTGAGTTAAATCAAGGGTTTTGTCTAATATTTTTGACATAATACCTCTCTTAATTCTATAAACAGCAAATCCGGTAAAGCCCCTAAATAATCTTAATCTATTTAATTCATCCCTACCAACTATTATAGTTTCTGGTCTTAAATTATAATCCATTTCAGCCATATATACATCTGCTAATCTTCCGGTGTAATAATGTATATTATTTGCCTCATTTATATTCATAATCTTTACCCATAACTTTGCGGAATAAGCTGCAATAAAGCTCGGTTCTGGGAGAATTCTGTTAAATTTTGGGATTCTTCTATTAATATTAGAAGCCCATGGGGGTAGCATAATTTTTGTTGGAATTGCTGTTGGTGTTAAAAAAGTTATTTTTAAAAAACCTCCATCTTTAATTCCAACGCTTAGTTCTGATGTATCTTTTATTGAAATTGAATCAATTAAGTAATTGAATGTAGCTGAAGAGTAATTTACCTCTCCTTTGCAGCCTACAATTTTAGAAATATCTAAATTTTTGTTAACAACTGCAGTAATAGCGCCTCTTAAAAACTCATTTTCCTTTATGTATAATGGTTTGAAGTTTTCATTATTATCCTTTTTTACAGAATAGTATTTTTTACCTTTATCATTTGATAACACCTTAAAAGACATCGCACCATTTTTATAATATTCAATGAACTGAGAGAAGCAATCATCGCTAAATACTATGTCTTTTAATACCTTAGATGATATTGGAGGTAATATTGCGTATCCTTTCTTTGAAAAAACCTTTAATTTTATTGTTATAGCTGCCTTGTTACCTTCATTTCTGAAATAATCAATTAATGATTTACTCATCAATTTCACCAATACCTTGAACTTTGTTGAGTTCCTTTACTAGAAGTCCTAGGTCAGTTAAGTATATTCCTTGGCCTCTACCTTTTTGCATAATTAGGTTTAATTTTTTAAGTTCACTAATTTTATTTCTAATAGTTTTATCAGCTACGTTTAACTTAGCAGATAGCTCTTCAATTGTTGAGCCTTCATTTACATCTACTTGGTTTATTATTTCTATAGAGCTCGCATCTAATCTCAATATGTTTAACAAGTCCCTTAAATCCAATGATGTTGTTTCATAATTAGCAGACTCCGGCTGTATGATTAATGTTGATTTGAAACCTTTAAGAGATAGGAGGAAGCCTGAAAAAAATAATGCTAAATCAAATATCCTTAACCCCCCGCTTGTATCTATTATTATTTGTTCTGGTATTATGTTAAGTTCATTAAATTTCTTGATTATAGTCATAACTACTTTTGAGAAGTCTGTTGAATCTATTTCTATTAAATTAATATCTGAAATCCCAATTCTCTGGGCGTTTAATGACAAAGAATTGAAAGCATTTTTAGTTGCATTAACAGCAGGTGATAAAGTTATTGCTATTATTTTATCTTCTTTAGATGCAGAAAATTTGTTTAATGTTCTTATGGCAAAGTCTTCATGAAACCCTATAGGGAATATAAATAATCTCAATTCAGGCCCTCTTTAATAATTATCTTAAAAGATAAATAAGTTTTAAGGATGGGCAGGACAAACGTGTCTGTACCAGCACGATTTACACTTAGCTAAAACAGGTTTAATCTTTGGGGGATCTTCTTTATTAACTAATTCCTTTAGCTTTATTATCAATGATTTTGCATAGCTTAAAGAATAATTATTTATATCAAAAGAAAAAGTTTCTCCGCCCATGTATAGATGAGCTTTAACCACTTTACCAATATTTTTATTAACCAAATAAGAATAAACAAGCAATTGATCCCTAAAATGATAGGACATTTCAATTTTCCTTTTAAATGCTTTTACCTCTAATATTTGAAAGCTGTTTTCTCCAGCTATTAAATCTACTTTTCCGCTCACTCCCAGTTCCTTATCTATAATTTTTACTTCTTGTTTCCATGGCTTTGGCAGATTTAAATTATTAGCTGCTTCAAAAGGCTTTAATTTTTTACCTTGGCCCATACTTTCTGTTAATGGCTCATAAAAATTGTATTTTTGATTTATATAAGGGATCATTTGGCAATAACTAAAGTTTTTTATTGTAGTTACATCTATTAAATAGTCCATTCTTCTTCAACCCCAAAATAACTTTTCCCGATTTTGCTTGCTAAATTCCACTCCATTTCAGAAATCTTTATCAAATGTACTATATCAGTTGATTTATCTATTATAGATGATGAGGCCCTTTCAATATCTTTTGCAAGTGAAGAAGAAGCCTTGCCAATAAATGCGCTTCTCTGTATCCTTGATAAACCAAACTGCATTAACCTCTTAGACAACTTAAGCCTTTTAGAATCATCGCTAACATCATAAATTACTAATAACATCAACTTTATCACCCCTTGGAAAATTATAACAAAAATACATACTCCCTTCCCTTAATGACTTAGCAAGTCTAAAAGCGTATTCTTTAATAGATTCTTCAAAGCTCATAGGCCTATAAGCATTTACTGCTTGTTCCTTTAGCCTTTCATTTATCAACTTTAATACATTTCTTTTGCTCTCTTTATCCAATAGTTTATCACTGTTTAATCTTATATCATATCCTCTAGCAATCCCTCTCAAAATGGCTTCATCAACAATAGGGGCTCTGAACTGCTCTATGTAATCGAAAACTAAAACAGGTTTACCGCTTCTATCTACATGCATATAACCTGCGTACGGATCTAATCCAGATAAAATCAAGGCTCTGAAACCCAATGAATATAAAATAGAATAACCATAGTTTAAAGCGGCATTTAATGGATCACCACCATCTTGGTCTCTATTAATAAAGTCCAAATTCTTGGGTAAAGCTCTAGATATAGCCCCCCAATAAGATCTAGCTGCAGTAGCCTCAATTTCTAACAATTTCTTTCTTGCTTCATCTATACTAAGTCCTTTAACTTCATCGAAAACTTTCTTGCTAATAGATTCTAATTCTTTTTGGTACCCATTTAAATTATAATAATTGCTTAATCTGCCTAAAGCTTTTGATTGTGAACATATTTTGCAACTTATTAAAGAAGCAGCTATTTCAACTCCTATATAATTGAAACTAGCTAAATATTGCGCCCTTCTTGTATCAGGTGTTCTTGAATAATGAGAAAAGTATGTCATTGATAATGGAGATCCTCTGGGATCTGTTATAACTAATTCTATACCTGCTTTAGCTAAAAGGTTTAATGCCTTGCTCGTTATTGATATGCCTGTTGAAGATACAACTACTAAATCTATCTCCCATAGAGGTATTATTTTTTCTTCTTTTTTGCTAATTAATTTTAATGATGTGCCGTCAGCGCCTAATTTGATTCCATAGTCATCTAAATAGAGAATCTTCATAAACCATCACCTCCATTAAATGTTTCTTTTTCTTGGATCAACTCTTCTGCCATGTTATCTCTAGATTCAATAAACTCCTGCCTCAGGCTATCATCAATATATACTCCCTTCACGTTTATTAACAACGGATTTAAATTGACTGAAATAATTATACCGAAATCGTATGGGGTCTCATTTTGAGATTCTAAAGCTAAAGAGTAACCTGCTAACTGAACTTCATGCCACCTTGCATACTTGTTTCCCAATTTAATTTCTACTACAATGTTGTTCATTATTGCATCTGCCCTTAACCTTTTAGATAAGCCCAAAGGAGAACCATCGATTTGGTATTCTGAAAGCCATAAATTAGAAATTAATGAACCTGAATTCATATATGAACTTGTTATATCTCCAACCATTTCAATTACTATAGCTTTATATAATTGGGAAAGAGAATTTGCGTAAGAAAGAACCACGTTATCTTTGTAATTTAATAAAATATTCCTAATTTTATTTTCTGCTGAGCTTAACAATTTATTAGCTATTTCCCATGGGGCTTTTTTATTAGATACGTTTTTTAATATGTCATCAGAAGTAGCTTTAAATACTTCATGCAGTGCAAGGCCTATTAACATGGCTTGAGTTAACTGCTTTTCTCCAAGCCTTGCTGAAATAGCTTCCTTTGGGCAGCAGCTATAATAAGCTACTTCGCTTACCCCCAAATTAACATTATAATACCTTGGCTTTAATGGCTGCCTATCCCAATTCCATCCCCTATACTCGTTTGATATTTTGAATTGGTCATATATAGAGTGAAGCTTCCTTAATTCCTGTTTTATTTCTTTTATCATTTTTCCACCGAAAAGTAGGGAGGAAAAGAAATGGTAAGTTTTTTTCAATGTTGACCAGAAATCTTTTCCCATGTAGTAAATGGGAATTCTATGAAGAGAAATCTTTTTTCAAGTCTTAAGTTTTATTGTAAGTTTGATATACATCCATAAAATTCCCGCAGGTAAAATATAATTTGGTGTGAAAATTGGGGAAGATTATTGATTCGCTAGCAGTTCTCGGCTCTTCAAAGTTTGTTACTACAATTAATGCTATATTAAATGAGATATTTTATGGTCTTAGGCCTAAAAAAGTTTACATATTATCTGAATATAAACACGAAGAAGGATTTAAGGAAAAAATAAAGAAATCCCTTAATATGCTGAATTTAGGGGCTGATGTTATTGAAAAAGTTATTGGAGAAAGTCCTGAGGAGTGGGAAAAAGGAATAAAAAATGAAAAATTTGATGTTATTGATGTAACCCCTGCAAGAAAATATATGGCTATAATTACGGCAATGGCTGAAAAGACTGAGATTAGGTATGCATTATTAAAGAAGGAAATAGAAGGATATAGGACCTTCGGTTACGTTAGCCCAAAAGAGCTTGAGCTTTGGACGTTATCTCCTAAATTGGGTATAATAAAAGATATTGATCCCCCAGAGGTAAATACTGAGCAAGAAGTTTCTTTTCTTTCACCCATTGGTTTGGAATCACTTTTAAATTTGTTAGCTTTATTTGGAAAAGTTTATATTTATCCTTTAAATTCAAACAAAGTTATTGATTATTCTCCTGTTTGGGGAGATGTAGATATAAGCAATAAAGATGAAATAATAAAAGCAACTAAAGATGAAGTTTTTAAGTTATGCGCTATGAGATCTGGAATGATTCTTCCTGATGAGCTAGAGCAATTAAAAATAAGGGCAGAAGATGCAAACCTTTGCTTCGACACAAATATTTTTATAAATTATGGGGAAACTATTTTTGAACTCCTAGGAAATAAAGTAAGGTATTCGTCTATACCTTTATACAGCGTTTATAATGAATTATCTCAATATATTGAAAATTATCAGAAATCAGGCAGAAGCGATAAGAATACAATAAATAAGTTGCTCGGCTCCATTTCATTTAATAATATCTATCCAAAGCTTGCTAACTTAGGCAAGGAAAGAGCAGGCGATATTAACATAATTAAAGAAGTCAAGGAATTAAAAATAAATGCGCTTAATCCTTTGCTAGTTACTATGGATCTTTCTCTTAATAGTAGGGCTGGTCTGCAAAAAATAAACTCTTTTGCTATTAGCAATAGAGGGAAATACAATTTAGCAAAAGGAATTTTGGGAAAGATCTTATCTTGTTTAAGTTTTTACAGCGACATATCTATAAGAATTAATGGCGAAGATGCTTACAAAATAATTAATTATAATAGGAAGTGGGATCAATTAATAAATGGAACAATAAAACTTCAATCTGAGATCAAAAGATTTAACTATGCTCCTTTGATTTCGTTATTGGAAAATGATAAGTAAATAAAACATGAATTTTCCCTTGTTTTACTTGGGAAACTTTTAAATCTAACGTTTTTTACTCAAGATATCACAAATTTTTTAGTGGGATTAT
>NZ_JAGDXI010000035.1 GCF_023256325.1 Caldisphaera sp.
CTCCTAGTACTTTTACTTCATTTATATAGCTTAATCTTGAATAATCTCCTTTTATAACTACCATTAATGGATAGCTTCCTACTTGCCTTGCGTAGCAAAAACCTTTATCACATTCTTCTACCCATAAATCCTTTAATATTGTTCCTTGAGGAGCAACTAAAGATAGCATATAAGGATCAAACTGATCTCTAATATAGTGAATAAAAGACTTAGATATGCCTTCGTTCTTTTTTCTTATTCCATGATCAATTCTATATGCCTTTGTGTTTTCTAATGCAAGCAATTTTCTTACATTTACCCTTCTAACCATTAATTTCCTTTTAATTATTTCTTCTAAAAACTCTTTATTATATCTATAGGTCTCTTTTGTTTCTCCAGGTAAACCTAATATGAAATTAATACCTGGAAGCAATTCTGGCAAACCATTATAGCCTCTAGATGAACCAACAGAATTAACAATTTCTATGGACTTAATAGCTTCATCGAATGTTACCTTTAAGTTGTTTATCTTTATTACCTTTGGATCTAAAGATTCGATACCAAACGCAGCCACATCCCCCGGGGTGTGATATTTTATTATTATATTTAACGCATCCATAGATTCTTTCGGGTACCTAGATATAGTACCAGGATTTACATTATCTATATGCAATACGTGTAAATTAGGAGCGTTAGACCTAATTCCATAAAACAACCTTCCTAATTCGTTTGAGTTAGGAATGGGCCATTCATCTTCTCCTATCCTTTCTGACCCATAGACAAGAATATCGGCTTGTCTCCCTAATCTAAAAGATCTAGCCCCATTATCATATAATGCCTTTACTTCTTTAACTATACCTTCTACTTTTCTTTGTATAGGTTTTCCTCTTAATGGCTCTACACAGAAGCTACAACCGCCAGATACCCACCTAGAGCATCCCCTATATGTTTCTAATTCAACAATAAGGTTTTTACCGTAATTGGGGTGTTGCTTTATTATTCTTGCTCCTAAAGCAGCAAACTTATCAACATCATCATAATTCTCCCTTATTTTATAGGGAGATGCGTTGCTTTCCCCATCTTTAAAAAATTCATAAAAATAAATTTCAGGATCACCAATTACTAGTACATCAAAACCCGCTTTTTTAAATACTGATGGACTTATTGCATCTTTACCTCCTATTTGACCTATTCCCCACTTTGCAGCTGGACCAACAAGTACCTTAAAGGGTTTATTTAAAACCTTAGCATATAATAAAAGTTCTTCACCGGTTATAGGTTTTCCTCCGATGTATTTGCCTGGGACTACTACACCTGCGGAAAATATAGCTAAATCATAATCATTATAATTAGTTAACTGGGTATTTCTTAGCTGATCTATTGTTACATATTTTATTTTAATATCATTATCAACACTCCATATAGCACCTGATATATATCTGGGATAAACATCTATATATGGAGGTACTCCTAGGCCTCCAGGCTCATCATTATACCCATCAACTATTAAAACTTTTCTCATCATTTTTATCTTCCTTTTTATTTAACAAAAATGAGTATAATAAAGCTAAAACTATAATAAATATTATAACAATGATTGAAATATATTCTGGAATAAAAATATTGATATCCAGAAATTTGCTTATGCTATTTATCAAAGAACTGATACCAATATAGCTCAAACCAATGGCAAGAAAACCATCTATATGCTTTAAATTTATCAAAGATTTGTTTACATTAAAATATATAGACCTAATAATCATTGTTCCAAATATAGTTGAGGAATAAGCTATTATTTCATTTCTTGTTAACAAGACTATTGCTGGAATTGAATCAAAGGCAAATATTAAATCAGTAACCTCAATTGCCAAAATAACCAAAAAATATTTAGTAGGATAAATTTTACCATTCTTTCTAATAAAGAAAGAAAATTTTTCATTTAATAATTCATCTTTAAAAAATCTTTTCTTTAAAAATAACACAAACCTAGATTCTTCATTTTCATTTCTTATTTCATTTTTGCCTAATTCATAAGCGCTAAATAAAACAATTAATGATAATAAAATAGAACCAAAGCTAAATATATCAATTAATTTTATACCTGCAAAAACAAAAAAGAACCTAAATATTAGTGCAGAATAACTTCCTATAGCTACAATTCTCTCTTGAAATTCAAAAGATATGGAAAATTGTTTAAATATAAGTAAGAAAACAAGGATATTGTCTAAACTAAGCGAAACCTCTAACAAATAAGAAGCTAAATATAGATAAGAACTGTGAAAACCATAATTTAAATAGAGCAATAAAAGGAAAAACATTGATAATGAAACCCAAATTAAAATTAAATACTTGAAATCTTTTTTAAATAGGAATTCAATACTAATACCAAATAAAAGTATTGCTAACAAAGAAAACCATATTAAATACATTTATACCACTTATGGTGTGATTCTTTCAGTATCCCTCGGTAAAAGCCTTGCTTCTCTTACATTATCAAGGTTTAAAAATTGCTTTACAATTCTTTCAAGCCCAAGTCCTACTCCTCCATGAGGCGGAGTTCCATCTTTGAAGAAGTCCAAATAGAACTTAAATCTCTTTTCATCTAATCCTTTGTCTTTCAAGTTTTTAACTAGCACATCATATCTATGTTCTCTCTGACTTCCAGTTGCTACTTCTAGCCCCTTAAATAATAGATCAAATCCATAAGTCCATTGATTGTCTTCTTGCTTTCTCATTGTATAAAATGGCCTTACTTTCCATGGATATTCAGTTACAAAAACAAAATCACTATTAAATTCCTTTTTAACATACTCTCCTAAAAGCTTTTCTGATTCGGTATCTAGATCATCACCTATTTCTAGGTGTTTTCCATAATAATTTTCTAGTATTTTATAAGCTTCCCTTATAGGTATTCTAGGTATCCTTTCTGGTATCGACACTTCTAAGTTGAAGAATTCTCTAACAGGTTTAAGGTATTTATCGCTTAAAGCTTTTTCTGACATCCTCTTAAAGAATCCTTCAACAGTATTTATAACATCTTCAACGCTGCTTATATAACCCATCTCCATATCAAGCCCATGGAATTCTGATAAGTGCCTCACAGTATGATGTGCTTCAGCTCTAAATACTGGACCGATTTCAAAAACCCTTTCTAATCCAGATATAACAGCTAATTGCTTATAAAATTGAGGGCTTTGAGCTAAATACGCTTCTTTACCAAAATAGATAACTGGGAAAACTTCAGCTCCTCCTTCTGTACCTGTTGCAACAATTTTTGGAGTAAATACCTCAACAAAACCGTTATCTGTTAGATATTCCCTAAAAGTCTTTGCTACCCAAGATTCAAAGATAAATATTGCAGATACCTTCCTGTTCCTAACATCAAGCCATCTATAATCAAGCCTAACATTAAATTGCGCATCAGTACTGCTATCAGGATCTAATGGTATTGGTTCAAACGGCTTGTTTAAAATATTTAATTTTTTAACTTGCACCTCATATTTTAATGATGACTTACCTTCAGTCAAAATTCCTTCAATGCATATAATTGATTCCTTAATTAATTCCTTTGATTTCTCAATTTCTTCTTCAGGTGTTATGCCTTTTTTAAAAACAAGCTGTAAAACACCTGTTCTATCTCTTAATAGTACAAATTTAACACCACCAAGGTCTCTAATATTGCTTACCCATCCGCATATCTTAATATCTTTATTTAAATAGTTTTGATGATTTTCATAAATTTCTTGGATAAAGTTATTTTTAAGCATTTTATATCTCCCTACGAATTTATCATTTATCTCAATTTTTAACTCTTTATGTTAAATTAACTCTTTATAATTATTAATAATAAATTTAATTTTATTGTTAATAAAAAGATTAAATATTAAACAGCTGCATTAAAAATAGGATTTGACTTGAGATGGAAACTATGCGTATCTGATAATATAAGTGTGGCTATGAAAATCAGTAGTATGGGTTATGATGTTCATGGTCATGATATAAAACTAACTCTATGTATTTGCGATAAAGTTTTAGATAACAAGCCAATTATTGACATAGAAAATTTACAAAATTTACTATCAACATTTCTAAAAAGATTAGACAGAAAAAAATTATGGGAAATAGTTGGAAATGAAGGTACTTTTGAAGATTTATTAATCTATATAAAAAATAATATAAAAATAAATAATGTTTGTGAAATTAGAGCTGAAATACCTAATAAAGAAATTTATTTAGAAATTTAACAAGATAAAGGGGATAAAAATGTCAAAAGAGTTTAAACCGCCAAGAGGCTTTAGGGACTTTCCTCCAGAAATAATGATACTAAGGAAAAATTTAATATCGAGGTTAGAAAATGTCTTTAAAAGATACGGATTCGACCCATTAGATACTCCAGCTGTTGAATATTGGGAGACTTTGTCTGGAAAATATGGAGAAGAAGCAGAAAACAGATTAATATGGCGTTTTAAAGATCCATGGAGTGATAAGGATTATGCTTTAAGATACGATTTAACGGTACCATTAGCGAGATTTATATCATCTCATCTTGATATTCAAATGCCATTTAAAAGATATCAAATAGGCCCTGTCTGGAGACACGAAGAGCCTCAAAAAGGAAGGTATAGAGAGTTTTATCAATGTGATGCGGATATTGTCGGATCACCTTATCCTGAGGCAGATGCAGAAATGATTAATTTAATTATTGACGCTGTAAAATCTCTTGGTTTCGAGTCAGGATTTGAAGTAAAAATAAATGACAGAAGACTTCTATCAGGAATATTTGAACAAGAACTCAATATAAAATCTCCATTAACTATTTATAGAATTATTGATAAGCTAGACAAGATAGGCATAGATAATGTTAGAAAGGAGTTAAGTGAAAAACTTGATAAAGATGTTGTAGAAAAAATTGTTGGTCTAATTAATATGAAAGGTAAACCAGATGAAATACTAGAAAATATCGATAAAAGTTTCGGTAAAAATGTTTTGGTAAAAAATGCATATAATCATTTAAACGAAATGCTGGAATTGGTTAATAATAAAGATAAAGTTGTTGTTGATCTAAGTTTAGTTAGAGGTTTGGATTATTATACTGGTCCAATTTATGAGGTCGTATTAAAAGAACCTAAAATTGGTAGCATTTCTGGAGGAGGTAGATATGATAATTTAGCAGGCATTTTTTCAGGAAAACAATTACCAGCAACTGGAGGAAGCATTGGAATAGAAAGAATAATTGATGCTGGCTTGGAATTAGGAATTTATACCCTTGATAAGAAGACTTATACTGATATACAATTAATATTTATTGGACAAGATACATTTAGGTATGCGTGGAATGTTGCAAACCTTTTAAGATCTAATGGATATAACGTTAAAATAGATTTGAATAGAAGTAAAGAAGATCAGCAAAGAAAAAAAGCAAACAAATTAAATATACCTTTATTTATTTTCATTGGTAAAAAAGAAGAAGAAACAAAAAGCGTAACAATATACAATACCAAAACTAATGAAAGAATTAATGTTAATTTAAGCGATATTATAGATAAAATAAGGAATCTTATATAATGAATTCTTAATTGTATTTATAAAAATATATTAACTTAGAGAACAACTGTTTTTATTGGTGATTATATGAAACCGGCTCTTGTAATAATTGATATGTTGAACGATTTCATTTCAGGTATTTTGAAAACAGATGAAGCAATGTTAACAGTTAAACCAACAAAAAAAGCTATTGATGTTTTTAGGAAGAAGAATTACCCAATATTTTATGTTAATGATTCACATTATTATAATGATTTCGAAATCTCCTTATGGGGACCACACGCTATGAAAGGAACTGATGGCGCAAAAGTATATAAAGAAATAGAGCCAGAAATAAATGATTATGTATTAGAGAAGCATGTATATAGCGCTTTTTATGACACACCTTTAGATTACCTTTTAAGGACAAACAATATTGACACAGTTTTTCTAGCAGGTTTAGATGCTGATATTTGTGTTAGGCACACTGCCGCAGATGCTTTCTTTAGAGGATATAAAATATATGTAATTAGAGATGCCGTAGCAGCAAGAATAGATAAAAACTGGGAAGTATATTATAAAAAGGTTTATAATGCTAATATAATAAATTCTGATGATCTTGATAAAATTATCTAAACCTTAATAATTTCTTTTAAAATAAAATATCTAGGGAAGAGATTGGAAAAAAGAAGCACAGGATCAATTGATGTAAAGCTTTTCTATATTTATGCAAATTCAATAGTTGATTATAAGGAGTTGGATTTAAAAAAGTGTGATTCGTGCTTTTGCACTAATTTGTCTATTGATAATAATAATGAACCTTGGATTTTCGTTGATATAGATGGAGAAGGAACTCTCGAAATAGATAATGAAAAATATGCAATATATGGAAGCAAAGAAATAACAGATGGAAAATGGATAAAAGCAACAAAATCTGGTCTAATAAAGTTATGTCCTTCCTATGTTGGCTTATTGGGAGAAAATAAAATATCAATTAACAAAATATATTTAATTTATTTTGAGCCTTCAACCTTTAGATTTTTAATAAAAGCAAAGCTAGTAAATGACGCATCAAAAGTTTTGCCATCAATTTCTGATGAGTTGCTAAGGATCCTTAACGATTCCCTAGACGAGATAACAATTGATTCTATAAAAGGAGATAAAATTGAAACTGCTTTAAAAACACAGCTAATAAAAGCCCCATGGTATCTTAATAATCTTGAAAATTATATAAGTATTAATGATATTGATGGAAAAGAAATAGATTTTTCAAAATTGAAAAAAAGTGCTGAAAGAGCAGAATCTATATTAGAAAAAGGTATGGAAAGATTAAGAAATAAATTTGGGCCTATAGGTAACCTTGACTTGATAGCGCATGCCCATATCGATTTTACATGGCTTTGGGATATAAACGTAACAAAGCAAAAAGTCTATAGGAATTTATCTAATGTGATATCATTAATTAAAAACAATAATTTTTTAAAGTATGGTATATCAAACATGGTTTATTTGAAATGGATTAAAGAAGAGTATCCTGAACTCTATAAAGAAATAAAGAATTTTGCGATGGAAAATAAACTAATACCGTTAGGAGGTATGTGGGTCGAAAGTGATACCAATTTACCAGGAGGAGAATCTTTAGTAAGACAGTTTCTTTATGGACAAAGATTTCTATTAAAGGAATTCAATAAAATCTCAACTATTGGTTGGTTGCCAGATTCTTTTGGTTTCTCCGCACAATTACCTCAAATAATGAAGAAGTCTGGAATAATTGGCTTCTATACGCATAAATTATATTGGAATAGCATAAATAAATTTCCCTATTCTGTTTTCTTATGGAAAGGTATTGACGGATCTGAAATGCCATCCATAAATTATCCAACTTATGGAAGCGATTTATCTCCAAGTCAATTAGTAAACGCATGGAATGATCATAAAATAAAAGATTTACCAGCATTTTTAGTTTTTGGTCATGGAGATGGAGGGGGAGGGCCAACATGGCTAATGCTAGAGAGGTTTTTAACATACAAAGACTTCCCTGGTTTACCAAAACTTACAGTTAAATTACCTCAAGAACATATAAGTGAAATTAAAGAACATATGGAATTATTACCTATTTGGTATGGAGAGCTTTATTTAGAAACCCATAGAGGAGTTTATACAAATGGCGTAAAGCTAAAAAGATTGATAAGAGAAACAGAGATGAAATTAATTCAAATTGAGACTTGGTCTTCTCTTTTAAATAAAAATATTAACATGGAAAAGTACTGGATAAAACTTCTCGAATTTGAATTTCATGATGCTATTTCAGCAACAACAACTTATCAGGTCTATGAAAATATAATTAATGAGCTTGATTCAATAATAAATCAGCTTAACCAAGTTTTACTGTCAATGTTGAAAGATCTGATAATAAATGATAATAATTATATAACTTTTTTCAATTATCTCCCTTGGAAAAGGGAAGAATTAATAGAATTAGAAAACCCATTAAAAGGTAAGGTGTGCCAAAAATTTGGAGAAAAATATTTAACTGAAATAGATTTACCTCCTACAGGATTCATTTCATACGAAGTCGGTCCTTGCATATCTCAGTTCAACACAGAAATTTCCAACGATAAATATATAGAAAACAATTATTTTATTTTAAATAAAGAAGGACAGAAAATAAAAGTTTATGACAAAGAAAATAAAAGGTACTCTATAAATGATATTTATTTACTTCTGTGTGAAGATATGCCAGAGAAGTTTGATGGATGGGATATAGATGAAAACTATAAAAGAGTTTGTAAAAAAATTAGCTTGAATTTTATCGGTTCTGAAAAAGGACCATTAATGAGCTGTTTAAACTTTGTTAATGATATTAACAATTCTGAAATAAAAACAAAGATTTGTTTAAGAAGAAATGTAATAGAGGTTAATCATGAAGTTGATTGGCATGAAAATCTTAAACTGCTTAAAACAGTTATTGAAGCAAACATTATGGGTCAATACAATCATGCTGAGATACCTTATGGAGTAATAGAAAGACCAACTCTACCTAGTAACAGTTGGGATAGAGCAAAATATGAAGTCCCTATGTGGAAATGGACTGATGTCTATGACCCTGACTATGGTATATCAATAATAAACTTTGGAAGGCAAGGTTATAGCGTTTCTTCAAATATACTAAGCTTATCTTTATTAAGGTCTCCCTTATTCCCCAACCCAAAACTAGATAGAGGTAGACAAGATATAAAATATTGGATATATCCTCACAAAAATACTTGGAGAGAATCCCTTACTCCTAAGTTAGCTATGGAATTAAATAATCAGGTTATCTATATTAAAGGAAAATCAGATAAAAGAAGCTTCTTGGAAATAGATCCAAGCTTGATGATGTTTGGATCGTTAAAAATGATGGAAGATACTGATAACTTGATATTAAGAATCTGGGAGACTTATGGGAAAAGCGTTTGCATAGATCTTAAGTTTGAAAATTATATTATAGAAGGTGAAACCAATTTAATTGAAACAGAAAAAAATGAATTAAATAAAGTGTGCCTAAAGCCTTA
This sequence comes from Caldisphaera sp., assembly GCF_023256325.1. GTDB lineage: Archaea > Thermoproteota > Thermoprotei_A > Sulfolobales > Acidilobaceae > Caldisphaera. Next base: position 9,057 of record NZ_JAGDXI010000035.1, read on the forward strand.
CGAGATAAAAACGTTGATATTAAAAAAGGTAAAGTCTTAATATTCTATTATATATTATAAAACATGGTGCAAAGATTGTCAATTGAAGTATTGGGGATTGAAGAATTCCACAATATGATACTAAACGAGGCAAATAAAGAGAAAAGTAAATATGATCCTAAAATAACTGAAGAGGAAATCAAAAAATTATTAGATGAATTGAAAGAAAGAAATGCAGAAATAGTTAAGATAGGCGATAAAGAAATTATCAAGGTAAAATTGAAGAATTCTATATCATTTATAGTTGTTTATCAACCTTATTATAAAATTAAAGCAGTTGAAGCGATGAAAGACTTAGAAAAAATTTCGTCGATAATAGAAAACTCATTTAATTTATTGGTATTTTATTCTAGGAGAGGGAAGCTAACTACTTCAGCATACCTATATTTAGGTAATGTCATGGAGGAAAACGAGTTAGGAATATTATTTATTAATGGCAATGCAAAAGAAATAATAGAAGTTTTTGATATATTAGAAAAAAATGGTTCTTACACACCTGAAGAAGAAAGTTTTATTAATATAGATTAAGACTTATTGATACTGTTTTCAACTAATATTCTTCTCTCAACGCTAGCTACATGTCTCCTTACTTTAATTACCGCATCAGGATTTACGCTTATAGAATCTATACCCTTTCTAACAAGGTTCTCAACAATTTCTGGATAAACGCTTGGAGCTTGACCGCATATACTTACGGTTGCATTATGCCTATGAGCTGCATCTATTAGCATACCTATTGATTTGAGGACCGCTGGATCTCTTTCATCAAAATATCCCATCTTAGCTAATAATGAACTATCTCTATCAACTCCTAATGTTAATTGAGTTAAGTCATTACTACCAACACTAAATCCGTCTACCATTTTTGCAAATTCATCTGCTAAAATAACTGTGCTAGGAACTTCAACCATTATCCACACTTTAAAGTCCTTTCCTCTTTTAAGTCCTTCATCTTCCATTATTTTCATGGCTCTTTCTAATTCCCAAGTAGTTCTAACAAATGGAAACATTACATAAACATTTTTTAAACCCATTTCTTCTCTAACTTTTTTAATAGCTTTAACCTCAAGTCTAAATGCTGGTTCATATGGTTTTTGTATATATCTAGAAACCCCCCTCCATCCTATCATTGGATTTCTTTCATCAGATGGCTCATATTTTTCTCCTCCCTTTAACCTGCTATATTCATTGGTCTTAAAGTCACTGAATCTAACAACTAAGGGTCTTGGTGAAATAGCAGCAGCAACTTTTGCAATCCCTTCTGCCAATCCATCGATAAAAACATCAGGTTTTCCTTGCTCTATCAAATAAAGCGGGTGATAACCTATCTTACTTGAAATTATGAACTCAACTCTCATCAAACCAATTCCATCAAATGGCAAATTAACATATCTATCGATTTCATCAGGTTCTCCTAAATTCATATAGATCTTTGTGCCTGTAACAGGGTAAAGATCTGCTAAAAATTCTAGACTTATTTTTTGTTCTCCTTCTTCTCCTTTCTTTTTAGACTCTTCTTTTTTCTCAGTTATTCCATAAGTAACAACTCCTCTACTTCCATCAACAGTAATTGGCATTGAATCTTTAATGGCAGAAGTTGCATTTCCTGTTCCAACAACAGCGGGCTTTCCCAATTCTCTTGCAACAATAGCAGCGTGTGCTGTCATACCACCTTCATCGGTAACAATAGCTGAAGCCATTTTCATATAAGGTACCCAATCTGGGTCGGTCATTTTAGTTACCAAAACGTCTCCAGGTTTCATTTTTTCAGCGGCTTCATTAACTGTATGTATTATCTTTGCTAATCCGCTTGCTATACCAGGGCTAGCTGGAAGCCCTCTAGTCAAAATACTTCCTTCTTTTCCTGTTTTTTGTCTAGACCATACCGTTTCAAATCTTGCTTGAACTATCATAATATTTCTTGGAAAAGTTAAATCCATATCTATAGCCCATTCCATATCTAATGCATGATTAAATGCGTCTTCAGCCTTCTTTGCAATTTCTGCTAAATATTTTATCTCTTCATCCCTTAATGATGAGGACTTTGAAGTTATGCCAAACATTTTTAATAAATCATATAAAGGCCCTTCCGGATAATCTTCCGGATTATCAAGTAACTCTATATCGACGTTTTTCTTATTTACTGGATCATAAAACCTGCCTATCTTCTTTGCTGATATTCTTCTTTCAATTATATTTAATGTATTTTTATCTAAGACGAAGCTATCCGGTGTAACAATACCTCCTACAATTAGTTCTCCTAGACCCCATGATGATTCTATGACAATTTTATTTGTTTCTCCAGTAGCTGGGTGAACTGTAAACATTACCCCAGAACTCTTACTATTTACCATCTTTTGAACTATAACAGCTATTGATACCTTTCTATGATCTAACCCTAAGCTTTCCCTGTAAATTAATGCTCTTGCAGTCCATATGCTTGCCCATACCATCTTTACATACTTTAGTAAATCTTCTATACCTTGCACATTTAAATATGTATCTTGAATCCCTGCAAAGCTTGCTTCAGCAACATCTTCTAAAGTAGCGCTGCTTCTTACAGCAACTCTAGGATTCTCAATCCCTAATCTTTTACCTAACTCAATATATGATTGTTCTATCATATCTTTTAAATCATCTGGTATATCAGTAACTTCGAATTTTCTTGTTATTTCTTCACTTATTTTTTCGATTTCTCCAGGCTTTAATGAACCAATCTTTTTAACAGTATCATTTAAATATTGCTTTAAACCTGTTTTTTCTATAAAGTATTCATATGATTTTGATGTAATTACCAATCCGGGAGGAACTGGAAAGTTATGTTTAGTTAATTCTACTAATCCTTTAGCCTTACCTCCTAATAGCTCAATATTTAAATCCTTAATTTCATCAAGCCATAATATATAAGAATTTTCCTCCACTACTCAGCCCCATATTTCACAAAGTGAAAGGAAACCTTTTAAAATCTTATGCTCCAACAAACCTTATACTTATTATTTAAGATTAAAACAATATATTAGAGGGGAAGAATGGAAGAAACAAATGATAGAAAAAACTCTAAAGAAATAATAAAGAAAAGAGCAGAAGAGTTAACATTTGATATAAATTTTGATATGCCGATTGGTTTCCTTAGATTTATGAAAATGCTTAAAAAAGCAATATTACAATCCTACAAAAGCAAGAAAAGAATTATGATAGTTTTAAGTGGGGATAATCAAGAAGAAATTGGCATATTAACTTCAAAATTAATCTTATCATATGAAAACATATTAAGGGAAGAGCAAATTATTAAAAATTTGAATTTTTTATATGTTTTTTATGATCACAGCGATGCATCAAAGCTGAAAAAAGAGATAGCTAAACGGAATGTAAAAGAAAAAGGAGGAAAGCTAAGCCTATCAATATATAGAATTGAGGATTCAAAAAAACTTATGGGACAAACATTTCAAGGTGCAATAATTGATTTATATGAAGACCTTAGACCCAACTATATAGGCATTATATCTGGTTTAGTAGAAAAAGGAGGTTTGCTAATTTTACAAACTCCTTCGTGGGATAAGTGGGATAATAAAATAACGTTCTTTAAGAAAAATTTGATAGTTCCGAATTATGAAAATCCTAGAAACATTTTCATAACATGGTTTAAGAAAAAAATAATTGAGCATAGAGAAAACGTTTTCGTTTATGATGCAGATAATGATAAATTATTAAATGAACCTGAAATAATATATGATATTCCAAAAGAAAAAGAATTAGTAATACCATCAGACATAACTTTTCCTAAAGAAGTTTATGAATTAGCTTTAACTCAGGATCAAATAAATGTAATTAAAGAAAGCGAGTCCCTAATAGATTTTAATGAAAAAAAGAAGGTAATAGTCGTCACAGCAAATAGGGGTAGGGGGAAAAGCTGTGCAATAGGATTGAGCTTATCAGGTTTAGTAAAATCTTTATCGGATAAGAAAAAAGTAAAAATTATTGTTACGTCTCCAAGCCTTGAAAATACTCAAAGCCTCATGGAATTAGCTATAAAAGGATTAGAAAAACAAAACTTTAAAATCAAAGTTGATAGAAATAAAGAAAATTTAATTTATGGTATCTATGGAGACAACTTTTCAATTTCTTATTTGGAGCCAAAAGATGCAATACAAGAATGGTGCGATATATTGGCTATAGATGAAGCTAGCGGGCTCCCTGTTACGTTGTTGGTCAAATTATGGCAATCCCATAAGAAAATTTTAATTGCTTCTACTTTGCACGGCTATGAAGGGGCTGGTAGGGGATTCAGCTTTAGATTTTTAAATTATTTAAAAAAAGATGAAAATACTATATTAAAACAATTGGAAATGGTTACGCCAATTAGGTATGCTGAAAACGATCCAATTGAAAAATGGGTATTCGATGTTTTATTATTGGATGCAGAGCCAGTAGAGATTGATGAACAGGATTTAAAAGATATAAATGAAGGGAAGTTAAATTACCTAATCGCAAAGCCTGAAGAACTATTTTTTAACAATGAGCAATTACTAAGGCAAATATTTGGAATATATGTGCAAGCCCATTATAGGAATGAACCGGATGACTTAGCATTAATTGCTGACGCTCCACATTACAGCATAAGAGCTATAACAACTCATAAGGGTAAAGTTGTATCAGCATCTCTTCTTGCAGAAGAAGGTGGTTTAAGTTATGAATACAGTAAGTCTTTATTGCTAGAAGATAAAACAAGAGGCAATATAATACCAGATAGAATCATAAAACATTACAGAATCTTTGATTTCGGAAACCTTAGAGGATGGAGGATTGTGAGGATTGCAACTCATCCATTGCTTCAAAATAAAGGATTAGGGAGCAAATTAATATATTATTTGATTAATGAAAGCTTGGAAAAGAACTTTGATTGGATAGGCAGTGGTTTTGGTATTAATGTAGAACTATCAAATTTCTGGATTAAAAACAAGTTTTCTATAATCCACATGAGTCCTGATAGAAACCCGATTAGCGGTGAATATACTGTATTAGTTCTTAAAGCTTTATCTGAAAAAGCAAAGAAAATAGAAAAAATTGCCGAAAGCATTTTTAAGAGTAAGCTGATCTATAGCCTTTATGATACTTATAAAAATATGGAACCAGAATTGGCATTAGTTTTGTTGAATTCAATACCTATAGATAAAATGGAAGAAATAAACGAAATTGAAAAGAAGAGGCTTTGGGCATACCTTTATGGAACTATGACCTATGAAACAACAAATGATATAATATTTAAAATAGTAAATAATTATTTTAAAATTTTACCAATAGATAATGAAATTTTGGATGAATTTGAAAAGAAGTTACTTATATTAAAAGTTATGCAAGGAAGAAGCTGGAAAGAAACTAGTAAAGAGATGAAAATATCAACAGATAAAGCTGAAAATATTATTAAAAAAGCTATAATAAAATTAGCAAATTATTACTACAAAATAGATCAAAATTTTTCGCCGGGTATAGATTCTTCTTCTCTTTAATTATTAATGATTAGCCATTAAATGTTTATTAAATTTACAATGAAAATTAGATTTGGGGATATCAATGAATGAACAAGAACTGTTAAAACTATTCATGAGACAGTCAGCCCAACAAGTGTATGTAGTTACATCAAAAAGTAAAAATGGTTATTCAGCTATAACCGTATCAAGCTTAACAAGCATTAGTATGGATCCTCCTTTAATGATGATTTCTATAGACAAAAAATCGCATAATCATGAAATTTTAGTAAATTCTGAACACTTTATAATAACTTTATTATATTATGGAGATGAAGAAATATCTAAAATAATGGCAGATAGAATAGATGCTAAAGAAAAGCTTGAAAAAGTTGGATATACAGAAAGTGGATATGGACCTATACTAAATATTGAAAGACCGTATTTAATATTATCAAACTATAAAGTTTATGATGCTGGAGATCATAGTATAATACTTGGTAAAATTATCGATGGAAAAATTTCAGATATAAAATGTCCATTAGTTTATTATAATAGAAACTATACTACATTAAAGAGCTGCTAATATATTTAAAAATGTAAAAATTTAATTAAATATATATGAAATGTGTAAAAGGGAGAAAAATTGAATAAAGAATTGGAGGAGGCTGAAGAAGAGTTAAGGTGGATAGCTATGGCATTCGGTGGTCCGTCGGTACCTTTTGTTCCTACAAGAAAAGAGGTATTTGATTTAGTATTTGAGGCCTTAGATCTTAAGGAGAATGACGTACTTTATGATTTAGGTTGTGGTGATGGGAGAATAATTATTGAAGCTGCAAAAAAATATCCAATAAAAAAAGCTATAGGAGTTGAGATGAGAGAAGAGCTAATAAAAGATATTATGAACAAAATAAGAGAAGAAAAAATAGAGGAAAGGGTTCAAGTTGTACAAGGAGACTTCTTTAAAGTACCTATAAGTGATGCAACAGTTGTATATATGTATTTGCTTACAAGCGTAAATGAAGCATTGAAGCCTAAACTTAAACAAGAGCTTAAGCCTGGTACGAGAGTTGTAACACTTGATTTTCAAATACCAGGTTGGAAACCAGTAAAGGTAATAGGAGACAAGCTGGGATGGCAGAAAACATTATATGTTTATGTAATAGGTGAGTCTGACAAATAATTAATTCTTTAAAACCCTTTGTCTTAGCTCACTTCTTCTTATTTTACCTGTAGTAGTTGTTGGTAATGAATCAACAAACTCTATTACACTTGGATACGCATATAAAGCAAATTTTTTCTTAACATAATCTTTAATTTCTTCTTTAATATCTTCATTACCTTTTATACTTTCTTTCAAAACAACAAATGCAACAATTTTCATTCCCTTTTCTTTATCTTCAATACCTATAACTGCAGATTCCTTAACATATGGATGCGAATTAATTATATTTTCGATTTCTATTGGATTTATCCTATAGCCAGAAACCTTTATTATTTCATCTTTCCTACCTATGAAAATTAGATATCCTTCTGAATCTAAGTAGCCTATATCTCCAGTCAATATAAATTTGTTATCAATTATCTTTTTTGATGTAGATTCAGGGCTTTTATAATATTCTATCATTACGCCCGGATCAGGAAGAGTAACAGCTATTTCTCCTATCTCATTTTTTCCTAAGATGTTATAATTGTCATCGACAATTATTATATTATGCCCAGGACATGGAATACCAACAGTATTAATTTTTTTATTCATTAATAGAGAACTTTCACAAGTTATTAGCCCCGTTTCAGTTTGACCATATGTATTATTTATGCTTATACCCATCTTTTTCCCCCATTCATATATATCTGATGTAACTATCTCTGAACCAGTTAATATTGATCTTATCTTCAAATCATATTTTTTAAACTCATCACCCAATTTCATAATCATTCTCAAAGCAGTTGGAACCAACACTGTACCTGTTACCTTATATTTTTCATATTTAATTAATAAATCAGATACATCTAGTTTACCTTCTCTTTTATAAACAACTAAAGGTATTCCATAATATAAAGATGGTAAAGCCATATTACCTAGACCGCCAATCCAAGCCCATTCTATAGGAGTCATAAATACATCATTTTCTCTTGGAGCTAAGTCTAAAGAGATTTGAAAAGATGGTAATATACCTAAAATCCAACTATGAGGCAATAGAGCCCCCTTAGGTTCCCCAGTTGAACCTGATGTAAACAATAAATGGGATGGCTTGTTTTTATCTGTATCATATTCTAAATTAGATATCTTTGTTATAGAATCTATATCATAATCTCCTCCATCATTGCTTACTATAATTATATCCTTGCTTACTTCCCTTAATTTTTTAGTTTGTGTATGATCAGAAAAGATGACTTTAGACTTGGTTTTTTCTAATCTAATTTTAATAGATTCTGTTCCTAAAAGAGTCGATATTGACATAAAAATTGAATTATTTTTATAAGTTCCTATAATTGCTGACAATAAATTAAAGCTTTGCTGCATTATACCTCCTACAACATCGTTATTTTTTATATTTAGATCTGAAAGAAATTTTGCTATACCATTGCTTTTTTCTCTTAAGTATTGAAATGATAACTCTTTGTCCTCTTCTATAACAGCGATACCTTCCCTTGAATCAATTGTTTTGGGCAAACTAAAATAGCTTGGCCATTTAAAATTTTTTATTATATCATTTAATTTGTTTCCAAAATTTCTGATATCAAATACTTTTATATCCATTTCCTATGCCTCTTAATATTACTTTCTTTTATTAATATACTTAATTAAAGTTTAAATTTTAATCCTATATAATTTTATTATACACAATTTTTGAAGAAAGTAGTGTAATACTATCTAATCCTCCTAATTAAACTTTAAAAAGAATATAATTAATGGTGCTATATATTGAGCGATCAAACTACTGATAATAAGGCAATTACAAAAGATGAGCTTATTGAATGGTTAAGGAAAAAACTAGAGGACCTTAAAGAGGAAACGAGAATTATAGAAACGCTTCTTAATTATATAGAAGATTCCTCAAAACAAAACATCAATGAAAAAAGCGAAGAAGTGAAAATTGGAAGGAGAAAAATAGGAAAAATATATAGAGGAGAAGGTTATGTTAGATTAGTACCTGATTTACCAATACCTTTACCGCAAGAGCTTAAAGAATATTTAGAAACAGTTGAAGGTGAATTGAAGTCAACACAAATTAAAAATGGTTTACAAGATCAAGATCAGGTAAAGTTAATAATTAAAGAGAGGCCTGACGCTAGTATATCAGAAATAAGATTTGAAAACTTAAATACAACTATTGAAATGCTTAAGGCTAAGGCTGCTTTAAAATATACTGCAGAAGTTTCTTATCAAATCTACAAAGCACAAAGTAAAGGAGAAGAAAGCGAGGGAATCGATGAAAGTAAAGAAGGAGAATCTTAATTATTTAAGAACTCTTAACAATATAATAAATCCAGTATGACCTATTGTTCTTACGGATGGCCTTAAAGCTTCTTTCCTGGGTTCCCATTCTCTCTTAATTAACTCTGAAATTTCTTGTATCACATATTTATCATCAATGTTTAATAAAAGTTTCTCTATTTGATTTACTGTAGGAACGAAAATTACAACAGGAGCACTAATTTTAATGGATTTATGTATTTTATTTAAGGCATTCCATGGATCTGCCATATCCAGAAAAGCCGCATCAAAGTTTTCTTCATCAATACCTTCTCTAATATCCTTTTTATTTATAATAATACAATCTAGAAAATTTGCCTTTTCTAAGTTCTTCTTTGCTATCTCTATCATATCATCCCTTATATCATAAGCATAAACCTTCCCATCAGGACAAATGTGTTTTGCAATTTCTATGGTTAAAAATCCACTTCCAATTCCAGCTTCTAAAACTTTCATCCCTTTCCTTATACCAGATAGGGAGGTAATATAACCTGAATCTTTTGGATATATTACTTGACTTTTCCTTTTCAAATCATACATTATTTTATCATAAAGGCTTGGTTCAATTAAATACAAAATACCTTTATCTAATTTTATTGTTTCTCCATAATCTTTCCCTACAATTTCTTTTCCTTGTATGTTGCCTAAAAATGTAGAATAAGATTGCCTTGCATCTATTGTAAAAAAATACAATTTCCTTCTGCCAGCTTTATTATCTGCAATAATTAAAACTTTTTGGCCATCGTTAATAGGCATTTATAACACCAATTACTCGTATAAAGCCTCTTTAACAGCTTTCTTAACTGCCTCATAGCTATTTAATTTTGGCTTCCAACCAACAGACTTTGCCTTTTCTATACTTAATAGCATGTATTTTACATCACCAACCCAACCTCTTCCTCCATTAACTCCTCCTGTTAAATAAATTTTCGGATTTAAGCCCATTTCCCCTATAATAATTTTAGCTATATCCATAACTGTTATTTGATCTTCACTTCCTATGTTATATACATCATAAGTTAAATTTTTCTCCTCAGTTTTATTAAATAAATAAAACATTCCCTCAACAACATCTTTAACATGTATATAGCTTTTGCTTTGTGTTCCATCGCCTAATATTTCCAATTTATTTTTATCTTTTCTCAATTTTTCTATAAAATCGTGTATAACCCCATGATTTGATCTCTTGCCTATTACATTTGCCAGACGAAATGAAACAGATATCATATTAAATGTGTGCGAATAAGCGCTTATAATCGCTTCAGATGCTAGTTTTGCACCTCCATAGATACTTATTGGTTCTAATGGAGCGTAGTTTTCAGGTGTTGGTATAACTTTAGCATCACCATAAACTGTTGAAGAAGAAGTAAAAGCTAGTTTTTTAACTTTATTTTTTCTCATGGCTTCTAATAAAATGTATGTCATATTAACATTTAAATCATAAAGAGAATCAGGGGATTGTTCTCCAATTCTAACCTCAGGATTAGCAGCTAAGTGATAAACCATATCAACGTCTTTCAGAGAATCTGATGCAATACCTGGATCTCTTAAATCTCCTTTTATAAATTCAAAATTTTTTAAACCGATAAGATGTTTTATGTTTTCTAAGCTACCAAAACTTAAGTTGTCTACTACTTTAACTTCATACCCTTTTTCTACTAAATAATCAGATAAATGTGATCCGATAAAGCCAGCACCACCAGTTATTAGTATTTTCATTTTAAATCCCCTATTTTATGTCATATTAAACATTTTTATCTTTTCCATTAATTTCATGAAAGTTAATGGGTTTTTGTGAAATATAAAAAATTAAAAAGTTTTAATTAATTTAAATATTAACTAAATGATAATTCTAATTACTATAATAATTTGATTCCTCATAAATAAGCTAATATATAGATTATATAAGTGAGGATCTTAATATATTTGCATATATTAATATCTTCTTAAACAATATTTAAATATATTATTTAAAAATAATAGCTAATAGTTCTGTTTATTTTAACTGATCGAAAGCTGAAGATAAATCTTATAATGTTTCATATATTCGTTACTACACCTTATATTAATGTTAATTATACAGAGATATTTCTATTCTACATTAACATGCGGAGGGTGGGGTTTGAACCCACGCAGGCCTACGCCAACGGGTTCTAGGCCCGTCCCCTTTGGCCAGGCTCGGGCACCTCCGCTCATAATTAATGTTTATACAAAGGATTAAATATAATTTTTGCTCAATTATTTGTTTATGGCAGAATTTTCAATTTTTCTTATATCTGTTAATATTTTAATTTTTTCAATTGCAATCCTAGATTTCGGAGTTAACATATAACGTAAAACATAAAGACCTGAAAGGGGGATATAAATTGTTCTTGACTCATTAAATCCGCACAAATTACAATTTACTTGGTAGTTAATCTCTATATAAGGTTCATTGTCTTTCATAATAGGCCCATCTATTTCATATTTGAAGTCCGCTGGTGCATTGCAATATGGGCAAATGCCTGGTTCTATTATCTTTTCTTTCAAAATCTACCCCCCTTAATCAATAATAATTGTGTATCCCAGGGTTTAAGGGGGGTAATCCTATGCTTATTGCTAAGATTATATAATGAAAAATTTAATATTGTTACTCATTATTAAGAAAATATATGCTGTAAATGTATACACTATAAAACTAAAAGTGTATTAATTAGATTTTTTACTTATCAAAAGAGTTGAATTAAAATGAAAAGAAAAATTTTTAGGTCGCATATTAAATTAAAGGTAATTATACCTATCTTTATAGTTTTACTTGCTCTACTTCTTTTATTTCCCATAAGGATTTCTAAGGCTAGTTCTAATCAAATTATATATGTTCCACAGCAATATTCAAGTTTACAAGATGCCATAAATGCAGCAACACCCGGAACAACAATCTACGTCTCCCAAGGATACCTCTATAATGGATCTATATTAATTCAAAATAAGCAAGATTTGACAATTATTGGTCAAGGAAACGTTGTATTAAACTATGGTGGGTATGGAAATACAACAATAATAGATTCTTCTTACATAACAATTGAAAACCTAAATATCAGTGGGGGTTTAGATATAAACAGTTCAAGTCAAATATCTTTGAAAAATGTAAATGTTTCAGGAATTATTTCGTTACCTAACCAAGTTTTAGGAGATGACTTATTGGTATACGATGTTAATTCTTTATATATGCAAAATGTTATAGCTTATTGGACTATGCCTGGAATGACTTATACAACTTACCAAGGAATCAACATTACTGATTCTTCAAACCTAACTTTAAATAATGTCATAAGCTATGCTTTGAGCGGTTACGGTGTTTATATAGATAACAGCAATGGCCTAACAATGCAAAACGACCTCTTTAATTCACCATCGAATGGAGGTATAGGAATTGGATTAGTAAATTTAACAAAGGCAGTTCTAACAGATGTAAATTCAAATCAAAGTTATCAGCTATACGTTTTAAATGTCAGCTCACTTAGCATTAATAGAATGGATTATTCTTCCAGCTACCAAACTGGTGGCGCAAACATAACAAATGTAAATCAATTAACTATTAATGATGCGAATTTTAATGGATTAAGCATTTCACAAATTTTTAAAACAACTCTTAACAATGTATTAGATTTGGGAAGCCTTAGCATTAATGGAGTAGGAAGCCTTACATCTGCTATTCTTAATAGTGTTTCAGTATACCAATACGTAGATATTAGCAATTTATCAAGCATTTCTTTAAATAACATAAAAGTATATAATACTAATTTCCAAACGAGTACTACATACGGTTTATATTTAACGAACTTCCAAAATTCGCAAATAACTGATTCAAACATATGGGGAGGAATGAATATAACGAATGGAAATTATTTAAACATAACTAACTCACTAATACCTTCCAATAACACATATGAATATTATAGTGATTATGTTTTATTTAATAATATAAATACCATAGCATTAAGCAATGCTAGCCTAGGAGGCGATGGTGTTTTAGTCTCAAATGGAAATTCTTTAAGCTTAAATAATTTAAAAGGATTTTATTTGAATGGTTTTTCTATAAATAATTATAATTCTGTTGAATTTAATATAGTAAATGTTTCCACATCTTCATTTTCAATAAGCAACTTTACAAGTTTTTATGCAATTAATTCGTATTTAAATAGCGAGCATGGAATGAATATAACTGGAAAAACAGGGTCGTCAATATTATTAAAGAACTTTAATTTAGAAGCAGATTATGCACTACCATACACTGACGGAATTACCATATATAACGTTTATAACTTTACAGCAGTAAACTCTGTATTCTCATCTCACGATGGAATGGGAGGAGTAGGAATTTATACCGATGGAATACCCTACATATACTTAAATAATGTTAAATCTGTTGGCTGGTTTGGCTATTATGGTGGAATGGGAATTTGGTTAGTAAATCCAATAGATGCCACAATTGAAAACACTAATGTTACAGGTATAGATACTCAGACCTCATTTAGTTATGCGATGTTAGGACAAACCGGTATAATGATTACGGGTTCTTCTAAGTTAATTTTAACCAATTTGATTGTTAACTCTTTTAATGATGCAGTTAACATAACTGGGAATTCAAATGGAGTTACTTTGTCTAAGGTATCAACAAAATCATTTAACGTAGGTATATTTGTTGGCAATGCAAATACTTTGTCTCTTAATAGTATAAACGTTTATGTTTCATCACAATCGCCATCTTATGGAATATATTTAAATAACATTAATCAAGTAAACGTAAACCAAGTTAATTTAATCGGAAAGTCAAATCAAATAGAATACACGAATTTTGAAATAAATAATGGAAAAAGCCTAACGATAAGCTATTTAAACAGTAATACATCAGGCACAGGTCCTTATATTGGTTTAAATGTTTTCAACTATTCTACTCTGGCTTTATCAAATTCAAACGTTTACGATGGCATATATTTAACGGATGTGCCATATATAACAATGAATAACATAAATGCTGGTCTCTCAACTTATTATGGAATAGCAATATATGCACTTTCAGTATTAAATGGTAAATTTAATTATATAAATGTTTTGAGAAATGCTATGATATCTAGCACTGGAATGGAATTAACTGGTATAAGAGGTAAGTCTGTTTTTTCATTAAATCAGATAAACTCGCAAAGTGATATATCTATTGATAAAGCATACAATGTTTCTGTAGCTAACACAAAAACTGATGGACTTTTCATTTCTAATTCGTATGTTTCAAATGTTTATTTAGCTGACTCAAGTGGAGGTATATCTTTTAATGCCGTTAATTTAGTTTACTTAACACAATCATCTTCTGATGGTATTTCTGTATCGTATGCTAAAAATGCTTCTCTGAATAATTTAAATTCTATTGCAACAAATCAAAATAGCAATTCCAATGGTATTTCATTTTATAACGTTACATATGCTAACTTAAACAATGCTAATTCATTAGGATGGAACGGATCATCAGGTGTTTATGCGTCATACGTTGCCTTCTTGAATTTGAATAACGTAGTATCAGGTGGAGGAACTGGTATTGATGTAAGCTATACTAACAACATTAACATTAAAAATGATAATGTTAAATATGGCGGAATAAATATTTTAGGATATCCATCGTCTACAGTAACAATTGAAAATGTTTTTACAAATGGCGGAATAAGGATATTTAACTCCTATACATCAACGCTAACGAATATTAACGATGTAGGCAAGATAGAGGCAGACAATACAATATATTTAACCATGTCATCAATTAACATAGTTTCTAAAGGTCAAGGCATATCTATAAGCAATTCAAACAGTTCAAAATTATTTAATATAACATCATTAAGTCAAGGGGGAATTTCTATAACAGGAAACAAAAATTCCATAATATCAATAAATGATGTGATATCTAAAGGTAACATGCCATACAATACTTATGGACTCTCAGTTAATAACGGTGAAAGCCTATCTTTAAATAACTTCTTCTCATCTGAAGGAATTTCAATAAGTTCTATAAACTACATTAAAATTGAAAACGTAATTTCAAATGTAAACAACGGGAATCAAGCAGACGTTTATGTAAATAATAACAATAATTTAAACGTATATAACCTAACCGAAAGCATTTATAATGGTACTTTCCAAGGTATGAGCACAACTGGTCTTAACATAATTAACTTAAATCAAGGAAATGATAATCTGCTAGATGTAAAAATTAATGCATATTATAGTAACCCTAATGTTTCAACTAATGGAATTAGTATATCTAATGGAAATAGCATAAGTATTGAAAATTCATATATTAATTTGCCTCTGGTAAATGCAAGTTCATCTGGTTATGATATATATATTTCTTCTTCTAGAAGCAGTTCTTTAAGCAATTTAGTCTTAAATGGAGCGAATTCTATATCAATACATAACAGCAATACGACAATAAATGAAGTAAGCCTAACATACTCATATTCTGGAATTAATTTAGGCAATAGTAAATCCGCAATCATTTATTTGGTAAAATCAGTTGCTAATGGAAACACTTCAGGAGGAAGCATATTTGCAAACAACGTTTCTTCCCTAAAAATTTATGAAACCTTATCTATTGGGGGATTATATGGAATTGTAACTGTTAACGATAACCCGTTAATTTATAACAATACTGTAGAAAACTCAGTTGATGGTATTATGTCTGAATATAGTAAAAATACAACAATATTTGAAAATTATGTAGAAAATACAACAAGCGGTATAAATTCAGTTTATTCAACAAATGTGACAATATTTTCAAACGAAATTATAGGAAATAAATACGGTATAGGATTGATTGGTGTAAATCATGCCTATGTTTATCTTAATTATTTTAATAACAGTAAAAATATTTATGTCAGTAATTCAAATGTTACATACAATACAGAAAGCAAGGTAAAATATACATTTAATGGAAACAGCTTCACAAACTATCTTGGCAATTACTGGTATGGCTATAAGGGAAGCGAAATAGATAGCGAAGGTATTGGATCTAAGCCTTATAATACTACTTTTGGACTGGATAACTACCCATTAACTTCAAACCCATCAAGCTATCAAGTAACAGGTATTTCAACAACTCAGGTTACAACTCCAACAATCACCGTAACAACCAGTATAACAAACACAACAACTACGAGTCCTACACAAACAACTACACCTATTTCAACAAGCTCAACGACTAGCTCTTATACATCAAGTTCAACACCTATTTCAACAAGCTCAACAAGTACCCAAACATCTAGTACTTCTAGTAGTAAGACATTAACCAGTAAAGCACCATCTTTTACAGGATCATTAACTGTTGGAGTTGTTATAGCAATTGTCATTATAGCTGGAGCAGGGTTTATGATTTTAAAAAGGAAAAAATAAATTAAAAATATTATTTTTATTTAAATTATTAATTCTTTTCCAACACCAGCATCTTTAAATGAACTAGGGAAGCTCCTCTTCAGCAATGATATACCATCTATTCCAGTACAATGAGTACCTGCAACTATCTTAGGAGATTTTGTATTCAAATATGAAACTATTGTATTCAATCTCTTATCATCAAATCCCATGAAGTGAAGTCCACCTATTATTCCTTTAAGTTTATTTTGCCCCGTTATCTTTAAACCATATTCGACTATATTTTCTATACCCGCATGACCACAACCTGTCAAAATCAAAAGACCATCTTTATCTATTATGTACAAAGCCATATCATCTGGTATTTCATCTATTAGTCCTCCGGCATGGCTTGGACCCCAGTTTCTAGGTATATATCCTGATATGATTATATTTTCTTTCAATTTATATGGTGAATCGATAAGAATCAGTTCCGCATTTTTCTTTTCTAGGTCTTCTTTTGTAAAGTTAACTCCAACGTTTACTTCTCCTTTTTCATCCTTTGCCCTTGCAGGTGAAAAGAGATTTTTATGTGCAATAATTTTTATAGGTCTTTCCCTTTCATTTAAAAACTTCATTAATCCTCCTGTATGGTCTAAATGCCTATGGCTCAACACCAAGTATTCAGGCTCATTAACATCAATATTAAGAGCCTTCATGTTGTTTAGCAAAACATTTCCGCTTAACCCTGTATCATACAATAACTTATAGTCATGCAAATATGCTGCAAAACCCCACTCGCTAAGCAATTTATCTCTTAATGAAGTTAACGAAGTCACATAATTATCAACTAAAATGGTAAGTTTCATCTCTTACACCTATTTAAAAATAGATTTTAAACCTTAAATTTATTTAAAATTTTATTACCTTTTCTCCTTTTTAACTATTTCATCTCCCTTCTTTGCAAATTCATTGTCTCTTTTCTCATATTCATAATATCCTATTAAATTGTAGAATTCCTCTCTGCTCATTATTTTATCTAAAATGAACTTCTGGGTTCCCTTATCTTTAATTTCAATTAATGTATCTTTCATTGCTTTCATAGCGGCTCTGAAAATTGTTACAGGGAAGATAACTATTTTAAAACCGGCTTCTTTAAATTCTTGTACAGTTATGTAAGGTGTTTTTCCGAATTCTGTCATATTAGCTAGTAAAGGTGCCTTGACTTCTTTGGCAAATAATTTGAATTCTTCTAAATTAGTCAATGCCTCTGGAAAAATTACATCAGCCCCTGCCTCTAAGTAAAGTTTTGCCCTTTCTATGGCTGCCTCAATACCTTCAGTTGCCCTTGCATCAGTTCTAGCAACAATTAACATGTCTCTTCTTGCTTCATTTGCAGCAACAATTTTCTTTACCATGTCTTCTGGAGAAATCGTTTTCTTTCCTGATAGATGACCGCATTTTTTAGGCATGTCTTGATCTTCGATTTGTATAGCAGCAGCCCCTGCCTCTTCTAACTCCTTTACTGTTCTATAAACGTTTAATGACTCTCCGAACCCAGTATCCGAATCAACAATTAAAGGTATATTTATAACATTAGTTATCTTTCTTGTTGAATCATATAGTTCTGTAAAAGTTATTAAACCAAGGTCAGGCATTGCAAGACTTCCTGTTAACGCTGCACCAGATAAATAAGCAGATTTAAATCCCATGCTTTCGACTAGTAATGCAGAAGCAGGATCAAAAACACCAGGAGTTATTAATATATCTTCCTTTTTCAATAATTCCCTTAGTTTCTCTCCAGGAGTTTCAAGCTTTCTTTTAAATAAAAACGCCATCTAAGCTCACCAATTAATTAATTGAACTTAAATTAATAAGCATTATTGAATAAAAATAAAGCTTAAATTCATTAAATACTCAATTATAATTGGTGATATATATGGGAGGAAGACAAAAAACAACTCTATTTTCAACGAGCAAGAGGGAGGAAGAAAACAAAGGTAAAAAGAAGTGAGCTGTAATAATTTCCCTCCTTTGCGGAGATATAAAAAACTCATTGTTTTATTACCTCCAAGCATTTTATCAGTCGAGGATAGTTTAATCGATAAAACAAACAAAGCAGGTTTTATTTCCAGGATCTTATCAATATTCAGAGTTGATGAAGTAATCCTATACAAGGATGAGGAAACAAGAGATTTTGATGAGAAAATGCTTAACTTAATACTAAATTACCAAGTTATACCTCCACATATAAAGAAGAAGGTGATAAAAAAAAGCAAGATATTAAAATATGCAGGTATTTTGCCCCCACTAAGGTTAGTTAACCATGATCCTCCAAAAAAAGCTGAAGTAGGAAAAATATTGGACGGCTATATTGAGAAATGCGATAAAGATGATTGTCTGATTTACCTAGGATTGTTAGGAAAAGGGGTTTTAGATAGGAAAAAACTTAATAATAGCGATAAAAACAGTAAAATCATTACAGTTAAAATAAAATCAACTAATGGAAAAATTTTACTTGAAAAAGCTTCATGGGGAAACCTCTATACTGGATATAAAGTATCAAAAACAAATGAACTAAAGAAGGAAATAAATAAGCTAAAAAATGATAAGAATTTAATAATAGGAACAAGCAAATTAGGAGATTGTTTTGATAAAAAAATTCAAGATAATTTAAAGAATGATATTGATAAAAGTAATGGTATAGCCCTTATTTTTGGTGGACCTCATGCTGAGCTATATCAACAAAGAGAAGAATTTGATTACATTTTAAATACAGTTTTGAATCAAGGAACTTTAACTGTTAGAACTGAAGAAGCATTAGCTATAACACTTTCTTTATTTAATTACCTTGTATGACAATTGTTAACCCCCCAGTTAACAATTATCTAAACTTATGCTTAACGTAATCTTAAAGAAGAAAAATATAAGGTTTAAAAACCTATAATATAAAGAGAAAGGTAACTAAAAGTGAAATCTGAGGAACTAAAGGAAGAAATAAAAAAGATATTACTTGATAATCCGTCTATAATAGCAGACGTTATAGTATCGAAACCTGAAATAATTTATCAAGTACTTGCAAAGCTTACTCCATGGCAAAGTCTTGCAACAAAAGATGATATTAGAGAAGTAAAAAATTCGCTTTCAAAGTTAGAAATAAAGGTCACAAGCTTAGAGGAAAAAGTAGAGGATATAGATAAACAGTTTGCTACTAAGGATGATATATCTAAATTGGTTACAAAGGAAGAGGCTAAACAGTTTGCTACTAAGGATGATATATCTAAATTGGAAAGCATTATAAATGCTATAGGTGCTAGATGGGGAATCATGTCAGAAAGTTCATTTAGAAACGGCATATATGAAATCTTAAAAGATATTGGCTGGGAAATTAAAAATGAAATAATATATGACAGAGAAGGATATGTATATAATGAGCCCTCAGAAATCGAAATAGATATTGTAATTAAAGACGGAAATACTATGATAATAGAAATAATGTCATCGTTAAAGAGGAGTGATCTGCCAATAATAAAAAAGAAGACTGAGCTTTATGAGAAGAAAAACGGAGTTAAAGTAAATCAAATAATTGTTATTACTCCATTTATACATGATAAATATCAAGATCAAGTAATAGCTATGGCAAACAGTATGGGAATAAAGATAATTACTTCCTTAGATAACATCAAATAAAACTATTATAATTCACTTCTAACTCAATTCCCCTAAATCCCATAGAGTAAGTTCTTCAATTTTTAATATAGGGCTGTCAGAATAAATAATTAGAAAACCTTTACTTAATTAAATCTTAATTATTTAGAATTTTATGATTTTGTAGCCTTTATAACAACAAATCCAGCATCTTTGTAATAACCTTTTTCTACAAAATCGATAGTCTCTTCCTTATCTGGATTTTGAAATAAAGTAGAATATATTTCATTATAATTAAAACCTGTTTCTTCTAACATATCTAATATCTCACTATATGTATAGAAAGTAGCATATTTATAAAAAGGGTTTCCTTTTTCTTTAAGAATCTCATAGTAATTTCCCCACTTGCTTTCTTTGGGAACAAAACCTATTATTATATTTCCTTTATTTTTTAAAATTCTATTGCCTTCTTTAAGCGTTTTTATAGGATCGTCTAAAAAGCATATCGTTATCAATATATAAATAGTATTAAATTTATTGTTAGAAAAAGGTAAACTTTCTCCAACGCTTCTTATTACATTCACTCCTCTACTTTTGGCTATTTTAAGTAACGATTCTGAAGGATCAATTCCTAAATCAATATTTAAAGGTTTAGCAAATCTCCCACTACCTACTCCTATTTCTAATGATGGCCTGTAAGTTCTATCCATAGCGCTTTTAACAGCATTTAATTCGTATTCATAAATAATTCTATGCTTGTCATACCATTGATCGTATCTCATTGCATATATATCAAATATGTCGAAAACCAATTCCACCCAATTCATATTTATAAGAGAAAATTAATTAATGTTTAATCAAGTTTAGGAAATTTTTTAATAAAATAGATATTAATGTGATTTTTAAAATTTATTTATTAACTTATTGTTATGTTATAGAATTCAATTTATTATCAATTAGGGCAAAACAATATGCTTTGTATTATATTAATTTCCCGTTTATTAGAATTAAACTCTTACTTTCATAACTTTTAATATCTAATAATATAGAAACTTTCGAAATTTCTTTTAGAAATCGGTCCTTCATATAAAAATTTCGTTTAAAAGATTTAAATACCATTTGAGAGAAAATAAACTACAACCTTATCTTTTTAAGGTATAATGTTTTTAAAGTTTGCTCCAAAAATAAATTGAGAACATTGACAATCAAATGAACTATGCTTTATAGAATAGGGCTGAGTGTTAATATAAAATAAGTATCTTACAATTCTCTATATCAATGGAGTTAATTTTTATTCATTCTCTCTTATATACACTTCCAGGTGTTAAAGATGCCCCTGCATCAACTGTTATTACTTGCCCAGTTATTCCGCTAGCTTCTTCGCTTGCCAAAAATGATACTAAAGATGAAACCTCATCTTCACTTGCTAATCTATTGCTTGGTATGAAAGAAAGGTAATTCTTTTCAGAGTCTTTATATCCAATTGAATCAAGCCATTCAAAATAGCTTTTTCCTAGCTTAGTTTCAATAAAACCTGGAGCAACAACGTTTACAGTTATATTATATTTTGCCATTTCTATTGCTAATGACTTCGCTAAACCTATCAAACCGGCTTTTGCTGCACTGTAAGCAGTTAAATACTCAGCGCCATAAATTCCGGCTATGCTGCTTATGAAAATTATTCTTCCCCATTTCTTATTCATCATATTATCGATTAACAGTTTTGTAACATAAAAGCTTCCTGTTAAATTTGTCTGTATTTGCTTAAACCATGAATCATAAGTTAAATCAGCAAATTTAGAGGAAAAACCAACCCCTGCATTATTAACTAATATATCAATTCCTCCATATTTATCCCTTATGTAATCTGCCATCTTTTCTACATCTTCTTTATTTGATATATCTGCTTTTATCATATCACCTTTACCATTTCTCGATTTTATCAAATCTAATGTTGACTTTGCCTCGTCTTCTCTTTTCCTATAACTTATTATTGTAAAAATATTTTGAGAAGAAAGTCTTAATGCTATTGCCCTTCCTATCCCTCTATCTCCTCCAGTAACTAAGGCAAACCTCATATTAAACACCGGGGTCATGCAGCGTTTTCCTACATTACCCTCTCGGGTTCAGGTCCCGGATTCCTAATCATACCCCAGCTTTAATTAATTTTAGATATTAATATCTATTTCTAAAAGAATCTTCTAATTTCATTTATAAAGTTTATTTGATCAAAAAAATGTTAAACAATTATTAATTATCTTAATCAATAACAAACCATGTACAATTATAAACTTTTCATTTAGGAACTATATGAATGCCATCTTTCTGAATATTTATATTGTTTCTTGGGAAAAATAAAATCAAAGGTGAAATTCATGGAAATAAAAAATGTAGCTGTTTTAGGATCAGGAACCATGGGACAAGGAATTGCAGAAGTTTTTGCAATATATGGATACAACGTTAAAATGGAAGATATATCTGATGAAATATTGAATAAAGCTTTAAAGAAAATCAAGGAATCCTTAGTTAAACTAGAGCAAAAAGGACAGCTTTTTGGTAAAACATCTGATGAGGTTATGTCTAGAATAAGCACATACACAACTATAGAAAATGCCGTAAAAGATGCTGATTTAGTAATTGAAGCAGTGCCTGAAAACCTTGATTTAAAAAAGAAAATATTTGCTGAAGTAGAAAAATTTGCTAAAAGAGAAACTATTATAGCAAGCAATACATCGAATATTAGAATAACAGATATAGCCAAGGATTTAAAATATAAAGATAGGGTAGCAGGACTTCACTTCTTTAATCCACCTGTATTGATGAAATTAGTTGAAGTAATTAAAGCTGAAGATACATCAGAGGAAGTTATGGAAATCCTCGTTGATGTAGTTAAAAAGATAGGTAAATATCCATTAAAGGTAATGAAAGATACACCCGGTTTTGTTGTTAATAGAATTAACGCCCCAGAAAGCTTGCTTTTCTGTTTATATATAGACCATAAGGTTGCAACGCAAGAAGAAATAGATGCATACTTTAAATCCCAAGGTCTACCAATGGGGCCCTATGAATTGATGGATTACGTTGGTATAGATGTAGTTTATGATTCTCTAGAATACTTTGCAAAAACTTTAAATCCATGTTACGGAAAATGTAATACAATTAAAGAACTCTATAATAATAAGATGTTAGGAATGAAAACCGGAAAAGGGTTTTATGATTGGTCTAAAGGTAGGCCCTTTATAGACGTTAAAAAAGCAACAGATAAAGTATCAATGATGGATGTATTAGCTTTGGAAATTAATGAGGCAGTTAAACTAATTGAGCAAGGAATCGCAACACCAGAAGATATAGAAAATGGCGTAAAATATGGAATGAATAGACCTTATGGACCAATATCTGTAGCGAAGAGCTTTACCAGCATGGAAATTAAGTCAAAGCTTGAAGAGCTTGCGAGCAAATTCAATTGCGATGTCTTTGAGCCAGCTGAATCAATTAAAAACGGATTATTAAGAGATGCTATAGAAGGCAGATTGAAGGTAAAAGGTGTAGAAGAGAAGAAGGTAAAAGAAGAAGCAAAGGTAAAAGAAGAGAAGGTTCTTTCAGCTCAACAATTTAATACAATAAAGGTTGAAAAGTATGAAAGTAAAGTTGCTAAGATCATATTAAATAGGCCAAAGTATAATTTGATAAGCGGAGAGCTTTTGGATGAATTGGAAAAAGCAATTAAATATCTTTGGAATGACCCAGAAGTAAACGTTATTATAATAACTGGCGAAGGAAATGTATTATCAGCTGGGGCTGATTTAAATGAATTTGTAGGAAGCAGTTTCCAGTTCTTAGAAAATTCTAGAAAAGGGGAAAGGGTATTCCAACTGCTTTCTGAAATGCCAAAGTTAACAATAGCAGTTATGAAAGGCTATGCATTGGGAGGTGGTTTTGAGTTATCATTAGCATGCGATTTAAGAGTTGGAACCGAAGATGTACAAATAGGATTCCCAGAAATTACCTTAGGCTTAGTCCCAGGGTGGGGAGGCTCTCAAAGGCTATCAAGGATTGTTGGCTTAGGGAAGGCGATGGAATTGATAGTAACAGGTCAAAGGATTACAGGAAAAGAGGCCTACTCAATGGGCATATTGAATAAATTATATAAGAACCCTGATGAAGAAGTTATGGAATTTGCCAAATCGATAGCACAAAACTCAGCACCGGTTGCTGTTGCAATGGCAAAGAGGCTTCTAAACAAGGGATCACAAGTACCAATAGATGTTGGTTTAGAAATGGAATCATTTGCAATGGGAGTTTTGTTCTCTACTGAAGATTTAAAGGAAGGAATTATGTCATTCCTACAGAAGAAAAAGCCAGAATTTAAAGGAAGGTGATATGTAATGGAAGAAGTTTATCTAGTTGACTTCTTGAGGACTGCCTTTTCAAGGAGCAGGCCTAAAGAGCCTGATAGAGATGTTTTCAATACAATAAGGATGGATGATGCTCTTGGAATGCTTATAAAAGAAGTTGTTAAGAGGAATAACATAAACCCCCATGATATTGGTGATGTAATAACAGGCTGTGCTTTGCAAGTAGGTGAAAACTGGCTATATGGAGGAAGGCATCCGGTCTTTTTGGCAGGACTACCTGTCGAAGTTCCAAGTATGGCAATTGATAGGCAGTGCGCTTCTTCAATGAATGCAATAGCTATTGGAGCAATGGAAATAATGACAGGCAATTCTAAAATCGCCTTAGCTGGTGGAATGGAGCACATGACTCATATACCTATGTCTGACAACCCACATATTGAGATAAACCATAAACTTCTCTTTAAACCTGAATATGCAAAATATCAACTAAACATCGGGTACAGCATGGGTTTAACAGCTGAGAAGCTGGCTGAAATAAATAAAATAACGAGAGATGAAATGGATGAATTCGCTTTAAGGAGCCATAAATTAGCCTCAGAAGCTTTAAAGAATGGATGGTTCAAAGGTGAAATCTTACCTATTCAAGTAGAAAGCAAAGGAAAAATGATAACAGTTGATACTGACCAAAGCATAAGGCCAGATACGACTTTAGAACAGCTCAAAAAGCTACCACCAGCATTTAAGCCTGACGGAGTTATAACAGCTGGTAATTCATCACCATTAAATGCAGGGGCATCTTTAACAATGCTCATGAATGAAAAGACTATGAATGAATATGGATTAAAGCCAATGGCTAAAATAATATCTATAGGCTGGGCAGCTGTTGACCCTAGTATAATGGGAGAAGGTCCTGTGCCAGCAACAAAAAAGGCATTAGAAAAGGCTAAGATGAATGTTGAGGACATAGATTATTGGGAAATTAATGAAGCATTTGCTGTTGTTGTGTTAAATGCCGTCAAGAAATTAGGGATAGATATTAATAAGGTAAATATACATGGAGGAGGAATATCTATAGGCCATCCACTAGGAGCAACGGGAGCAAGAATTGTGGGTACATTAGCTAGAATTCTAAAGGAGAAAAATGCAAAATATGGTGTAGCAACCCTATGCGTTGGAGGAGGGCAAGGCTATTCAATAATACTTGAAAATGCTTCATAATAAAATTATTCTTAATTATATTAATATAAATTTATATTTTATTTTAATATAAATTTATGTGGGAAAATTATGAGAACAAAAAAGGTAATCTTTACGTTAGTTATAATTGCTATAGCGCTTCTATTAATATTAATGAGATTTCAAAATAATTTTTACAAGGTTAGCATAAAGAATTCTTCGCTAACAAATCAGTTTGCAGTATATTATGGAGATAGTGTTAACTCCAGTATTATAAATTACCTAAACAAATACAAATTGGTCATATTAGAACCCTGGGCATTCAATTCTTCACTTTTAAATAAAATAAAAGCAATTAAGATAGCTTATATTGATCTAGGTGAATATGATAACTCTTCTTTAGGAAATTGCACAGTTAACGTTTCTCAAATAGCTATTGGCTATGATTCTCAATGGAACCAAACAGTAGTTAACGTATCAAGCCCTATTTGGGAAAGATACATAGTATGCGAAGTAAACTACTCATTGAAAGAGGGTTTTCAGGGAGTTTTATTTGACGATGTTGATGATGCAGAAATTTATAATTTAAGCCAGGGAATGATAAATATAATAATTGGAATCAGGAAAATGTACCCTAACATAATAATTGGAATCAACAGGGGCTTCTTTATTTTGCCAAATGTTTCAAAATACATAAATTTTGTATTATATGAAGACTACGGCACAGTAGTTTCTGGTATTGATGAGGTAAAGTTTGTAAGCAATGTAAGCGAAATAATCTCAAGGACTGAATATATTAAAAGCTTAAACATTACCATTTACGCTTTATCTTATGCCGTAAACAAGTATGATAAGTATTATAATTACAGCATTTTATTAGCTATAAAAAATGATGTTCCTATTTATATATCAAACTGGAATGTAAGTGCAACATGGTAATTTATCATTTACTTAAATTAACAATACTGAATAAACTTATTAAATACAAAATCAGATGAAATATAGGGTTTAAAATTGATCTATGTGTGTAATGATGGCTCTTATGGAATAATAGCAGCAGTTCGTAGGGAAACAAAGGAAGCAAAGATAATAAGACTTAGACCAATAGATGACGTTTCTGTATTGAGCATACCTATAAAAAATTTAAGATACCAAAGACCAATGTGGACAATTTTATTAAGGCTTATAATTATCATAGTTTATTTTGGAGTTATGGTATGGTTCGCATCAAACACAAAAGCAATAAACAATCCTCCCTATGAAGCAGCATTATCTTTTGCCTTAGTAGCTATAGTAGCAGCAGTTTTAGCTGTTGTTAGAAGGTATAGAAGGAACTCATTTACAAATCCTAATCAAGCATGCAGCAAAGTGGAAAGCTGGCAGAAAATAGGTTCAGTAAAATACATAAGTAAGAAAAGAGTTGGTTTTACAAATTATAATATTATTTCTTTAAAAGTGGGTACTGAAGATTATACAATAGCATTAACTGATAAAGAATTGAACAAGTTAAAACAGCAAGGAATAATGATATTTTAATATTAATTTAGCAATATAAAACATATAGTTAAGTTTTTACAATATATATAATTCCGATTACTAAGTTTCAATAATCTTTGAAATTAGCAAATGTGAGTAAAAAAGAAAGCTTTTTTAGTTCGCTCTAGTGAATAAACTTGTATTAAATTATTATTAATTTTGAGATATAATAGTGCTCTTATACAATACTTATAATTAAGTTTGAAATAATAAAACACAAACAATGTAATAGCTCAAGTAACACAAAGGAGATGGTAGTTTACTAAGGGGTGCAATAACATAGACAAGAAATAATATCAAAATATTAATAAAGTTTGAGATTAGCATTCATTACGTTTATACATGCGATATAACAATGTTATTTGTATAATTAGAGACTTTTAAAACTATTCACCTTATGTTAAAATATTTTATTAAATTTCATCTGTCAATTATAAATTAAATTTTATATTTATGCCTACCGTATTTTTAGCCAATAACAAAAATTTATAATGCTAAAAAGTAAATCTTGTAATAGGATGGGCCTATGGTTGGAAAAAACAACAAAACTAATAAAATAAGCAGAAATATAATATTTTATGCAGCAATTACAATAATTGGTATAATTGCTATGGGTGGAATATATTATTATTTTAGCAACCAGTTTCATAAATTTACCCTATTTAGTTCCAAATTAATTGTAAATTGGCCTTTAAACTATGGAGATGTTCTTCTCATAAACTTCACAATACCAAATTCAAGCAAATATGCATATGTAACAGGGTCTTATATATCATCTAATAATGTGATATGTGATATCTTAAATCAAAATCAATATGAATTATTAATAAAAAATTTTACTGAATTTGTAAAATCAAAGGATTACGTTTGGTCTTCAGGAAATAGCAAAGGGTTTGGATTATTTGTTAAACTACCTCCCGGAAAATACTATATAATATTTTATAACAATAACACAAATACTCAAGATGAACTTTCTGTTCTTAATGACATAACTTTATATTATAAATGATTATAACATTTGTTAAGAATTATGTTTTAGAAAAAGATATTAAAAGCCCTGCTCCTTTAAAATATTAACATATAATTTCAAATAAAATAAATAACTCAATTTTAACATGGCTATAATAAATCATAAGAAATTTTTAGAATAAGTTATTAGTGTATTAATAGGACACTATTAAAATAAGCATTAACTAAAATAAGTAAATTAAAAATTGTAAAATAAGATCATAGTTATTATGCTTTCTAATATTCCTAAGGATTTATAAATAAAATTATGTAAATTCCATAAGATTTTTCTAATTATTAGTATATAAATTAATATTTTAATTTAAATATTTTTTAATGGTAAGAATATTATTTCATAGTGTGCTCTCCTTTGCATATATTAATTTTATGATTATTAATCGGGAAGTCTTTTCTCTTTATTAACCTTCTTATGAATTCTGGAGAATATGTATCTTCAGTTATTAGTGCTATTTTTAATTGCATCAAAATCACTATTATGATTAAAAATAATATGAATAAAAAATATGCTCGCTTAAGGTTAATCCTTCTTCTGCTAATTTATTTTTGATTTGTTCTGAATTCTCAAAACGTTCAGCAACGCTTTCACCCGATTTTTTATGAAGCATTACTACATCTGATGGTTCAACTAGATCTATTACCATAGGAGAATGGGTAGTTACTATAGCTTGTGTTGTTTGAGAATATTTTAATTCATCTATTAATCTCTCAATAAAGTTCAAATGAAGCGAATTTTCAATTTCATCAATAATAACTAGTGAAGGTTTTAATATTTCTATAGTTGAAATTATTGTTAGCATCTTCACTACTCCCCATGGTATCGCTGAAGAGTGCAAAAAGATTTCTCTATTATTAATATTTTCCATCATATTAAGCACTAAATTTCCTTCAGGTGTTGCTTCAATTCTTAGTTTTAAGTTTAGCTCTTCAAGCATTTCAGTTATCTGCTTTGGAAGATTACTTAAATATGGTAAAATAATATTTGCAAGACCAAAGCCATCTTCCCTTAAAACATTAGGATAATTTGTTGGAACAGGACTTAAAGCTGCTTGAGGATTTATTCTTAGTACAGCAATATCATTGCCAAATTTAATCAGAAAATTACTAATGAGATCTTGAGGAATTTGCACAGGCGAAGCAAATAAGGTGAAAGAAAAACCAGGCCAAGGAGATACAAAAAGGTGAAAGATACTCATTGATGGATTCATCTTACCTTGCTTATCATCAACACTTATATCTCCACCTTTTTTAACTAGCTTGTGATTACCATAATTGAGTTCTTCTTCTAGAACCTGCAAACCATTTGAACCATTAACGGAAATACCATAATAATAATCATCAGCTTCTAGCTTTAGTTCAATATTAAGCCTTTCATCATTCATGTAAACAGCATTGTTATATCCTCCCCATCTCCTAAAAGGATATAAAGGATAAGAGCTGGGCTTAACTAATTCTTTTAATAAAATAAATGCATCAACTAAATTACTTTTACCAGCTCCATTGGGGCCAACAATTACATTAATTTTACCCAGGTTTAGTTCGAGATCTTTGAGACTCTTAAAATTTTTAATTCTTATCTTCTTTAACAATAAATGCCACCCTCTTTTATTTATAATAAGGTAAGGTTATAAATTGGTTTAAAAATTATAATATTCAATTTAACTCCTTCTTATTATAATAACAGCCGCAGCTATAACCACAACAGCTACAACAACAGCTATTACTATTGTCATTATTGAAGATTTATGT
Source organism: Caldisphaera sp. (assembly GCF_023256325.1). Classification (GTDB taxonomy): domain Archaea; phylum Thermoproteota; class Thermoprotei_A; order Sulfolobales; family Acidilobaceae; genus Caldisphaera. The sequence continues at coordinate 38,906 of NZ_JAGDXI010000035.1, forward strand.
GAAATTAACGGAGCAGTTGAACTACTTGTAGAAATATTGCTTGTTTGTGTAGGTGTTAGTGTAGAGGAAGTAGATGTTTGTGTAGGTGTTAGTGTAGAGGAAGTGGTCGTAATTTGTGATGTAGATGTAGTTGAACTAGAACTTGTTGTTGGCAAAGAAGTTGTTGTTGTAGTAGTAATGCTTGTTGTAGTATAGTTAATTTCTTGAGGATATTTTAGGGGATAATAATCCGTTGAATTAACTCCTATAATATAGGGTTTACTGCATATATCTTGCAATGAAGGCATAGGAGAGCAAGTTTGAGAAAATCCATTTCCATTGGGAGAAAGCCAAGCATTTCCCCCTATAACGTTACCTCCTAAAATGTTTATACCTTGATGAAGAGAGATGTTAAAATAAGCCCATGACAATATAATATCTAAATTGTTTGTATTATTAAATATGTTATTGTAAATTAAATCACCTTGTGAATTGCTAAGAACTAGACCATAATAACTGTTGTTTTCAATTATAGAATCGGTTAATATGTTATCAATTCCTCCTAAAGACATTCCGTATCCATTATCCTTTGCTGTTAAATTTTCTAAAACATTGTGATTCCCTCCAATAACAAAACCAACACTATTTTCAGAAATTGTTCCTGAGCTATCATTTATTACTGCAACAGAATTAATTGATGAGTCATTTATAAAAGCTCTAAATATTCCATATAGGTTATCAACAATAAAAACATCTTGTATCGTGTCGTTATCACTTATTTCATAGTTGCCATTTATATAAAAACCACCTTGATTATTATACTTTATTAAAATATTTTCTATTGTATTGTAATTGCCAGTTATGTAAATATTGCCTAAAAATTGATGTTCTGCTACTACATTTTTTAAAGTATCAAAATTTCCAGTTATGTAAATATTTCCCATATTAGATTTTGAAAATTCTATAATTCCTGATACTGTATCATTATCACCCCTTAAGTTTATTGAATAAAGGTATTCGTTATTGGTTATTATATTGCTTATAAAAGAATTATTAACATTGTAAAGCAATGCACCTATTGTTGCATTACTTAAGTTAGAATTTTTTATGTATAAGTTTCTTGAATTAAACGCTATAACTTCTCCGGCATTGTTTATCAAAACGTTTGAAGTATCGTTTAAATAAACAAGAGGTCTCCCGTTTACTGTTGAATCCTCAATAGTAACGTTTAATGATTCCAATGATAAGTACACCCCTCCATCTATAAAGGTTATATTTCTCACAACTAAGCCATCTCCTTTTGAATAAAGACCATAATCGTTTATTTTTGCCTCCGAATCATTTACAATGTCTTGATTTCCTATAATATTGAACCCGTAACCGTTATGAATAGCTTTTACTTCATATAATATATTATTGTTTCCAGTTATGTTAAAAGCATAACTATTATTAGACGAAGTAACGTTAATTATCAAGTTTTTATTACCAGTTATGTTAATTCCTGCTAACAAGAAATTTTCAATATAAGCATTAGTAACTTTATTGTAATCTCCTGTTATGTTTATCCCATTATTTACCTCATAATATATATTATTTTCAGCCAGCACATTATTTAAATTATTGTAATCCCCATTTATAATAATTCCATCTTGGCCTGCGTTTTCTACATAAAAATATGAAATTTTGTTATAATTACCTTTAATGTATAATCCCAATACATTATTATTATCTGAAGTTATATTTTTAATAACGTTGCCTGATCCGCTTATATTGAAACCGTAAAGGTTAAGGTCTTCCTGAATACTTGTAATTAGATTATCGCTACCATTTAAGCTGAATCCTATTAACATATTATTATATAATGTAACGATTGAAACTTTATTGTATAATCCTTCCATAAAGAATCCATATCTATTTAGGCTTACGTTTATTTCATTTATTGTATTATTTATACCGCTAACGTTAAGACCATAGGCATTATCTATAGATACTATATCTTTTATTTCATTATAGTTACCGCTTACATTCATTCCAATGGAATAACCCCTAACATTTATATCCTTCAAACTTGCATTGTATATTTCATTATAATTACCGGTAACGCTAAGGCCAGAGCCATAATCATCATTTGCTATAATGTTTTCTATAATGTTATAGTTACCTGTTATGTTAACACCATATGCTGTCATTTGTGTTTCTATATCTCTTATAACATTATGATTTCCTAGTAAATGAATTCCGTAAAATGTATCTAGAGTTAAATTAGCCGTTTCAATTAAATTATAGTTACCTTCTACATAAATTTCCTGATTAGAACTTCCAGTAACATTTTTTATTGTGTTGTTATTTCCTACGATATAAATACCGTAAAGATAATCGCTACCTGAAATGTTAATCAATCTAGAAAAATTAACATTATAGAGCTCTGCTCCAACAGCACTACTTCCCAAATTCATGTTATATAGACTTAGATTTCTTGAATTAAACGCTATAACTTCTCCGGCATTGCTTATCAAAACGTTTGAAGTATAGTTAAGGTAAACTAATGGTTTATCATTAACAGATACGCTATTTATTGAAAAGTTTTTAGAATTTGGGGTTAAGTATACCCCTCCATTAGTTAATTTTATATAATCTAATCTTACATTACTGCCATTAATATAAAGGCCTGAACCGCTATCTATTATGTTTGAGTTATTAATTAATATATTATTTCCTGTTGCATTTATTCCGTATATGAAATTATCTAGTAAAAAGGCGTTTTCAACGTTTATTTTACTGTTATTGATACTAATTACTACCCCATCAAATAGACCTTTTATATTTTCTATAGTGATATTATGTCCATTTGCTGATATTCCTATATTAAAGTCTGATAATGACATATTTTCTATTATAATATTATGAGAGATTGGACTTATGTATATTCCTGTTCCGTTAACAAAGCTCATACTTAAAGAATTTCCTTGGCCATTAAGAATGACATTATTTGAGAAAATCCCAATACAATATCCTTTTCCCTGTATACCCTGTATACTATTGTTTAAAATGTAATACCCAGGAGCTGTTATGTTTGTACAGGAGTTTATGAAGCTTTCATTACTTATGCTTTGAGCATAAGCTGTAATAGGTTTTATTAAATGAACTGGCATTATGCTTATTGCTATTATAATAGAAAGAATAATAAATATCTTTTTTGTATATTTTATAAAATTATCAGAATTAGCTAATATTTTTTTAAGGGAAGAATTAATGAGGTTGTGATATGATACGCTCAAGTTATACCCCCAGTTAGTTTTACAGAAAAGAAATTTTAAATTTTATTATAAATTTACAGTGGGAAAATTCTTAATAAAATTTAAAATAAAAAATAATCGCTAGATATCATGAAAAATATATGGGATCATTTTATTAAGGTTTATAAATTTATGTGTTTCTACATTACCCTTAATGGCCTTTCAATTTTCTTTTAACCATTAAAAAGATAAATCTTACCAAATTAAACAATTTTTATTAATAGATATGCATTATTTAAAAATAATAAGTCTCTTTAATATAAATTTTGGAGGGAAATAATTTGCGTTTATTATTTGTAAGTGACATTCATATGAATTTGAAGATGTATAAAGGAGTCGATGAGTCTTATGCAATGATATGGTTAAATAAATTAATTGACAAAATAAAACCAGATGTATTATTATCTGCAGGAGATTGGGATAAGGATGTAACCCCAAAGGATTTTTCGATAATAAGCAGTAAGGTTAAGCTCATAACAATTTACGGAAATCATGAAAACTTCAATATTATTAAAGATTATTCAATTAAGGATGGAAAAGTCATTAAGCTAAACAATATTAGCATTTCAGGCATCAATGGATTACTTGAAGAAAAAGTATCTTTTTTATGGAAAAATATTAAAGAAGAAAATATTATTGAAAGCTATTTGAAAAAAATAATTAGGGATATCAAAAAATATACAAATAACCTTGATATATTTATTTCACATCAACCTCCCTTTTTACCAGAAGTTTACCCAAGCATGATTGAAGACATATATAACAAAGCCATGTTGAATTTTATTAAAGAACTAAGACCTAAGCTTTATTTAAATGGTCATATGAAACCCTGCTATTCCTTTTACGAATTCCCATATGGTACCAAATATTTAAGAGTAGATAGTTCCCAAAGTTGTAAGCATTTTGCCATAATAAATACAGAAAATTCTGAAGTAGTTGTTTACTATGATGATAAATATAAATTTAGAGAAATACTTTCTTTTAAATTTTAGTAAAAATTTGAACAAATAACATTGTTTATTGATTTGTATTCGTTGTTATAGGCATATTGCTAACAACACTTAATTCATGAAATGCTAATATAGCATAAATGTCTCCAATTATAATTATGATAATTCCAACAACTATTATAGCTAATAACGTACCATACCAATATAGCTTTCCAACACTTTCAAAACTTTTTACGCCTGATGATTTAGATAACTGAAAATAAGACTCCTTTATATAATAACCATAGATTATCAATATAGCATATGCAAGTATTAATATAATAATAACTAAAGGAAGGCCCAAACTTAATGTAGTAGGAGAAAAACCACTTGTAAAAATAGCTACAATAAATGTAACTGCAATTATTGCTAACAATATTGATCCTGCTATGGCCGCAATTAGTCCCTTTATTGCATTATCAAATATTAAATTGTTTTTATAAGCTTGAGAAAGCTCATAAAGAGAAACAAGAATTAAAATATATCCAATAAGTGAAAGAGCTATTCCTACAAAGGACGCCAAAAAATTTAAAATAAGACCTAGTATAATAAATATTGATCCTGCTAAACCCAAATTACTAGCAGAATTTATTTTTCCTCTGTCATATTCATTAATTTGCATTTTAAACACCCATATGCTTGTTATTTTCTACTATTATATATTTTATATTTTATTATAAAATTAACATATTCAAAACAATTTGATAATGGTTTTTCATTATCATTATTTAACAGCATATAAACTTTTATTAGCAAAATTGTTAAAAAT
>NZ_JAGDXI010000023.1 GCF_023256325.1 Caldisphaera sp.
CGCCTTGTAAAGGCGAGGCTTGTCATTCTTTTTGTCAAACATATATTAGAATTTTTGATATAATAGCAACATTGTAATCAAGCATAATTTTATAACTTTAGGGGCAGAATATATATTCTGGGGCAGAATTTGCTATTTGATGAAAGACCAAAGACAGAAAAGAAAGATTTATTTGATAGAGAAAAAGAACTGAATGAAACCATTTCAAATTTACATAGACCGCTAGTCCTTCTTACTGGAGTTAGAAGAATTGGAAAAACTTCCCTTCTCCTTGTTACTTTAAATGAAACTAGAGTTCCTTTCATATTAATTGATGCTAGAAAACTAAAGCAAAATTATGGATTGAAAGATCTGTATATGCTTATTTCAGAATCTCTTTCATCTTCCATTGATAAATTAGGAGATATATTAAAAAAAATTAGAGGTGTTGAGATTTTTGGAATTTCTGTTGAGCTTTCATGGAAAGGAAGAAAATACGTCTCTTTATCGGATCTTTTCGATCATCTAAATGAAAAAAGGGTTATAATAGCAATAGATGAAGCCCAAAAACTAAGGGGGCCTCTATCAAAAGAAATTAAAGAATCAATAGCACACGCCTATGATTATGATAGACGCTTGACTTTTGTTTTAACTGGATCTGAAATTGGCTTACTTTATGATTTCATTGGAAGAGAAAATGAAAAATCTCCTTTATATGGCAGATATTATCACGAAATAAAAGTAAATAGATTTTCAAAAAATGAGAGCATAGATTTCTTAAAAAAGGGTTTTAATGAATATAATAGGAAAATTAATGATAATATAATTGAAGAAGTTGTTGATTTCTTTGATGGGATTCCTGGTTGGTTAACTTTAGCTGGAAACTATTTGGTATCAGGTAAAAGCTTTGAAGAAGTTAAAGAAATTAGCATTAAAATAGCTTTAAATGAAATCATTAATTTAATTGAAAACAAAAAGAAAGTTTCAGAAATAGCTGCTAAAAGATATAGACATGTTTTGAAATGCATATCGGAAGGAGCAAATAATTGGAGTAGTCTTTATGAATGTCTTATAAGAAAAGATGGATCAACAGTTTCATCAAGCGTTTTACATAATATTTTATACCAACTTGAAAACATGAGCATAATTTCAGAATATAAATTCTTGGATTCAATTTATGAAAAGGCGGCAGCAAAATTATAAACAATAAATGATAACAAACGTTGTTTTTATGTAAATGCTTAAAACAAAATAAATTCTTGTGTTATATTCATTAATAGGTTAAAAAAGACAAACTAAAAATTGAACCCTTGAGTTAAATAAATAATATTTCAATTTATATAACTTTTCTTGTTATGTAACAAAATACTTTTTTAATCTTTTATATTAGCTTACAATTTTTTTATATATTCATAGTCATCATCTGTTAGACTAAAACCAATTGATCCCATTATTTCCTCAATATGATTTTTATTTGCAGATTTGGGTATAGGAATAGAATTTCTAATTAAATAGTTTAATGCGATCTGTACACTAGTTTTTCCATATTTCTTCCCTATTTCTTTTAGTTTCTCATCATAATACACTCTTCCTTTACCTAAAGGAGAGTATGCAATTATTTTAACACCGTTTTTATTTGCAAAAGGTATTAAATCTTTTTCGGCCCATTTATTATAAACATTATACTCTATTTCATTGGCAACAATTTCATATTTTTTAGTTGAATTTATAGCATCGTTTAAAAGATCAACATCAAAATTACTGACACCCATGCACCTTATAATTCCTTTATCTATAAGATACTCCATAGCTTTTATCGACTCTTCTATTTTTACATTTTTATTTGGCCAATGAATTAAATAAAGATCTATGCTCCTTATCTTTAGCCTTTCCCTGCTCTTTATTGCAGACTTAATTAAGCTATCATAATATAAATGGTTTGGCCATACTTTAGAAATGATAAACACTTTTTCTTGGTAGTCTTTTAATGCTCTTCCAATTAGTTCTTCTGCGTGTCCATTTCCATACATTTCAGCGGTATCAAATAAATTAATACCTTTCTCATATGCAAATAACAATATATCTATATATTTATTATCCTCAGAATAATCTTCACTCCAATATCCTCCACCGAAACCCCAAGTACCTAAACCTACTAAGCTAACTTCCTTATCACAAATCTTCATTTTATTCCCCATATTAATATTATGATCAAAAAATTTATGGTTTGTTATAATTTGAGCTATTGCAAACCTTAGATTTTAAACGAAAAAGAAAGATTTATAAATCGAGTAAATTTACAAGATTTTGGTGAGATTATTGACAAGCGAGGGTATATGAGATGCCTTTCTTGTGGGGCATCCTTTAATATAGACCAAAAATTAATTGTCTGTCCCATTTGTGGTGGATTGCTTGAAATAATTAATGAATTTCAAGATATTAATAAAAATAGTTTAAAAGGGAGAGGAGTATGGAGATATAAAGAATTAATACCAGGAAATTACAAAAAAATAGTTTCATTAAATGAAGGAAACACCCCTCTAATAAATTCAAAGAATTATGAAAACTTATACTTAAAGTTTGAAGGGCTTAATCCTACTGGCAGTTTTAAAGATAGAGGAATGACTGTAGCAATTAGTTCTGCGTATTCATTAGGATATAAAATTGTTGTAGCAGCATCAACTGGAAATACTGCTGCATCTGCATCAGCATACTCAGCAAGGGCAGGCATAAAGACTCTATTATTTTTACCGAAAGGTAAGGTAGCTAAAGGAAAGATGTTTCAATCAATATTACATGGGGCAGTAATAGTTGAGGTCGACGGTAGTTTCGATAACGCTATGAGCAGGGTAAGAAAAGTATTTAACGAAGACAAGGATATCTATCCTGTTAACTCATTTAACCCATGGAGATTAGAGGGACAGAAAACAATAGCATATGAAATATATGAAGACATAGGAAGCCCAGATTTTGTTATAGTTCCAACAGGTAATGCTGGTAATATTTATGCTATATGGAAAGGGTTTAAAGAGTTAGAAAATTTGGGTATTATAGATAAAATGCCTAAAATGATAGCTGTCCAAGCAGAAGGTGCTTCCCCAATAGCAGATTTTATAAATAAAAATCAGAATGAAATGAAATTTGTTGAAAATCCAGAAACCGTAGCAACAGCTATTAGAATAGGAAAGCCCGTTAACTACATGAGAGCCATAAAAGCTATCAAGGATTCAAAAGGAACAGCATTAAAAGTAAGCGATGATGAAATATTGTACGCTCAGATTTATCTTGCAAGAGAAGAAGGAATCGGAGTTGAACCAGCTTCTGCATCAACCATGGCAGCTTATAAAAAACTCTTAGATAATGGTTACATAGATAAAAAGGATAGAGTAGTTTTAATTTTAACAGGTCACGCTCTAAAAGATCCCAATATAATGGTTAATACTGAAATCCATAGCGTATCTCAAGATAATATAGAAATACTAATAAATAAATTAAAGATCTAAAAGCATATTTATCTTAGGGTTAAAATTGGAAAGTTTAAAAGATATACAAGAGGAAATAATAGCTTGTAGAAAGTGCCCAAGATTAATCAAATACATTAACGATGTAGGTAAAAATCCACCAAAAAGATTTAAAAATTGGACCTATTGGGCTAAGCCTGTACCGAGCTTTGGAGATGAAAATGCAGAAATTGCAATAGTTGGATTAGCGCCAGCAGCCAATGGGGGCAATAGAACAGGCAGGGTTTTTACGGGAGATCATTCTGGAGATTGGCTATTTAAAGCCTTATATGAAGTAGGATTAGCCAATAAGGCTACAAGCGTTAATAGAGATGATGGATTAAGAGTAACAAACGTATACATAACAGCTGTTATACATTGCGCTCCACCTCAAAATAAGCCAAGCAGAGACGAAATCAATAATTGTTTACCTTATCTCATTAAAGAGCTAAAATTATTGAAAAACCTAAAAGTTATAATAGCTTTAGGGAAGATAGCCTTTGATACTATTTTGAACATTTATAAAGTTAAATACGAATTCAAGCACTTAGCTATTTATAAGCTCCCCGATAACAAAAAATTAGTAGCAAGCTACCACCCTAGTGCTAGGAACACAAACACAGGTTTAATGAAGTGGGAAGAATGGGTAGAAGTGTTTAAAAAAGCAAAAGAAATAATTGGTGAATAAAATGGTAGGAGTTCCAGCAGAAATAATTAATAATTTGTATGCTGGACCTGGTTGCATAGATTTAAGAAAACATAACATAAGCCCTGATATAGTAATTACATTAGACCCTGGTTGCACAATCAAAGGAGATAGTAATAGAATAGTTTTGCCAATAGAAGATTTTAGTGTAGAGCCTATAAAAAATATAGGAAGAGCTGTTGAAGTGATAGAAAATAATTTAAAATCAAATAAAAAAATTTATATTCATTGCCATGCAGGCTGTGGAAGAACAGGTACCGTTGTAGTTTCATACTTAATCTTATATAAAGATTTTCATTTAAACCAAGCATTAGATTTATTTTACAGCAAAAGACGTTGTGGGCCTGATTCAATGCCGCAGGAATTATTTCTAGAAAGTCTTTACAAGCTTAAGAAAGAAATTAAATCGCCAAATCAAATCATTAAAAACTTAATAAGATCTGAAACCCTAGATGATTTTCTAAACTATTTAAGGTAATAAATTTGAACTGCAAGTTAATACCAATTTTATCCATGGGTTTATATGTTGAGCCAAGTCTCTATCCAAAGCCAGGTGGTATTACTCCATTTAACCGCGACGATAAAAACTATTTTGATTTCTTAATTCACGCTTCATTAACTGCAAAAATAATGCAGGAAACTTGCAAAAGATTTGAAAAAAAGGAAAGAGGAATTATAGCTAAGGCTTTAAATGAATATAGGAATTATTTATTAAATTATGATAGGAAAAACATAGCTTTTGGAGAATTTTTACTCCACATACCTTTGTCTATAGGTCTTGCAATATCATCAAATATTAAAGAAGTTGCAATAAATTCTTCTAAATATGTTATTGAAGAAACTGGAGAATATGAAGGGAAACTATATTACGAAATTCTGAAAATACTATCTCCTTCGTATTTAGGAAAATATGAAGGTTTAATGCCTGACATTTTTTCTTCATATCCCAAAAGTTTATATGAAGTTTTAAGTGCTTATAGTTGGGATTTAGTTAATAGAGAAATGATTAATGGATATCAGATATCTTTAGAGACTATCGAATATATAAAAAGATTTGACAACTTAAATGAGGCTTTTCTCAAAGGGTTATTATATATAATTTCAAGATATGGCGATACTTTAACTGCAAAAAGGAACGGTTTTCATTTTTATAAGAAGATGATTAATGATGCCAAAATAGGTCTATATATATCTGAAAAATATGGCATTAATTATGCAATTAATTATTTAAAAGGTATTTGGGGGGAAAATATAAGTCCTGGATCAGCATTAGATGTATTATCTTCATCTATTAGCCTTTATTTTTTAGATCTTTATCTTTAGCTATTAAAACATATTCTATAACTTTTCCTCCTTCCAATTTAATCACCAATACGTTAAACTTCCTAAGAGAGTCTGCTGAAATATATATTGAATATAAAGAAGCAATTAGTATAGCAAAAAGAGATAAAGATAACGCAAATTGTAATCCTGCATTTAACCCATAAAACTTCCATGGTGGTAAATAGTATATAATTGATATAGATAAAAATGAAAATAATATAATAGATATTATTGGTTTTAACACGTTTATCCTTTTACGTTTAATTTCAATTTGGGCATTAGTATATTTAATTGATTTTCCATTAGCTAGGTTTACAATAACATTATTATCTTCCTTATTAAATGATAAGGCAACTCCATTTACCAAAAGAACTACCTCTCATTACATATATTATTTATTTGTTCCTCCAATTGTTTGAACTTGGAATGACTAACTCTATTAAAATTCCATTCTTCTTTACTGTATTTTTCATCATATAGCAAATTTGCTAATTCTATTTCTTTTCTATTTGGTATAGAATAATAAACATCATCATAACTTAGCAATTCCTTATACGAATTAACAAATGCCTTTATTATATCTTCCACACTTATGTTATTATTAATTTCAAATAAGTTGGTTACTCTATATTTTACGCTGCTAACACCCTTATCTATAAGCTTTTTCTGGGATATCTTCAAAACAGATGAAAGTCTTTCCATATCTGTATTTAAAAGCATAGCACCATGGAAAAATAAAGCATTCCAAGAAGTACTTGCAGCAGTCCCGCTTACCTTTCTATTATTCACAACAATATCATTAATGTTCTCTAGTTTTGTATCAAATCCTAAAGAATTTAACGCATTAATAGGGCCTTTAATCAATTCACTAAATATATAATCAACAGGACTTATATATTTTGATCTATTATTTGAGACAGCTATAGAATAATTTAAGTTTCCTAAATCATGATAAACTGCTCCCCCTCCTGTGGGTCTTCTAATTAGCTGTGCGTCTATTTTCTTTAAATAATCTAAATTAACTTCTTCCTCAGCCTTTTGGAAATACCCAATTATCACTGCGTTTTTATTTCTGAAAAATCTCAAAGTATCATCAATTAAATTACATCCTTTAGCTCTTGCTAGCGCTTCTTCAAATGCTATATTAAAATAGCCATCGTGAGGAGTCTCAAACATTATAACCCTTAACTTACTCATTTTATTCACCCTTCAATGAACATATTATTACATCTACAAAATCATTAATTGTTGAACCCAAAAGTTTTGCTTTGGATAAGTGCTTTGTAACTATTTCATTAATAAACTTTTCATTTATCTCAACTCCCAATAAATCTTTCTCAAGTTCCCAAATAACATCTTCAGGAAAAACCATGAAATCTCCTGTTATAGATATGTTCTTTATTTTACCATTATATTGTTCTGATGATACTCTTATTAATCCTTTTTTCGCCTTTAGCTCACAATATCCCATTTTATTCCCCATTTTATTTATTTATTTTATAGTTTAAAACTTTAAAACCATAAAGTTTATATTTGTAAACCGAGATACTGAATTATTGCCTGGCCCGGCCATAGCTGCCGGGCAACACCCGGACTCGTATCGAACCCGGAAGTTAAGCCGGCCGCGTTGAAGTTGCCAGTGAGTTCCGAAAGGGCTCGCAGGCGCTTCAAGCCGGGGCCAGGCGTTTTGCATTTAAGCTTTAATTGCTAAAAAAATCTTGTGAAAGAAATGGATAAAGAAGTCATATATGATATTGTACAGCTAATACCCATGGGATATGTAACAACATATAAAGCGTTAGGAAAATTCTTAGGTCTTCATCAGAGGAAAGTAGCTCAATTATTAAAAAATAACAAGAACCCTATCATAGTTCCATGCCATAGAGTTGTTATGAGTAATGGAAAAATAGGAGGATACACACCTTACGGAAGTAATGTTAAAAAGGCTTTATTGATATCAGAAGGCGTAGAAATTATAGATAATAAAGTCAATAAAAAACACATAATAAGAGACTTTAACGTTTTATTAAATGATTTTTACTGAACTTTTTTCTTGAAAACGAATTTTATGTCTTTTTGATTGAGTTTATCAACTTTCATCTCTATAGATGCAACCTTAGCAAATTCGTAAGCAATCATTGTAGCACATCTCCAAGAATCCATTATAACTTCAATAGTTTCTCCTGGATTTAATTTACTTAACAGCCTAGTTACTAAAACATATCCTTCAGGACATTCTTTCCCTCTGTAGTCATATTGTTGTGTGCTCATTCCAATCACACTTCTTTCTCTATAGAGAATGTTTTTAAACGATAATATATAGACTACGACGGAAACATTATATTATCTATTATATATTCCACAAGTCTTAGATTTTCATCACTTCTAATTAGCTTAGGTACATTAGTCAGTAAATCTCCTTTAATAATTTCTCTACAATCAGAAAAGTTAAAAGAAACATTATCCATCTCAACAAAAAATCCTGAACCTCTATTTGTGTAGAACAAGTAATAAACCTTGCTCATGTCATTAGAAAGACCGGTCAATAACACATTAGGCATTAAAACTCTAAAGTTTTTTAGATAACTTTCTAGTTCATTAGGTAATCCTTCTTTGCATATAAGCCATTTTGATTTACAATCCTCGTTTGTTTTTTCTTGACAAGACATTTTTCCACCTATTAAATAATTCATTTAAGGAATTTATTAATCCCTGCCTATATTTGTTATAGCGGTGAAAAAACATGAAATTTTTAAGGTGCAAACCGGATCAAGTTCCCACAGGAGTAGGTAAAAAGGTTGCAATTATCGGCGCTGGAACAGCCGGTTTAGGTGCTGCAGGTATTCTAAGATGTAAAGGTTACCAAGTTACAGTTTATGATATGCTACCTGAGCCTGGAGGTATGTTAATATTTGGAATACATGTTTTTAGAATACCAAAGCCTCCAGTTAGAGAAGGAGTTAAGGAATTAATGGATGCAGGTGTAGAGTTTGTTTTAAATACTAAAATAAACGCAAATATAAGCTATGGTATAATGGATAAAATAATAAGTCCAAAGCAATCAATAGATCTCGAAGATATAATAAAAGAACATGATGCAACATTAATTGCAACAGGTACATGGGAAAGTAATAAAATGAACGTTAAAGGGGAAGATCTACCATGGGTTTTCCCCTCTATGGAATTTATTGTTGCAACTCATTTAGCAAAGTTTGGTTACAGACCATGGGATATAGTTCCTAACCTATCAGGAAAGATTTTGGTTATTGGAGGAGGATATACTGCTGAAGATGCAGCATATATACCCATAACTTATGATGAATTTAAGAACAAGATTTCAAAAGTAGTTCTATCATATAGAAGAAGTAAAAAAGAAGCACCAATGGGAGTAATGGAAATGAACAATATAGAAGCTGCAGGCGTAGAAATATGGGAACTAACAGTACCTACAGAGTTTAAAGAGGTTAATGGAAAAAGGATTGTAAGATTGATTAGAAATCAACTAGTCCATGCACCTGGCGAGAAGAGACCTAAACCAGTTCCCATACCAGGCAGTGATTTTGAAGCTGAATTTAACTATGCATCAAAAGCTGTTGGAGAAAGACCCACTGCACCATTAACAAATAATTGCTGTGGAATTACATTGACAGATTGGGGAACAATTGTAACTGATAAGAATTTGATGACTACGAGAAAAGGTGTTTTTGCTGCAGGAGACGTTGTTCATGGCCCATCACAGCTTGGACCTGCACTAAAAAGTGGAATGGATGCAGCAAATGCTATAATGAAATATTTATCTAATATCTAAAAAACACTATTTAATAAACCGCCATCAAAGGGGATTGATGCCCCACTTATATATGTGTTTTTACTTATTAAATAATTAACCAATTCACCTATTTCTTCCGGTTTTGCCATTCTTTTCAAAGGTATGCCCCTTTCTATTTCATTTATTATATCTTCTTTGTTCCTTCCTTCATTTTTTGCCCTAGAATTTACAATCTCTTCAACTCTTTCCGTTTCAATCCATCCAGGCATTATCATATTTACCTTCACTCCATATTTTCCTAGCTCTTTAGCTAAACTTTTCGTTAGCCCAGCTAATGATATTCTTACAACATTGCTCAATATTAGGTTTTCTTGTGGTTCTTTTATTGCGAAGCTACTTAAATACACAAATGAACCTCTGCTTTCTTTTATGTATGGTAATGAAAATTTAGTTATCCATATAGCACTTAAAAGTAATGATCTAACAGCTTCGTCCCATGCATCTAGTTGAGTGCTTTCAAAATTACCGGGTTTTGGTGGTGGGGCCACATAAACTAACGCATCTAACCCTTTTAATATGTTTACTGATCTATCGACTAAATTTTTAACATCATTTAGATTCCTAAGATCTGCAATTATTCCATAAACCTTACCATAATTTTTCAAGTTATTTAGGGCTTTCGTTAAATTTTCTCCATTATGGCCTGAAATTACCACTTCATTATTATATTGCAATAAAACTTTAGAAATACCATACCCAATTCCTTTTGTTGAAGCTGTAACAATAACTTTCATTGAGAGCACCAATAAATATAACTATAAAAGAAAAATAAAAGGATTTATAATATTAGTTTAGGTAATGTTAATGCTTTTTGATACCTTTTCTCTACATCATCCCAATTAACTACATCCCACCATTTATCTACATAGCTTCCTCTATCGTTTTTATACTGTAGGTAATATGCATGTTCAAATACATCACAGGCAAGCAATGGAACTAAATTCATTGTTATTACGCTATTATGTTTCTCTACCTGTGTTATTTTAAGATCTCCCGTAACAGGATCTAAAGCTAATATAGCCCATCCAACTCCTTCAACTAACTTAGCAGCATCGCCAAAAACCTTCTTGAATTTTTCGAATGACCCAAAGTTCTTATTAATTGCATCAGCTATTTGACCTCCTGGAGTTCCACCACCTTTACCTGTAGGAGCCATATTTAACCAATATAGCGTGTGAAGCACATGGCCTCCATAGTTAAATTCAAAATCTCTTGATACTGCTCTTACATCTAAAGTAGTTTCTTGACCATTTAGGTATTTCTCTAGTTTTTCTATAGCAGCATTTGCTCCATTAACATAAGCCAAATGATGCTTATCATGATGGAATGTTAATATGTCCTTACTTAATACTGGCTCTAACGCATCATACGAATAAGGTAATGGAGGAAGTTCATATCTCTTATATGATACCATACTATATCGCCTCATTTATATATATTATTCATACTAGATTTTAAGTTTTAATATAAACTTTTTCTGATTAGAATCAGTTTTAGAAAATGTTTGGGAAGAACATCTTCTTATCATCTAAAGAGACTTCCTTTAACTTAATTTTATATACATCCTCTATTATTTCCTTCTTTAATACGCTCGTTGGATCACCATACGATTTAACTTGACCATTTTTTAATAACAAAATCTTATTGGAAACGTTAGCATAATATATTTCGTGCATTGTAAATACAACTGTTATTTTCATTTTTACTGATATATCTTTTATAAATGTAAGTATTTTTGCCTGATTAGTTATATCAAGAAAAGCCACAGGCTCGTCTAACAAAATTATCTTAGGATTCCTTGCAAAACAGCCTGAAAGCAAAACCAACCTCTGCTCTCCACTACTTAAATTACTAAAAGGAGTTTTCAAATAGTTTTTATCGAAAAAGTTAAAATACCATTTCCTAACTTTATTTATATCATCTTTGCTAATGAAGAACTTTTTATCATTACCATAAAGCTGTGCCAAAAGTATATCTTCCACGTTAGCATATGGATCTATATTTGGATTAGCTGGTAAATATGAAATGATATTTCTCGATTCTTCAGGCGGTTTACCATATAACAACACACTTCCATAAGTTGGTTTTATTAAGCCGGCCATTATTTTAAGCAAAGTAGTTTTACCAACTCCATTAGGGCCTAATATTGCTAGTATTTCTCCTTCATTTAAGCTAAAATTTATATCTTTAATAACTTCCTTATCTTTTATGAAGTATGAGACATTGTTTACATAAATACTTTCCATTATAGTCTACCTCTATATTTTAATGCAAGATAAATTAAAACAGGTGCCCCAAAAATGCTAGTTATAGCCGTTAAAGGTGCTTCACTTGGATAAATAACAAGCCTTGCCAATATATCGCTAAAAATAGCTAAAAGAGAGCCAGTTAAAAGGCTCATAACTAACGCTTTCCCAAAGTTACTACCAACGATAAGTCTTGCCATCCAAGGTGCTGCTAATCCAATAAAGCCCACAGGACCTGCCATTGCAACTAGTGCTGCTGTTGATAAAGAAGCAGCTATTACTGATATTATTCTAATGTAAGATACTTTAACACCTAAACTTCTTGATAAATCTTCACCTAGCATTAAAGTGTTTATAGCTTTCCAGTTATAAAACATAATTATCAATGAAATCATAACTAATACAGAACTTCTTTCTAACGTATTAAGTGTAGTAAAAGATACGCTACCGAAAAGCCAAAATAAAACGCTTGGTATTCTTGGACCTAATTTTATCATATAGATCGTTGTTAAACCGCTCAACAAATAAGATAAAGAAATCCCAGCTATAATTATAGTTGTTGAAGAAGATCTAAAAATCGCAGATATTAGTAGAACGAAACCAAGACTTCCTAGTGAACCTACTAGTGCAACAAAATAGAGTTGATAATATGAATAATATCCAAAGTATTCTGCTATAGTTACTCCAAAAATTGCTCCAGAGCTAATTCCTAATAAATATGGATCCGCTAACGGATTTTTCAAAGTGTATTGTAGAGTTAATCCTGACGAAGATAATCCTATACCTAAAAGCAATGCAGCTAATGTTCTCATTAGCCTATAATTCAATATATCTCTATAAGTTGATTGAAGTTTAATTCCAAAAATTGCTTGAATGACCTGATCAAAACCTACTTTTGAATAAGGACCAGTTGATAAAGATATCAAAAAAGAAATAGGCAATAAAAAAACTAAAATTATTGAAATAATGTTATTAACAGATATTTTCATTAAGTTCGCCTATTTGTTTATTGGAAAACTCGTTGGAGAAACATTAGTGGGAACACTTGTAATGTTAAATAAGCTTGGATGTGTTATCATCATAAATAATTTGACTCCATATACAACTAATGGTCCGGGCTCATTTAAATAATCAGAATAATATCCATTTATTAAATAAACCCTATTGTATTTAATTGCAGAAATATTCATATAAGCATTACCTATTGAGCTCTGAAGCCAATTAATCAGATCCGTTTCATTTATTAAACCTCCATTACTATCAATTATAATTACACTTGGATTAGCATTTAATAATTCTTCAGGGCTTATAACTGGCCAACCAGATAGATTTGAAAATACATTATTATTTCCAGATAGCATAATCATATCATTTTGAAAGGTATTTCCTCCTGCAACATAAGTAGGATTTATCCATAACAAATATGCAACATTTTGAGGCGTAACATTGTTTGCCAAATATCTAAAATAAGATATATTTGACGACATAGATTCTACTAAACTAACAGCTTGTTTAACATTACCTGTAGCTCTTCCCGCCATGATAATTGCATTATAAAGATCACCTAAGGAATTATAAGATGGCAATAATATTACAGGTATTCCATAATTTTTTAATATATTAGAAACTGAAGAAAATTCCCATTCATATGTTCCTATAACTAAATCGGGCCTAGCAGACAATATTTGTTCTATATTTGGTTCTGAATAAGTACTTCCTATATTAATTATTTTGCCGCTGTTATACAAATTAGTTAATTCATTTTCATATTGGGGAGGTAGATAATAAAGACTATCATTATCTACGCCAACTATTTGATTAGTAGCATTTATTGCTAATAATATTTCTGTAGTAGCAGGATCCAACGAAACTATCCTAGTTGGATATGTTGGTATTGTAACGGTTGTATTTGTTGCATCCAATATAGTAACAGGAAAGTTATTTTGAACTGCAAGAGAATTAATTTTCTGTTCTAAGTATAAAACTTCGCTATTTATGCTCGAATTAATATTATTCACATTACTTTTTAAAGATCCGACTTCAACTGACAAACTAGCTATTTTTTCATTAAATGTTTCTTGCGTTTTGTTGTTATAAATTGCAAGTGTTGAATTTAAATTATTTATCTCTTTTTGCATTTCATTATACAATAAAGCCATAGATAGTCCAAGCGCTCCAAACCCAATAATTACTATTATCAAAATTGCTATGATCAAATTACTCGTTTTCACACTTTCACCTCTGGATACCCTATCCAGTTATTACTCATTAATAAATCTTTCTTATTACTAAATATATGCAGGTGTGAGTACGTGGAGAAAATTATCGAAATAGCGAATGAAGTCTCAAGAGAAAAAGTTAGAGGAGCTTCTTGGAGCGCTGAAGCTATGGCTAAAGCAGTCTACGAATTAGGTAAAGCAAAAGCAGTTTCATGTAATGATATAAACGAAATATCAAAAGTTATTGTTAATGCTAATCCAGCTATGGGAAGCCTATATAATTTATCATTAATACTTAAAAATTCATGCGATTTAAAAAAAGAATTATATCTTGCTGCACAAAAATTCTTGGAATATATGAATTTATCAAGAAATTCTATAGTTAGATATAGTAATGAATTGTTTAGAGAAAGCGCTAATGTCTTTACTCTTAGCAATAGCAGCAATGTTTATAATGTTATTAAGGAGAACAAAGATAAAATAAACAAAGTTTTGGTTGCTGAATCTTATCCAGGAGGAGAAGGAGCTATTTTTGCAACACAAATAAAAAGCTTGGGTATAGATGTTGAATTATATCCAGATGCATCTATAAGCAATGCTATTGAAAAGTCAAGTTTTGTATTAATTGGAGCAGATACAATAACTATTGATGGATGCTTATTTAATAAGGTTGGGACTAAAAATGCAAGTATAATAGCAGGTTATTATGGAAAACCAGTTATAGCTGTTTTTGAACCCTTCAAAATTAATCCTATTATGAAATGCGATCAGGATATTGCCATAGCAAGGTCATATCTAATACAAGGATACGGAGAGCTTTCATATAGGCTTTTTGATCATTTACCTAATAACTTACTCGATGGAATATTAAGCGTTAATGGCCTTATAGATCCTTCAGGTTCCAATTTAAGTAGGTTGCACGAATCTTTTTTAAATTGGTTTACTAACATTTAAACTTTTAAACTGATAAAATAGTTATTAATAAAGTGGGTTCATTTGACTTTAGTTGTTGCAATAGACAGATCAAATACTGAAGATGGAAAAGATATAATAAGTATTTTAAATAATATTTGCAATATGGTTGCAGGAGTAAAGCTAGGAATGCCATTATTATTAAAACACGATCTAAACCTTTTGTCTAACATAAGGAAAATATGCAAGAATAACTTAATTATAGATTTAAAGTTAGCAGATATTGGAGAAGTTATGGTAGAGACAGTAGAACTTTTTAAAAACTATGCAGACGCTGTAATTGCTCACTCATTTATTGGCAAAAATGGCGCATTAGATAAATTAAAAAATTATCTTGATGAAAATAATATGAAATTAATACTAGTCGGTTCTATGAGTCATAAAGGATCTGAAGAAATTTATGATAAGGAAATAGATAATATAATAAAACTAATAAAAGACATAAATCCATGGGGAATTGTTCTGCCAGCAACTAGACCTGAAATTATAAAAGTATTTAGAAGAGAACTTGGAAATGAAATAAAGATTCTTTCTCCCGGTGTAGGGGTTCAAGGAGCTAGACCAGGATCAGCACTTTGCTATGGTGCAGATTATGAAATAATAGGCAGATCAATAATGAATTCTCCAGATCCAAAAGAAGCTACAAAAGTTCTAATATATGAACAGAAAAGGGGGATGTATGAGTGCAAGAAATAAAAAATATTGATATATTTTCTAAGGTTTTATATGATACCGGATCTATAAAAGTTGGAAAATTTTTGTTAGCAAGTGGAAAAAGTAGCTCAATATATGTTGATATGAGAAAATTGCTTGGAAATGCTGATGGGTTTAAAATGATAGGTAATCTATTAAGTCAAAAAGTCAATGAATTAAGTAAACATGAAAAACTAGATGTTATTGCTGGAGTTGCAACCGGTGGAATTCCTTGGGCTTCAATAATTGCATATCTAAACTCGATACCAATGGCATACATAAGGCAACCTAAAGGCCATGGAACTGATAGTAAAGTAGAAGGAGCCGATGTGAGCAATAAATACGTTTTAATAGTTGATGACGTTTCAACTACGGGAGGCAGCATAATAAATTCCATAAACACAATTAAAATGCAAAAAGGTATTGTTAAATCTTCCTTAGTTATAGTTGATAGGGGCGAAGGAGCAATTGAAAATTTAAAAAAGGAAGGAGTCGATTTACATTATCTATTTTCTTTAAAAGATATTTTAAATAGTTTGCTTAACCAGAAATTAATTGATGTAAGTATTTATAATAGCATAATTTTTGAGCTTTATGGTGATTAATATGGGTTGGTATAATAAAGACGTGGTGAATATTTTAGATTTTAGTAGGGAAGATATTGAACTGCTTTTTTCAAAAGCTGATGAAATGAGAGCGCAATTAAAAGATAAAAGTGTTAAGAAAACATTAAGCAATAAAATAATTGGTATTGCATTCTTTGAACCATCTACAAGAACTCGTATGAGCTTTGAAACTGCCGCAAAAAGACTTGGAGCAGATACGGTAGGTTTTACTGGAGAAGAAGGGACTAGTGTTGCTAAAGGAGAAACATTTGCAGATACAATTAAAATGATTGATTCTTATGTAGATGCTATAGTTTTAAGGCATAAATTTGAAGGGGCAGCATTGTTCGCATCAGGTATAGCTCAAAATCCAGTTATTAATGGTGGAGATGGCAAATCCCATCATCCTACTCAGGCCATGCTTGATCTATATACTACAAAAACACTATTCGGCGAAATAGATGGACTCACATTTGCTTTAATAGGTGATTTAAAGTATTCAAGAACTGTTTCTAGTCTAATCTATGGATTATCTATGTTTAAACCGAAAGAAATCATATTAATATCACCTCAACAACTTAAGCTGAGGGAAGAAATTAAACTGTTTGCTGTAGATCATGGATTAAAGATTAGAGAAGAAGAAAACATTGAAGCTATTTCTGAAGCAGATATAATTTATGTAACTAGAATTCAAAAAGAAAGGTTCCCAGATCTCCAAGAGTATGAGAAAGTTAAAGGTAGTTATAAAATAAATAAAAAAATACTTGAAACACATGCTAAGAAAACTGCTAAAGTTTTGCATCCATTGCCAAGAGTTGATGAGCTAAGCCCAGATGTTGATAATACAAACTATCAAGCATATTTCTTGCAAGCAAGTCTAGGAGTTCCACTAAGAATGGCTTTATTATCTTTGGTTTTGGGAGGTGATTAAATATGGATACGCGCAAAGATGAAAAACTCCTTGTAAGTAAAATAGAAAATGGGACAGTTATTGATCATATTAATTCTGGTCGGGCCTTAGTTGTATTAAAAATTTTAAACATAAAAGGCAACGAAGGATATAGGATAGCTATTGTTATGAATGTGCCCAGTACTACTATGGGGAAAAAGGATATAGTAAAGCTTGAAGATTACTATCCGAACTCAGAAGATCTAGAAAAAATTAGTCTAATTTCTCCAAATGCAACTATAAACATAATAAAAGATTATGAAGTTATTAAGAAATACAAAGTAGAGATACCTAATAAAATAAAAGGTACACTAAAATGTAACAACCCGACATGCATAACAAGAAAGTCTAATGAGCCAATAACAAGTAGCTTCACTTTGCTAAGTAAAGATAAGATCAAACTTCAATGTGATTATTGTGGATCAATATTAACTGAGGATGATGTAATTAAGGAGCTTATTGGCGAATCTCAATGAGCCTAATAAGCTCAATTTGTGGAATGCTATATGACAGCAGAGGCTTTTTAGGAGATGGATGTGTTAATGTTAATGAAAAAGGTTTTATAGAATCTGTATCAAAGATACCAAAATCTGAAAAATCATTTAATTTTAATAAATACATTATTGGCCCAGGTTTAATAGATCTCCACGTTCACTTAAGAGGCTTAGATCTTTCTTATAAAGAAGACGAAGAAAGTGGAACAAAATCTGCCCTTCAATCCGGAATTACTCTAGTAGTTGACATGCCAAATACAAGGCCAAGACTTGATAATCCAAAATCTATAAAATTAAAACTTAATTCTTTAAAAGAAAAAAGCTATACTGATTATAGTGTTTATTCATCTATTCCAAAAAACACAAGTGATATAGAAGAAATATTAAAGTTACCTATTGCAGGCTTTAAGATATACCCAGAAGATTTAGGAAGTAAAATAGAAATAATCAAAGAGGTTTTAAAGTTGAATAAACTTATTATACTACATCCTGAAATGCCCGAGGCTGAAAGAATTAACGATGAAGAAAACATTTCAAGAGGTACATTAAGAGGTTGTAATTTAGAAAGCGCTTCAGTGTATTATTTACATAAAGTAAATAATCGTGCAAAAATACATGTTACTCACGCTAGTTGCCCTTCGACTGTATTTGAGGCAAAAAAATTTGGCTATACTGTAGATGTAACACCTCATCATCTTTTTTATAATAGCCATAATCAAGGATGTTATTATAGAGTAAATCCGCCCCTTAGAGATGAGACTACTAGACAGAATTTGTTAAAATTGTTCTTAGATGGATATGTTGATGCATTATGTAGCGATCACGCTCCACATTCTTTAAAAGAAAAAGAAAACTTTAAAACATGCCCTTCAGGTATTCCTTGGCTAGGTACTTGGCCGTGGATTATATTTAGACTTGTAAAATATAATTTAATTAGCATACAAGGTTTCTTTTACTATATGTCTTATTCACCTTCAATAATTTTGAACCTAAAGAATTATGGGCTGATAGAAAAAGGATATAGAGGGAATATAATAGCTATTGATAAAGATAAAGTGTGGAGATTTACCAATACATTTAGCAAAGCTCCTTACTATGGCCATTTCTTAGAAGAAAATTATGGATTTGTTAAAAGCGCTTTTATTGGAGGTAAATTAGTTTTTGATGAAAACGGTTTAATAGAAAAAACTGATACAATTAATCCATTTAATAATTTTAGTTAGATAAACTTGTACCTTAAATAAAAAATTAGAAAGCTATGAAATTCCTAATTATTCCATTAAAAATCTGTATTTTACTGCATGATTCTAATCTCTAAAAACAATGATTTCTTTTAGATGTTCAATTTTACATTAAACTATCAAATCAATGATTTTCTAATCCTTTTTTGACCTTTGATGACCTTTGATAAATAGTTATTGCCCCAAGTATTGCTATTACCAATACTATTATATTAGCTATTAACTTTAAATTAAAAACAGCAAATATTGATGCTATAAACAAAAGAATTAACCTTTCACTTCTTTCCAATAATCCAACTCCTTCCATCTTAATCCCCAATAATTCACCTTTTGATCTTGCATAGCTTACAACTTCGGAAAATCCTAAAGCAATTATGGATAAGTAAGGATTGATGCCGGCAAAAATTAATGCCAAAAAGAAGAGCATGTCAGAGATCCTATCAGTCAAAGAATCTAAATATGCCCCAAATTTTGTTGTTTTATTAGTAGCCCTTGCAATAGCTCCGTCCACTACATCCATAAGCCCTGAAAGTATTATCATTATAGGAATTGTAATATAAAGCCTATAGTACGCCAATATTGGGGCAATTATTGCAAATATAAAACCAATCAATGTAGCTCCATTAGGCGTTAAACCTATTTTTGATAAATATCTTCCAATAGTCTTTGGTAATATCTCGTTAACGTACTTTCTTAATTTTCCGAGCAAAATAATTACCTCATGTATATCTTCCTGCATTAATGCTTAATATATGTCCAGTTATTCCTCTAGAAAGCTTTGGGTCTGAAAGGAAAAAGACTGATTCTGCAACATCTTCTGGCTTCAAAATAATTTTTAAAGGATGTAAATCTATGATACTTTTTTTCCTGTTTTCATCTTTTAATACATCAGCGACCATATCGGTATCAACAAAGCTTGGAGCAACAGCATTAACTCTTATTCCGTATTTTGCTAATTCGTTAGAGAGCCTTTTAGTAAACCCTATAACACCTGCTTTAGCAGCCGAATAAGATACCCCTCCATAAACGCTTCCAGTCTGACCTGCGATACTTGATATATTAACTATTGAAGCCCATTCAGATTTTTTTAATAAATTTAACAAATATTTTGTAACTAAAAATACCCCAGTCAAATCAATGGATATAATTTTATTCCATTCATCAAGCGTCATCTGTTCAAAAGGCGTATAACTAATTACACCAGCATTGTTTACCAAAACATTTACGTGATCTACTATAGAATTCACACTTTCTGCAAAATTTCTAACACTTTCTTCATTGGAAACATCAACTCTAAAACTATGTGCATTGGCAGCTCCTATTGATTTTAGTTCTTTTATTGTCTCTTCAGCTCTTTCTTGGTTGCTATTAAAAGTAATTATAACTTCATAACCTTCTTTAGAAAATCTCTTTGCTATAGCTTTTCCTATACCTCTATTTCCGCCTGTTATTATTATGACATTATTCAATTTAACCCCCTATAATATTTTAAGAGTTAGATTTAAATTTTTAATACAGCCCTCCCAATCAATTTTCCAGTTATCATATCATTATATGCATTATTTATTTCATTTAAACTATATGTTTTATAAAATGGCCTTATTTTTCCTCTACCTATAACATCTATAGCTTCTTGATATTCCTTCTTTGTATAAGCAGCTGAGCCAATAATACTAATTTCATTCATTACAATAAATGCTGGTCTCATTAAGTTTATAGTTTCACCAGATATGTTACCTATTAAAATAAGTTTACCTTGTTTTTTCAGAGAAAGCATGCTTTCATTTATAGTTAAACTACCAACAATTTCAAACACTGCATCTACTTTTCCACTTCTCTTATAAAAATCAAAGGATGTAACAGGTATAACATTTAGATCCTTTAATATTTTTGCCTTTTCTTCGTTTCTAACATAAGCATAAACCTCATAAAAATCAGATAGATATTGAATAGCATGTATACCTACACCGCCGTTAGCCCCTGTGACTAATACCTTAGATCCCTTATCTAAGTGAGCTAAATTATTTGCATGAATTATTGTCGCAACTCCACAAGAAGCCGCGGCATATTTTTCGTAATCATTATTAGGTAATTCTATTAAATTCCAATATGGTACAGCTATTAATTCGCTATACCCACCAAAATCTTTTTCACCTATTATAGAATAATCGTTGCAAAGATTCTCTTTCCCTTCCATTAATTCTAAACAACTCTTTCCTACTTTTGCTGGAAAAACTGCAACACTTTTACCCTTATATTCTCCAAATATCTCATGACCTAATATCAACGGTGGCTTTAAATTCTTAAAGCCTCCTTTCCATATAACTAGGTCTCTCCCACATATCCCAACAGCTTTTATATTTACAATAACCTCATTTTCTTTTGGTTCAATATTGATCTCTTCTATAGAAAAGGGTTTTTGAAACTCTTTTAATATTGCAGCTCTGCTTTTCATATCTATCACATAAATAATAATTAATAAATAAAGATTATAAAAATTAAAGCTAAGAAAAATCATTATAATTTTTCACAATAATTTATAAACCTAAATGCAAAACCTTGAAAATCATATATATTCCTACAACAACTATAATTACACCATAGGCTTTTTGCAAAGTATTTTTGGGAGCTTTTACAGCTAAAGAAGTTCCAATGTAACCTCCTAGTAAGCCTCCTATCAAATATAACAAAGATATTGAAACTATTGTATCACCATAATGTAAATATAATAAACCACTTGCTAATCCAAAGGTTCCAACACTTATTAATGAAGTTCCTATTGCCCTTGATATGCATAAAGAAGCTGAAAACATAAGCGCTGGGACTATTAAAAATCCTCCTCCTATACCAAAATATCCGCTAACAAGACCTACAACAAAACCAAATAAACCAACTAATATTAATGATCTTGATGTTAGTTTTTTACATTTGCTAACAGATTCATTAATTCTTGGTATTTCTTCATGAGTCCCTGCTTTTACTGCATTTCTTCCAAATCCCACATAAAATCCTAATATTATCATAGCTATTGCAAAATAAAGCAAAAGGCTGCTACCTGGGGTTATATGACCTAAATAAGTTCCTATTAAGGATCCGATAACTCCCACTCCCGCAAAAACTCCACCTATTTTTACAGCTACATTCCTTTTTCTCAAATGCATATAAGAATTTGCAAAAGCATTTAAACCAACAGCTAAAGCAGTTGTTCCCAACGCTATATGCGCTGCATTAGGCATATCGCTTAATCCCACAAAGTAAAGCAAAAGAGGAACAGCAAGTATCGAACCTCCACCGCCAATTAAGCCAAGAGAAAAACCAACAATAACACCAGAAACTATAGATAACATATATTGATCTAATGTTATCATTTTTCATCACTTTTACAAATTAAAATTAATAGATTTTAGAGGAATATAAAGTTTTATGTATTTAAAATTTATATTAAGTTTTCCGCTTAATATTAAATTATGTCCCAAGATTTTAATTCTTTTATTAATTCATTATATGCAATTATTCTTGATACATTCCTTGTCCCAAGAGGACCCGGCTTTTTCATAAAGAATCTGTTTACTGATGGGTTTGTTCCTTTATAACCTCTATCTATCAAAGCTTTAGTTATTGGAATAACTGATGCCATAACTCCTCCGAGATTTGCTTTATCATTTATTCTTCCAGTAACAACTATTTCGTCTGTATATCCTCCAAAGCTTTTATATTCTATGTGCATCGCTATAAACTTCTTATCCCCTAAGGGCTCTAAGAAACCCGTTGGCTTAATGTAATGAGGAGCATCGTAACCAAGTATATCATTTACTATGCTCCCTTTCGTATTTTCTTTAGATTTGTTCCTTTCAGGTTCTGTTAAGCTTAAGAAATCCATATTACCCCCTATATTAAATTGAACAACAGACGAAACCTTTCTATTCCTTTCAGCCATATGCTCCAATAAATCTGCAGTAAGAGGTGTTGCGCCTGTTGCGGCATCGTCTCCAAATATTAGGCCTCCAACTTTTTCATAATAAGATACTATACCAGGCGAATTAGCTAATAAAGGAGGTGTTAAATTAATAAATGAAACCTTGTTATATAACCTGCTATATTCAGCTGCTGCATATGCATAAGTCAATGAAGCTCCTCCATTACAACTACTTGCTAGTTTTATAAATTCAGATTCATTATTTACTTGAACTTGTTTTTCTGTCGTAATTATATTAACGATTACATCTGGTTTAAGCTTATCAAGCAAAGAAATAAACTCTTTTATAGCAATATTAGGATCCCCTATTATGTCATCAAGTCCAGTAGCATCTATAGGCAAACCTGCTAGGCTCTTGCAATGTAACCCCCTTAGAATCTCAATGTCTTTTAATGAATTAGGAACATTGTTTTCGTTTAGTAATTTGCTTGTTACAGAATGCATATCAAGTCCAATTTTTTTATTATCTACCTCAAAAACGCCAACTATTTGTATATCTTCAGGCCTATAAGACTTAAATAAGTTTCCAAAGGGGATACCATAATTATCTATTTCACCCATCTTTAACCTTTCAATTCCAGCAGCAAAGTATGCTGCACCTGGTCCAGCACCTAATAGCACAGTTCTAATTGGCAACTCTCACACCTTATCTTTTTATTAATATATGGTAACAGATATAAAACCTTTCCGTTTTTGAAAGATAGTTTTTAATTATTTAATTCATAGCAATTGGTAATTCTTTTATTTGCTTAATGCTTCTCCTGCAGCAACTTCTGGAGTGAAGCTTATGTATTGAACCATACTTCCCCTTATGAGTATTTTTCCTATTTTGGCAATTACTTGTTTTCCATCTTTAACTTCTATAGAATCATCTAATATCAGATTCATAGTAGAATCTGTCATCTTTAGCGTGCCTACAAACTCGCTTCCATCTTTTAGCCTAACATAAACCTGAGTATCTATGGCATCTCTTAAATACTTCATGGGACTAACTGCTTTATTTTCTCCTGGCATCTTATACACCTTTTACCATTCTCATGCTTTATTTGTAGGGGAGAATATATTAAAGCTTATATATTCCATTAATTCGTTTGTTCCATTTTGCCATACTTCTTTATTATTTCATATAATCTCTTTGGATTCTTAGAATAGAACCTTAACTTAGTTATTGTTCTTTTGCCTTCTTTTACTATTTCTACAAACCTTCTTTCTTCATTAAGATTCACATTAGTTTCATTTGGTAATGGAAAAGCTATCCCTTTTGTTGTTACCATACCTTTTATTACAATGCCTTTATCTGTAACAGTATATTGTGATGGAACATTAACCATAGGTAGTTTCTTTATCCTGCTTACAGCCCACATGGTATTAAGCATGGTAATAGCGAAATAACCTTCGAAGTATATTAAGAAACCTAGGAATAAATCTATCCTATAATCAGCTATATAGTTTCCTAAAAACCTTGATAAATCGGGCACGTATTTAAATAACACAAAGAAGTATATTAATCCTATGAACATGCCTATTGTTGTATACATAGTGAAACGTGATTGTTCTTGAAAGTCAAGCATAATCTGCTTATCTTTAACTTGTATACTTCTTGTTTCAGGCTCATGATAAAGTCTTTTACCTTGTAGTACCTCATTGGCTTTAGTATTTTTCCCTATCGGGCTTCCACTTAAATAACTTTGTAAAAACATGCTTATTATAACAAACACTATCACTAATATAAACAACATATAATTAACTCCTATTATTGCAGCTAAAATTGAATATACTATTATATATGCTTGATTTAACAGTGTTGATTTCCACCTTTGTTCAACGTAAAATGACATTCTTTTCCCCCTAACTTGCTTCTACACTTATTTTATCTTTTTCACTTTTTAAATTCAAATCAACAGATTTAAATTATTATAATTCAGCATAAAATTAGGGATCAATATGCAAATTAAAACAGGATTGGCCATTGTTGGTGAAAACCTAGATGTAATAAACAATGTGTGTATCAATATAAACGAAGATGGAATTATTGAATCCATAGGAAAATCCAATAATTGCAATAATTATGTTGGTAACGGAAACCTAATAGCGATTCCTCAACCGGCTAATGCGCATGTACACAGCGGAGATAACAACTTTCCAGAATATGGAGTTAAAGAAGGGCTTCATGAATTGGTAGCATTTCCTAATGGCTTAAAACATAAGCTTTTGAATTCTTTAAGTTACGAAAAACTAATAGAAGGTATATCTTCATTTTATAATACAGCCTATAACATGGGAATAGGATTACTAGTGGATTTTAGAGAAGGAGGAGGTATAGGGTGCAAAGCATCAAAGGAGGCATTAAAATATGTAAAAGATATGGATGTAATTGTATTAGGAAGACCTGGCCCTGAATTTCCAAATAATTGTGATGGTCTTGGAATATCAAGTCCTGTTGATTATAAAGAAGATTATGTTATAGATCTATCAAAGAAATTCAAGCCTTCTATGACTCATGTAGCGGAAGATGAAGAAACGAGAAAAAGCAATGACTTTGAGATTGCAATTAAATCAGATTTCAATGCATTAATACATGGCCTTTATTTAAATGAGGATGATTTCGAAAAATTATCATATAAAAACATTTACTTAATATTTTGTCCTTCTAGCAACATGTGGCATGGGATGAAATTCCCCCCTATAGAACTATCTTTAAAATATAATGTGAAGTTTGCAGTAGGGAGCGATAATGCTTCTTGGTTCCTGCCAGATGTTTTTAGAGAAACATACCAGCTTCTTTTAATTTTAAGGCTAAAAAGAATCAGAGGAGAGGAAGTAGCTAAGGAATTAATGAAATCACTATATATTAATGGCTATAAATCTGTTGGCCTTGAACCAAGGTTGATAGAAGAAGGTAAACCAGCACATTTCCTACTAATAGATGGCTACAATTCTGGTATAATGAATTCAATTAATATTTATAATTCAATAATAAAAAGAGTTCAACCTAATTTTATAAAATTTAGAGTAGATAGAAACAATATAAAAAATTTAGGTTTACTCTTTTCCTAGACCTGTATCAATTAATTTTTTCAAATTTACTGTATCCAAAACGTTTCCTGTAATTTTCAACTGCCTGGTCATAAAAGCCTTCATAGAGTCAAGTTCTCCACTTATTATTTTTTTCATGACTTCTGGCTTTGCTGAAAGGGTTGCTATTGGATTTTGATGTTTACCGCTTGAAATTTTTATTTTCCCTCCTGAGATTTCTACATAAAATTCTCCATCACCTTCTATAATGAACTGATAAACCTTATTCCAAGATTTAATTTCTGGTACCTTCTCAGAGGCCTTCTCATAAATTCTTTCTAATGCATCCTTCATTTCATCTAGAGACATTTTTTCACCCATTTTTTATTTTATTTATAAGATTAATTAATGTTATCTTAATGTATTAATTCATAACAAATCATTTAGCATATTTATATATCCCTATTAATTGAGCTTACTTTTGTTTAGCAAAATTAGTTTCATTTTATATAACTATATCGACATCATTTATTGCCATACAGTTAATAAAATATTTAAAATAAAAATTAATATAAAAGATTATAAACACCTCATATAGATTAATATTAAACATAGCAACATGAAGAATATAAACGCCCATTTAATTATTTTATACAGAGGTGTATAAAGTGGGAAGAAAGGTAGCAGTTGTAGGTATAGGCCATTCAAAATTTGGTGTTAGAAATGATGTAAATATAGCGGAGCTTGCTTGGGAGTCAATAAAACAAGCTTTTGAAAGCGCTAATTTAGAAGCCAAAGATATTGAGTACGTTTCTGTTTCAAATGTTGGAGGTTGGAGCGGGGAGCCATTACCAGCTGTAGTTGTTTCAGAATATGCAGGTCTTACTGGTAAGCCTTTGTATAGAGTTGAGGCTGCTTGTGCAAGCGGAAGTTCTGCCGTATACAACGCTTACAATGCCGTATCATCAGGTCAAGTAGATATAGCTATGGCAGTGGGAGTAGAGAAAATGAATGAAAGTCCTACTCCTACAGTAGTTGAGTTTATTGGTAGAGCTGGGAATTATTTCTGGGAATTTGAAAACTTCGGCCTTACATTCCCTGGATATTATGCGTTATATGCAACAGCTTATATGTCAAAATATGGTGCTACAGAAGAAGATTTATGCCAGGTTGCCATAAAGAATCATTATTATGCAAGCTTTAATCCAAAGGCTCAATTCCAAAGAAAGATAGACTTACCGACTTGTATGAACAGCAGATACATTGCATGGCCCCTTAAACTCTTTGATGCCTCGCCAATAACAGATGGAAGTGCTGCTGTTATATTAGCAAGTGAGGAGGTTGCTAAGAAATTAACTGACTCCCCTGTTTGGATACATTCTGTTGGAGCAGCATCAGGGAGTGCAAACTTATCGAAGAGAAATGACTTCACAGGATTAGAGGCTGCAAATATAGCTGCAAAAATGGCTTATAAAAAGGCTGGTTTAGAAAGCGAAAATACTGCAAAATTCTTTGATGTAGCAGAAGTTCATGACTGTTTTACAATTGCAGAAATAATGGCATATGAAGATCTAGGATTTGTAAAAAGAGGTGAAGGATATAAACTAGTTAAGGAAGGGCAAACTTACATAGGAGGTCTAATACCTGTTAACCTTAGCGGCGGCTTAAAGGCAAAAGGGCATCCAATAGGAGCTACTGGCGTTAGTATGGTAGCAGAGCTATCTAAGCAATTGCTAAATAAAGCCGATAAAGGCAGACAGGCAACAATAAAGAATGGAAGAGCAATCGCTCATAATGTTGGTGGAACAGGCCATTATGCGTATGTAACCATATTGGGCTTAGATAAGCCTAAAGATTGAGGTGAAAGATTATGCCTAAATCACAAAGAGAAGAAGCTATTGAAGCCTTAAAGCAAATGGAATCTTTTGCAAATACAATGAAATCAAGTATAGGATTGCCTATGATAGTTGATCCAAAGACTAATGTAGCGATTTGGTATGATCAAAGAGAATTAACACTTAAGTTCATGATAAGTGTTGAAAAAACAAGAAAGTTCTTTGAATCTCTATCCGAAGGAAAACTACTTGCTACAAAATGTGTTAAAACAGGAGAAATACTATTTCCTCCACAAGTTGATTGCCCATCTTCATTAGATAGTAATGTTGAGTGGATTGAACTACCAAAAGACGGAGAATTAACAACCTATACTATAATTACTACAAAACCATTTAGCTTTTCACACTATAATGATTATACTGTAGGAATAGCTAAACTTTCAAATGGAGTTCAAGTATTAGCATGGGTTAGGGAAACGGATCCCAAAAAACTGAGGATAGGAATGAAAGTAAAGCTTGAAATAGTTAAAAGAGAGCCTGAAGGTTATTTAACTTATGAATTTGTACCTGTTTGATCCTTTTCATTTAACTCTTTTTGCTTTTTAATAAAATCCATAACTTCCTCTTGAGTAGGTATTGCATTTGCACCTAACTTAGTAACCTTTAAAGCAGCCACAGCCTGAGCAAATTCTAATGATTCGACTGTTTTCATACCTTTAGTTAAACTTAACAAATATGCTGCTGCAAAGGCATCACCGCTACCAGTTGAATCTCTTATCTCTTTTACTTTAAATGCAGGCATATAACCTACAAAGTCATTTGTATTTGCATATATTCCTTTAGGACCCATTTTAACTATAACATTCTCAGGCCCGATAGTCTTAAGAGTTTGGCTGCATTTTTCAGGATTATCAATTCCTGTTAAGTTCTTGCATTCCTGCTCATTCAACATTATTATATCAACCAGCTTTATCAAACCTCTTAAATCCTTAAGTCCCCTCATACTAAGTCTTCTTCCTGGATCCCATGAAACTAATGATTCATTTTCCTTAGCGGCAATTGCTGCCTTAATAGAGGTATCAGGTCTTAAGCTTGCTATGTGTATAATTTTTGACTTTGATATGACCTCATTGTCAATTTCTTTTGGTTCTAGTTTTTCAGCACACCCTTTAAATCCATATATTGAAATGTTCCCTGATTGATCTATCATGACTATAGAAAAACCTGTTTCTCCAAAGCATATCTTAAGTCCTGAGATATCTACCTTAGATTTCATCAAATCTTCAACTATTGATCTACCAAAAGTATCTAAACCTACTTTAGTTAATATTGCAGAATTTCCACCTAATTTTCTCACATTTAAAGCTACATTAACAGCAGAACCGCCCGGTCCTGTTGACTGCTCTAATATATCTGCCTCTTCATCAGGACTAGCAAATTTTTCTACTATAAATCTTAAATCCATTAATGCATGGCCTACTGATGTTACATCTATCGTTTTTGAATTTGACATATTTTCTCCCTTTTAAATAGCTATTATTAAACATTTAAAAACACGTTATTCAAATAATTAATAAATTATTTTTCTAATTCTTTAACTGCTTCTTCTGGGGTTTTATTATCATGAACAACTTTCATTACTGCTTTTACCATGCCCTCTATGTTATTGCTTCTAAATACATTTCTTCCTACAGCTACTCCGCTGCCTCCTGCTAATATAACATTATAGACATCCTCTAGAAATTCTATAGGCTTTTCTCTCACAGCCCCTCCACTCATTACTACTGGAATTCCTTGAGCCATTTCAACGACTTTTGAGAAAGTCTCTTTATTTCCAGTATAATAAGTTTTTATAAGATCCGCACCAGTTTCTGCTGCAGCTCTCGCACCATACATAACAATTTGGGGATCATACCTATTCTTTATTGTAGAACCTCTTGGATATGCAAGCTGCAATAATGGCATTCCATAATAGTTAGCGCTCTCTTTTATTTCATACCAGCTAGATATCATTTCATTCTCATAATCGCTGCCCCAATAAACTGTTGCTGCAACAGCATCAGCACCTAAAGATATCGCTCCTTCAACTGTACCTAAAACTGATTGCAAATAATGCTTATCTGGTGGCCTTATATCACTTTTACCTGTTAACTTCACAATTAATGATACCCTATTAGCCCATATATCATGTGTTAGCCTTGCCATACCAGGTAAGAGCATAATAGCATCTACTCCAGCCCTTGCAACCTTTTCCAAAATTGTTTTTGCTAAATATCTGTCCTCTTGAAAATCGCTGGGTCCATGTTCCAACCCATGATCAAAAGCAAATATAACCACTCTATTATTTTTTAAAATTCTGCTTAATCTAACCTTTACACCTACATTAGAATAACTTATACCCTCATACTTATCCATTTTTTAATCCCCCTAAATATATATTTAAAAGGAACAATAAAAACACAAATGGAGTTGTACTTAATGAGCTGTGAGAATATTAGCGTTGCGTTAACAGGCGCGAGCGGGATTATATATGGGATAAAGTTACTTGATGCTATTAATAAACTGAATATTAATATAAAAGGGATAATTTATTCTAAAGGCTCAATAGAAGTTGCGAAAGCAGAAGAAGGTATTAGCGAAGAGGATTTCATAAAAATTTTGAGAAAATTTGGTGAAATTTATGATGAAGACAACTTTAATTCACCTCTTGCTAGTTCAAGCAATATATCAAAATGCATGATAATATGTCCAGCTAGTATGAAAACGGTTGGATTAATTGCTAACGGTATCCCTATGAATTTGGTATCAAGGGCAGCATTAGCTCATCTTAGGTTAAAGAGACCTCTAATAATTGCTTTCAGAGAAACCCCTTTGGGAACCGCAGAGCTAACAAATTTATTAAAAATATCTAGATACGGCGGTATAATAATGCCTTTGTCTCCGGGTTTTTATTCTAATAAAAGTAGTATCAATGACATGATAAACTTTATGATAGGAAAAATTTTAGATGTATTGAATATACAAAACAATTTTTATAGAAGATGGGACCCTAAATCTTCTTCTTTGGAAGACTCTTAAACCCTTGAGGCAAATCTATATCATTTTCTTCGCTCAACTCTTCTTCGAATGACTTCATTTTCTTTGGCTGATTTTCAACAGCAAATCCACACCTACCGTCGGGTAACATCGCCTTCTTTTCACAATATGCATATCTGCAAGATGCACCTATGCATTTATCCCCAATCCAAGCACACATTGCTACCTTTATAGGCCTACCTCTATAATGATCTGTTGAAAACCTTAATGCTTTTTGACCGCATTTGAAAAATGGGCAAAGAGGATTGCATTTATCCCCAATTGGTCTAGGCTTAATTTCCCTGTTTTGCTGTGAATTAATATCGTTTCTATTTTGATCTCTTTGGTCATGCCCTTGCCTTGATGGGCCTGATATATTTGATACCAATACATACACCTCATATATTTATGACTAGACTTTCCAGTTTACCCTATTATATATTACGGTTTAAACCATTTAAATATTATGTATAATGTTTTATTGCTATCTTTAAGAGAAGATATTATAAAGTCCTTTTTCACGCTGTGACTTAGTCTTCCAGCTCTTACTAACTCTATTGGGTCAAATTTTTCATCTATATCATGATAATGTATTATAAATGGTGCATGCTCCAATCCTGGTCCTAATCTATATGCAACAAAATCTGAACCATATTTAAGCCCCGATCTTACTTTTAAGTTTTTATTTCTTAAATCTCTATAAATTATATATTGCCTTTCCCTTCTATCAATTATGTTTAGAAATTTCTTAGCTTCCTCTATGCTTTCCACTTTTTTATCATCGTAATATAAATCTATTATTCCCTTCTCCATCAAATAAAGAGCTTCAAACGCATTTAAAATTAAAGGAGAACTAATATCAGTTTCTTCCTTGACTTTTTCAGCATTTATAGGCTTCCCAAAATATCCTGAAAAATAAATCTTCCTCGACTCTTCAATATCGTTTATAAGCACAACATTATTAATAAAATAAGCCTTAATTGGCATTATGCTAGCCCACTAAACCCTATAAGTTTTATATAAACTGATGCATTATATAGGCAATCTATACAATCTTCTAGGTATTCAATTGTTTCTTTAAATGATATGAGCCTAGAAGGCTTGTCTGAATATTTTACTAAAACCCTCGCTAAGCCCTCCCTATAGATAATATCGCCTCTTCCTTCTGATTCACTTATTTTATTAAACCTTTCTTCTATGATCTTTCTTTTCTCTGAGTTACCTTTAGTTCCAGTTGATATTGATCTTAAAAGATCAACTAGTGATTGTGAGGAGCTATATATTTCTCCAATTAATCCTTCTATTGTTTTATATACTTCACTATCATCGCTTTTATCAATACTGTATGAAAGCAATAATCTATAAATACCTGCCTCTAATTTACTAATTGCGCATTCCATTTGAAGGGAAGAATTTATATAAAATTCTTTATAAGAGACTAACTCTAATCTACCGCTCGCTAGGTAATCAAATATTCTATCTTTATTTCTAGAAATCCTATCTTTTGCAGACATTAGGTCTTGTCTATAAAATTTTTCTATATATTCACTTTTTGTATTTTCATGCATTCTCGTTAACAATGTTGCTGATATATTTTGAATGTCTTGCGCCATGTTTTGTAATACTTCAATTAAAGTAATTTTAGATATACTATCAATCGCCATGATTAGCACCCTTTTCTCTCCTTCTCTATACGTAATTTGAATTAAATAAAAATCTATCCCTAATTTCAATTAGGCTATTATTTTGTTTTAACCAATATAGAATATTTTTCTAATAGACAATATATTAATAAAGAAATTGCTATGATGCATTAAGATAAAATTAATTAAGTTATAGCAGAAATTAATAATAATATAAGACAGTTGATGAAAACTTATCACAGGGGACCAATTGCCTGCGTGAATTAGCCCCGCGTCACGGGGTCATGTGTGCGCAGGAGGTCCCCCTTTGGGTGAAACAATGTTTATAATATTGTTGGGCACTGCCGGTGCGGGAAAAAGCACGCTAGCAGGGGAGCTAAAATCTACTATGGAAGACACAGGAGCAAATGTTGCCATAGTAAATTTTGATCCAGCTGCAGAAAAGTTGCCATATGATGCTGATGTAGATGTAAGAGACTACGTAAAAATTGAAGATTTTTTTGATAAGGGTTTAGGACCTAATGGTTCTCTTATAAGTGCCGTAGATTCTCTAATAAATTATTCCGATAAAATAAGGGAGGAAATAGACAAAATAAATCCAGATTTTACAATAATAGATACTCCAGGACAATTAGAACTATTTGCGTATAGAATTGGCGGTCCACTAGTTTTAAACTCTATTATTTATAATGAGAAATCAGTTGTTATTTTTTTAATGGATTCCATATTTTTTGATAACCCAGCTAACATAGTCTCCATATTAACCCTTGCAAGTTCAGTAAATACAAGGTTCAGAAAACCTCAGATAAATGTTGTTAGTAAATCAGATCTGCTTGATAAAGAATTAATTGATGAAATAATACCAAGATTACATGAAGATGGTTATTTAGAATCCCTTTTAAGGGAATCAAAGGATATAGACGGTTATACTTTAGATTTGTCATTAAGTCTAGCAAAAGCTTTGTATGCGTCTGGATATTTCGGGCATATATTACCAATATCTATTTTTAATGAACTAAGTTTAAGGCTGCTTTATGGAAAAATTCAAGAAGTGTTAACAGAAAGTGAAGATTATAAAATTTATGATAACGAAAATAATTTGTGAAAAATTTAAAAGCTTTGAATTTTAAAAAATTGTGGGAATCAAATTTGGTTGATAGATCACTAGCTATTTTAGGCGCAGGGGTTATAGGGTCATCTATTATAAGGTCTTTAATAGGATCCGGAAAGGATTGGAAAATAATAGCAACTGCGAGAAGCGATGAATCATTAAACAAGATTAAAAAAATGGGAATTGATGCAACAAGAGACAACATATATGCTGTAAAAAACTCTGATGTAATTATTTTAGCTATAAAACCTTCTCAGCTAATAAATTTAGCAGATGAGATTTCCCCATTTGTAAAGGAGAAGTTAATAATATCAGTTGTTGCCGCAGCTCCAATAAAATGGCTATCTAAAAAGTTGACTGGAGCAAAAATAGTTAGAGCTATGCCTAACATAAATTCTGAGACTTCATCGAGTTTTACGGTATTATCGACAAATTCTAATATAGATGCTGCATCAAAAAAACTAGTAGAAGAAATATTTTCTTCAATAGGTTATTATGAATGGGTAGACGAAAAATACATGAATGCCTTGACTGCGTTAAGCGGAAGCGCTCCAGCATTTTTGGCAGAGATTATAGATGCATTAGCTTTAGGAGGTATTGCTTCTGGCCTACCTAGGGATTTGGCTTATAAAGCCGTGTTATATACGATGCAAGGAACAGCAAAAACTTTGCTTGAAAAAGGTTGGTCTCCACATTATATAAGAGATCTAGTAATAACTCCAGCTGGGACCACAATAAGAGGTATTATGGTATTGCAAGGAAATGGGCTCAAAAGATCAATAATGGAAGCTGTATTGGAAGCGCAAAAAAAGGCAGATGAAATAGAAAACTACCTATTCAATTCTTAGAACTAATAATTATTTGGGTTTAACATAGATATTCTTTAATTTATGTATTAAACTTGATAGCGGTATCTCTACAGGACAAGCTGCATCGCATCTCATACAGCCTAAACAAAGCTCCGAGAGCTCCGCACCTTTCTCTATACCTTCAGTTATTGCCGTCCATCCTACCCCCATCGGGCCTCCATAAACTTTACCTCCCCATTTATTAGCTGTGATGTCCCAAACCGGACAAAATATTTGGCAGTTACCGCATCTAATACACCTAAGTTGGTCCCTTAATATATCATTTTTTATAGCTTCTTTTCTTCCATTATTTAAAAGAATTAAATGCATCTCGGGAGGGCCATGAGCACCATAAACTCTTCTATGGCCTATATCACCTGTCGAACTAGGACCAGATACCATGCTGACATATGTTGGCGGGTAAAGTCCTGCATATGAAGACTGAACTAACACAACCTTAAATGCATCTATTAATGTTGGAACAATTTTTTCAATCCCAGCAATAGCTATATGCAATGGAGGCAAAGTGGTCACAAGCCTTATATTGCCCTCGTTTTCTATCAAAAAAATAGACCCAGAATCAGCTGATATAGCATTTGCACCGCTTATTCCTACATCTGCATTTACAAATTTTTCTCTTAGAAATGGTCTAATTTTGGCAACTATTTGTTGAGGAGTTTCATTACCCTTTAATTCAATATTAAGTTTATTTTTAACTAAATTGATTACATCATTAACTGTCATATGAATTGCAGGCGCTATTGCGTGCATTGGCTTACCTTTCTCTAATTGAATTAGTAATTGCCCTAAATCAGTTTCCCACACTTCTTTTCCAACTTCTTCCAAATGCTCTCTAATTCCTACCTCTTCAGCGACCATACTCTTAGATAGGATAATCTTATTTCTTTCCCCTATAATTTTATCTAATATGTCTAAGGCGTCATCCTTAGTTTCTGCATAATGAGGATTACCATTTATAGACTTTAATGATTCCATAGCCATTTCTATATAATAATCTATATTTGATAACACCTTATTTTTAATTTCTTCAACTTCTTTTGCAAGCTTTGGAATATCTTTATGTAGATTTAAAAAATCTAAAACCCTTTTTTCTGACATAGGTACACTGCTTTCTAATGCTTCTCTAAAATCCTTATTTTTTAAAGTTTCAGAAATGTCAACTATTATATTTTCAAGATAATCCAAAGATAACACCTCATAGCATTTCTGAAATATCATGAACTTCTGTATTATAATTGTTAGATACTTTGCTTAAATTTATATAACATATAGGGCACATAGTAATAACTTTATTTGAAACCGTGCTTAATTCTTCCATTCTATTTTTTGCAATTGCTTTGCTTAAAGAAGGAAATATAGCTTCTATAGGACCCCCACAGCAATATGTTATACTCTTATTTCTTCTTGGCTCTTTAATTTCATATCCCTTCTTAGATAAAAGCTTTCTAGGAACATCAATCAAAGAAAGTCCCCTTGCATATATGCAAGAATCATGTATCACAACAGGATCTTTGTTCAATTTACTTTCATCGTTAATTTCTATTAATTCTAAATAACTATTTACCTCTAAATCAAATCCATCAATATATTTAGGATAAACATTTTTTAATATATATGTAGTATGCGGATCTACTGTTATTATTTTTTCAGCATTGGATTGTTTCAACAATTTAAAAACTTTATTTATATGAATTTTAAATTTCTCTTCATCTCCCATATCATAAAGCAATACACCACTATATATATCATTTTCATAAAGATATGAAAAAGTTATTTTGCTTTTTAACAAAAGGTTAGCAATAGAAGTTAGGACATTATATGACCAAGAAATTAACTTTTTATCAGGTTGAGCCAGTTTATTTATTATATCTCTTGGGATACTTCTTGCAAATTTCAATGCTATATATCCACCTTCATCGCTTTTTTCCATGGCCATTAAATATAATGATAGAGATTCTATATAAGGTATAAGCTGATATAAAGCACCTGTATAAAGAACTACCTTACCTTCTCTATTAAAATTATATTTTAATGCCCATTTATATGAAAATCCATCAGGAACTGGAACAGGATATCCTGTTTTTATGGTCAAATCTCCCATAAAATCTATGAGTTCTCTTATTCTCAATTTTAATGCCCATTTATGTTTAAAACTATGAAATTTTTAAGTTTAACTTAATAGATTTCTATGTGATGTATTTATGAACTACTGCTTAAGCTCCAAGACTTCATATCTTCATCGTAAAAAACCATTCCTTTTTTGACTAACTTGTTGAATAGTTTACCTCCGT
The DNA here is from genome assembly GCF_023256325.1 of Caldisphaera sp. Classification (GTDB taxonomy): domain Archaea; phylum Thermoproteota; class Thermoprotei_A; order Sulfolobales; family Acidilobaceae; genus Caldisphaera. The sequence goes on from NZ_JAGDXI010000023.1 coordinate 36,572, forward strand.
TTTCACCAAAATCCGATGCAAGAAGATCTTCAACTTCTTTAGCATCTCTTATAGCAATAGTCATTAATTTAGACTTAAACCTATCCCAATAATCTTTATCTAAAGCGATTCTTTCATCATCAAAATAAAGAACTATAGCTCCACTGCTTTCTAATTTTTTAAAATATGCGTCAGGATTCCTTAACCATTGTACTTCATCTGAGAAAATAACTCCTTGCTCTTTTAATATGTCTATAGCTGTTTTCTTTTTAGACTTAGCTTCCTCTTTTTGTTGTAACTGCTGTGGCTTTTCTACTTTAGTCTCTTCTATGCTTTCCACTAGGTCTGCTATCCTTGATGATAGATCATCTATTTTTTGAGTAAAAGGGTTTAACAAATCCTGCATAAGCCTTTCTATCCTTTTTGATATGGTTTCTATTAATTCCTTATTAATTTGGGCTTGTTCTGCATTACCTTTTTCGACTGATGAAATAATTAGCTCCCTTATGTAATCATTTGGTAAAGAATAACCCTTTGCCTTAGCTATTTTTGATAGTATTTTGTAATCTTCTTCAGGAATTTCTATTTTTATAACGACGTTTTTCTTTGAATTTATTTCCAAGCGTTTCACCATTTAATAATTGAAAAACAAAGTTAATAATCTAACATACTCTTTGTTCAAAAATTAGGATAGAATGTAATATTTTATTGCTACTTTTATTTATGAATAGTATACCATCGAAATATATTTTGTAATCAATCTCAATATTTAATGACATAAATCAATAAATTAACTATCCTAGTAAAATATATGCCGCAGTTATTATTAAAATAGAAACGATTAAGTAATCAATAAGATAAGGCTTCAATCTAGACAAAGCTTTAAGAAATCCCTTATTAACTAATGATGTTACAAGAGATAGAGAGATTGTACTCGTTATTATAAACAAAATTATTATTAATAGAAGAAACTGCAATCCCATAGACGACGAACTGATAATAAGAGGCAATATAGCGGGATCTGGAAGAACGCTAACAATTAAAGATGTTGCCTCAACATTTCTATTTTCCTTTACCTCTCTTAAAGAGCTTAATAAAATATAGATGCAAACAACAAATATTATTGATACAGAGAAGTATTTTATATCAATAAAATTGAAAAAATTCAAACCAATGTAAACTAATACGAGACTCAATAAAACAGAAACAAAGCTATGAAGAAAACCCAATAAACCTGAGATTAACATAATAGTACTATAATTAAATCTTCTTCTAATCGATAAAACATTCAAGGGAACCCAATGATCAGGAGCAATCATATGAAGAGAGGAAATTAAAATTGTAAATATTATTATTGCTAACGGATTCAATTTCATCATCACTGTTTTATTATAATTGAAGCTTTTAAAATCACGTATAAAAATTTACATCTTAAATCTTTTAGTTAAAGGTTTATTTTGATATTATTAGCCAATCAATGCTCTTATTCCAAATACTTTTCCAATTAAATCTCCAAAGAAAAATCCTGCAATAGCAGTTAAGAACAACATCAACAAACTTTCTATTATTTCCCTCGAAAACCTTTGGGTATGAATTATTGAACTATAATAAGTAAATCCGCTTATCATGGCAGTTGCAAAAAATAGAGAAATAACAAATGCTTCTATTATATTTCTCAATAGCAAGTACGGTAAAGCTAATATTACTACTGTTAACAAATAGCTAAATCCAGTTACGATTGCACCTGCAGAGGCTCTTATAGCTTTTTCCTGTTTAGCCTGCAAGTATGCAGCCCCAGCCATTGATAAAGCAGCAGAAAAGCCTACAACCAAGCCTGCAACACCAGCTATTATGGTTTTATCTGTAGCGCCCAAGAACCCTGCATGAACTCCAGAAACTTCAACTATAGCATCAGCAAGCCCTAAAGCAACATAGCTCAGATACTTTACTCTTACATCTTTTATATCTCCAATAATTTGCCTTTCATGAGTTTCTTCATCTTGAATGATTTTTTTCAATATAGATTTTTGATAATCATTTTCAAGCTTTCCTAAAAATTGTTTATACTCATCTATTGTAGCTGATTCGTTATTTTCTAGAACTTGCAAAGTAAAAACAGGGCCAAATAATCTATATAAAACTCTAAATAATAATCCAGGTTTTATATCAGGCTCACATTCATGACCTATTATACTTTTCCAAAAATTATAATGCTCTAATTCCTGTTCAGATAGTTTTTTCAAATCATCTTTAATTTTATTATCTTTACTATAATTTGATAGCGTTTTATACAATAAATATGTATTTATTTCATCTTTACAATATTTTTCTACTTTTTTTAAATCTTCTTTCGTTAACATTTATAGCACCTGTAAATTTTACCAGTAAAAAGTTATTAACTTAAGTGTTTTTTAAGCCATTCAGCCATAATCTCCATATATTTTATTCTCGTTTTTGGTTTACCGCTTCTTGTAAGATCATGATTTTCTCCTGGGAATAAAGCTATTTTTGTTTCCACTCCTAGCTGTTTCAAAGCAACAAAGAATTGCATTGCTTGTTCATATGGACATCTATAATCTTCTAACGCGTGCATTATAAGCAATGGAGTTTCTATCTTATCCGAATAAAATAATGGACTTTTTTCTTTTATTTTATCGAAGTCTGCCCACGGATTTTTAATTTCTAATTGGTCTGATGCAAAGTGCCATCCTATATCACTAGACCCATAAAAGCTAAACCAATTACTACAGCTCCTTTCCGTTATAGCTACCTTAAACCTATTTGTTTTCGTTATAATCCAGTTAGTCATAAAACCTCCATAACTGCCTCCAGCTACAGCTCCTTTATTTGGGTCTAAAGTTTTATTTCCTTTCAATGCGTCATCGACTATACGCATCAAATCAGAAAAATCTATTGTACCATATTTTCCTCTAATATCAGCAAACTCTTCTGTATAAGAATCACTACCATGAGGGTTACCATAAACAACTGTATAACCTTGGGCTGCTAAATAATGAAATATAAAATTGAAAGAATAGCCATAAAATGTTTTGGGTCCACCATGAATATATAGTATCCAAGGAGCATTTTCTTTATTTTCGTTGGATGGCAAAACCCAATAATCTAAATTTTCTCCATCTTCAGATTTAGTTTTATAATGTTTTGCTTTATTTAATTTCTTAGAACTTAGAAATCCTTCATTAAAGCTTGTAATTTTCTTATAATTAACACCATCATATAGATAAATTTCTTTTAATTCATTATCAGACATTTGAGTATATGCAATAATAGATCCACTTTCTGATATCGAGAATTCATCTATAGAAGATTCCTCAGGAGTTATAATGCCTTTTAGTCCTCCTTTCTCATTGGCTGCATATAAATTCACTTTTCCTTGATCGCTCAACAAGAAATATATATAATTATTATGAGACCAGTAAGCAGTTTCATTACAAGAAGGACCTCTAACATCGCTATTTATTGAATTTTCTATATTTCTGTTTAAGCCAGGCCATACTTGCTTAACTTCACCTGTTTTTAGATCATAAAAATATAGTTTATTATGCGTTGCATATCCTTTCTCCATCTTGTTTCCAATGAACGCAATTTTATCATCTTTTGGACTCCATAATACTTGAGAAATTGAATAGTTCTTTAATATGCTTATATCCTCATCAGTTTTTAAATTTCTTATTCTAATTTCGTTCAAAAATGGTTTAAGCTCCTCATAAGAATCGACATAAGCTATTTTCTGACCATCATGAGAAAAATCAAATGAAGATACTCCAAACTTACTATTTGTTATCTGAGAAACTATTCCATCAGGGTATGAAATTAGGAATAAATTAGATGGTCTATCATAAATAAATCCTTCTCCATTAAAATATGGAGGTATATTTTCTATAACTAATGCCTCTCTTTTACTATAATCTTTCCAATCCTTACTAGTTGCTCTTGATAAAAATCCTATATTTTTACCATCACTAGACCACATAATTTTTGATATACCCTGTTTTTGGCTAAATAATTCATATTCTTCTCCACCAATTTTTAGGATATTTAATGAAATCCTTTTCTTTCTAATCCTCAAAAATGAAATTAAATTATCAATATTAGACCAAGAAGGGCAAATGTCTTTTTCGCCTTTTGTTAGAGGATAATATTCATTATTATCATAAATCCATATGTTACTCTTTGATTTGTTTTTATCCAAGTCGTATCTTGATACTACGAAAAGAACTTTTTGCCCATTTTTTGAAATTATAGGACTAGAAACTAAAGATAAATTAGATAAATCTTCAGGCTTTAACTTTTCACTCAAAATTCTCTCCCCAAAGTTATTTTATAATAAAAGAATAATAAGTTTTCACAGAAAATATTACAATTTTTAAAAATTTTATTTTAATTTAGAATATACTTGTAATAATTCTAAACCTGATCTCACGCCAGCATCGTTTGCTAAAGGACCATTTGCAAAGAACTCTTCAACTTCTTTTTCTTTATTTAAACCTAATATAGGTATAATCCACATCAGGTTTCTCCCGAATATAGCGGTTCCTTCGAATGCTTTGTTTAATAAATAAAATCCTTTTTGCTTAAACCAATCCCAAAACACTTCTTTAGCCTTATCGTTTAAAGCAGCTTGCAATAAATATAAAAGATCTTGTAACTTAACGTTAATTTCACCCCATTCTAAAGTTTTCTTTATTACTGATGGGTCAGATATATACATCATAGACCTCAAGAATTTTAGCCTTTCAGAATCTAGCTCTGCTGTCATATATTTTTTGCTAAGCGTTTCAAAATCGTTTGTAACAATAGCATAAGCTGTATATACTGCTTCTCTCATATCGGGTTCTACTTCTTTTTCAAACATTCCTGATAACTCTTTAGCAAATGATCTATCCAAGATTGCAAGCCTTCTAGCTATTAATCCTTTCAAATATTTTAAATTGGGATCATTCTTTTTGCTTAGTTCAGAGTATTGATAGCTATGATATCTTAATGATAAATCGTTAAAAGCATCTTTATTTATTAAGCTTAATGTAAACAACTGTGATGATATTTCATTAACAGGCAAATATGACGTTTCTTTAAAGTATTTATTTATAATCTCTAAATATCTTTCTCTATTTATTAATCCTGAAAGTAAGAAATTATAATAATCATTTACAAAACCCCATATTTCTTTTGAGTTCATATTATCAATAAGTTCATTATCAAAATTATAATATACTCTGTAAAATCCTGACCTATCTAGGTTTAGCTTAATTGATTTTATATTATCTACTTTTATATTAGTTCTTTTTTCATCCATTAATAAATCTAGTCTTTTGCCATTTAAACTCATAGATATTGGAATAACATACGTTAAATCATCAAGCTTCTTAGCTAAGGTAAACCTTTGTTGCTCTAATACCAACTGATTTCCATCTAAACTTACTTTAACATATGGATAACCTGGTTGCATTATCCAACTATCCATAATTAACTTTACAGGATATGATGTAGTTGTTTGCAATGAATCCCATAAATCATTTGCCTTAGCATTTGAAAACCTAAAATGACTTAAATAATTATTTAATCCTTTCCTAAAGGACTCTCCAAGGAAATATTCTATCATCCTTAATATGCTCGCTCCTTTTCCATAGCTTATATCATCAAATATAGCTTCTATCTCGTCAGGACTATTGACCTCTACATGTATTGGATGTGTTGTAGATAATGAATCTCTTACCATTGCACCACTTGTTTCACCACTTAGAAAATCATCCCATAAATTCCATGATGGCTCAAACGAATCTACAGCTTTAAAGCTCATGAATGTAGCAAAGCTTTCATTTAACCATAAGTCATCCCACCATTTCATAGTAACAAGATCTCCGAACCATTGATGAGCTATTTCATGAGCTACTACTTCAGCTACTCTTTTCATTTGACCTAAATCAGAATCCTTTGGAACTAATAAGGCAGATTCTCTAAATGTTATAGCTCCCCAGTTTTCCATAGCGCCAAAAGCAAACTCCGGAACGGCTATAAGGTGCATCTTTGGTAGCATATATGGTATTTCGAAGTATCTTTCGTAAAAATCTATAGATTTTATTGCAGACCATGCGGCAAATTCTCCATTTTGAGATTTATTCGGTATTGTTGCAACAATTATTTTTCCTCTACTTAGTTCTTCCCATTTTCCAATTCCTAAATAAATTAAATATGTAGACATTTTTGGAGTCTCATAAAAGCTAACAGTCTTCTTGTTTCCTTCTATATCAATTCTTTCAATAGGCATATTAGATATAACGTGAAGATCTTTAGAAACTCTAACTTTTATCTTAAATGAAGCTTTATAGCTTGGTTTATCAACGCATGGAAACATTTTTCTTGCATGAACAGATTCGAATTGTGTGGAAATTACGTAATCACCATTATATTTTGCTTTATATATGCCAACTAATCTTTCTAAGGCTTCACCTTCAAAACCTAATTCTAAAATTCCATTAAAGCTACCTGTCTTTATTATTACCTCATTTTCGGTTTGCTTAAAATCAACATCCTTTCCATTAGCTTTAACATATTTTATTTTTAATCCAACTGAATCTAAAACGACTTGATTATCAGCGCTTAGCTCAATTTTTTCTATACCATCATATTTAGTACCGTTAAAATCCATAAATATATCATACTTATAGACTTCAAATCCTTGATAATATGCCAAGTTTTGCACCCTATATTAATTATAGCATACAAGAATTTAAACCTAAGGTCATAAATTTAAACCTAAGGTCATAAGATCTTTTATCAATGTTTACTATTTTAATAGTATTTTTATTAAATACCAGAAATTTAATAAACTATTAGTCGTTTCATTCCAATAAACTACTTTGTCCGTAAGGGCGGGTCTCTGGTGAAGAAGATGAAAGTGTATGGATTCCTATTCCTATGATTAACTGGAAAAGAGATGATTTCATTTTTGCATCATTCTTGAAGTAATTTGGCAACAGAAAATTCCTAATCCTTAAAAACCTAAAAAAGATAAAATTTCTAGGTTTTAATATCATGTTTATATTCAGTTTGACAAAAAGAATGACAAGCCTCGCCTTTACAAAGCA
>NZ_JAGDXI010000049.1 GCF_023256325.1 Caldisphaera sp.
TATAGATCTACGTCGAAAAATTTATAAACTAAATAGATCTTAAAAGAATTGGGTAGAGAATATGAGCAATCCGTTTAAGTCTTTAGATGAGAAAAAATTAAGTTGGTTTCATTTTAAGTCTCTTATAACAACGGGTATGGGAGTTTTCACCGATGGTTATGACTTGTCATCTATTGGAATAGTGTTATTATCAGTATTGTCATCTTTTGGGATAAACTCAAAGAATCCTAACTATACTTTATATGTTTCTTTAATATCTGGTGCTGCATTAATGGGAGCTGCAGTTGGAGCAATTATATTTGGGATTTTATCCAATAAAGGAAGGAAAACATTTTATGGTGTAGACGTTGCTATATTAACTATTGGGGCATTATTACAAGCTTTTGTAAACTCTCCAGAAGAACTTATCATTGCTAGGCTAATACTTGGCATTGGCATAGGAGCAGATTACGTATTATCTCCTGTTATAATGACGGAGCATTCTAACGTCAAAGATAGAGGTAAAATATTAGCTTTAGGATTTGGTCTGATGTGGGGGTTTGGAGCAACAACTGCTGCAATAATATATTTAACATTATCTTATTTGGGACTTAATTCGATGCTAATATGGAAAATAGTTTTAGCTGCAGGTGCTATTCCAGCAGCATCAGTAATATATTTAAGGAGAAAAATACCGGAAACTGCTAGATTTTTAGGAAGAATTAAAGGTGATGTAAAAGGCTTTAAAGAAGTAATAAGTGAAGTAACTGGTAGTTCAATAAATATAAACAGCAATTTAAAAGATGAAAAATCTTCTTTTTATTACTTTAAAAAATATTGGAAATATTTCTCAGCAGCAGCTCTAATATGGTTTTTATATGATATAGTAGTATATTCAGGGATATTGTTTGGCCCTTCACTAATAGCATCAAAACTTGGGTTAAATTCTGGAACTTTTCAGTTGGTTAATGAGGCATTATTTGTAATTCCTGGAGGATTAATTGCATTAGCATTAATAGATAAAGCAGGAAGGAAGCCATTACAAATATATGGATATATCGGGATGGCAGTATTTCTATTGGGATTTGCAATCTATGAACATTTGACCGGCTCATCGCATGGATTTTCTCCATTATTAGCACTACTTCTTTATGGCGGCTATAATTTAGCTAATCAAGCAGGACCAGGATCAATTAGCGGCACTGGAATATTTGCTGTAGAACTAGCACCAACAAAAGTAAGAGGAACAGTTCAATCAATTGCAGTTGCTTCTGGCAGAATAGGAGCTACTTTAACTTCATTTGTGTTTCCAGCACTGTTTGTAAAATATGGTCAGTTCTTTGCTGTTAGTTTTCTATCTACAACAGCTATACTAGCAGCAATTATAACTTTAGTATTAGTTCCAGAAACAAAAGCAAAACCATTAGAAGAAATAACCAAAGAAGTTGAGGAAATGAATATTTTATCAAAAGAATTTGGAGGAATAATAAAGGAATAAATACGTTTTTATTTAAATTATATTTTTAATTGTGGGCGCAAAAATTTATTGGTTAATAAGAATGCTTAATGTTTAACCATACGTTAACAAATTAATACTCTGGCATAGATGTTATAGCTTGCCATCAAATAATAAGCAAGCAGAGGGAATACACATGAAGCTATTAATAGCACTAGGAGGTAATGCCATACTAAGAAAAGGGGATAAAGGTAGTGTAGATGATCAATGGAAAAATATAAATAATGCCGTAGAAATAATAGCTAAATCAATTGAAAGTGAAGACAATATGGTCATAACTCATGGAAATGGACCTCAAGTTGGTTATCTTCTTGAAATGATGCATTCTATGAATTCAGAAAGAGCATTGACTATAGATATAGCGGATGCAATGACTCAAGGATGGATTGGGTATATGCTACAGCAATCATTTTCAAATTATTTAAGGGATAGAAAAACAATTTCTGTATTAACTAGAACCTTGGTATTAGATAACGATAAGGAGTTTTCTAATCCAACCAAATATGTTGGTAGTTATTTTACAAGAGATCAAGCAGAAAGGCTCTCCAAAGAATTTGGTTGGGTTTTCAAGGAAGACCCTAGAGGAGGTTATAGGAGGGTCGTGCCAAGTCCAATGCCAGTTGATATATTGGAAATTGATATTATAAAAAAATTGTTAGATGAAAAATATGTAGTTATAGCTGCAGGAGGGGGAGGAATTCCTGTTATAAAACATAAAGATAATTATATTCCTGTAGAAGCAGTAATTGATAAGGATTTAGCTAGTTCATTATTAGCTACAAAAATTAAGGCCGATAAATTTATAATATTAACTGACGTAAAAGGAGTTGCAATAAATTATGGTAAAAAAGATGAAATATGGCTAGAAAAAGTTAGTGTTAGCGAGTTACACGATTTGTATAAAAAAGGAATGTTTCCTGAAGGATCTATGGGTCCAAAAGTATTAGCTTCTATAAAGTTTGTTGAATCAACTAATGGAATTGCTATTATAGGAGATTTAGATGATGCTCGTAATGTGATAAAAGGTTTATCTGGAACTGTTATAGTTCCTTAAACCCTCTTTGAGACTTTAGACCGAGTTTTCTATAAGGGCAGTCTTTCCAATAATTTTCGCATTTATTCACTTTACTCTTTGTTATCAGAGAATCTATGGCTCTGCACCTTACATAATAGTTCCCGTTACTTTCTAGTACGCTAAAGAACTCGCATTCTGAAGAAGGTTTATAACTAAGCATGTATATAGGCTCAAATACCGTCTTTATTTTGTTTTCTTTAGACATTTTTCCACCATAGTTCTCTCTGTAAGCAAAAAGTATATAGTTTTAGACTTGGTATATTAATAAAATTGCTTAGAAAGAAATATTAACTTAGATTTTCTTGATTAAATGTTTTAAATAAATTCAGATAGCTTTCTCTTCTTTAAACTATATTCTAATAGATAGCTCTCTTTTAGCACGTAATTTGGATCTGCTTTAAGCCAATTACTTGCATATTTATTGATCTCTTTTATATCATTAGTCTTAAATTTGTAGCCTTTAATTAAAGAGTTTCTTACGGTCTCTCTTATATGCCAGTTTCCTACAGGGGCATAATAAGATGAGAGTATTTCTCTTAAAATAACTATGCTTGCCTTTCTTTTTGTGTTAAAAAGATGTTCTAATACAGCAAGTCTCGCGGCAGAAAATCCGCCATCTAAAGTGGAAACCCTTCCTAACGCATCTTCTTCAACCTTACTTATAACAGGTTTCTCGGCATATTTAGTCCATATTGATAACGGATGCCATATTTCGATCCATTCAAATTCTATATCCCCTGGTAATAATATTATTAAAAATCTATTACTTAAATATTCACCTTCATATATTTCATATTGATTTATTTCATTAAATCCTCTGACATGTTTTCTTAAATATTTGGAAAGAGTATCATCAACTGCTGTTATCGACCATCTTGTTGGTACAAGCTTCCTTTGTTTTATCTTTCCTAAAAAACCCAAGCTTAACATATTTTGCAAAATATAAACATCAACCCCCTCCTTATATAAGTTCCATAAAGCATTTTCTGCTTTTAGATCATCCCATATTATTTTTTCAGAAGCTTGACTTAATTTAGGGTTACTCCTTACAATTATTTTTTCAGCAGGAGCTCTGGGACCAACTGGTTTTGTTATACCATCAAATGATAGTTTTGGCAATGGATATCTTTTGAGTATTACTTCACTGTCAACAGGCCTTTCAGAAATTATCGCTAATCCTATTTCGTTCTGATATAATTCCCAGGGTCTATTTATATCAACGGCTATGGTAGCTGATACGAGTTCACTTCTCATTTTTATTATATTTTCAAGAGGCTCCTTTTTAATTGACCATAGAATTGGGTTATCTCTATACTTGGCTTCATCTCCATTTAACCCTGGAGGTATCATGTAATGAAATAAAACTTTTGGATACCCATATTCACCTATAAGACCACTTGGAGGAGTTGATCCTCCAGCATTTTTATCAACTATTTTCAGAGAAGAATTTACTTGAGATCTAAATTCTTCTAGTATAGGACATTTTGGCAGCCCGCAGAGTTTTTTGTATCCCTTGCATCTGGCGCATAATTCAGCCGGTATTCTTGCCACTAAGAAGCACCTTGTGCTTTAGTTCCATTTTTAATAATAGTTAATAAAACTTTAAAGGGATTTCTATTTATTTTTAATAAACAACAGTTATTAAGTATTAAGAAGGTTTAGTATTTCATTAGGTGTTAAATCTTTAACCCTTTTTCCTTTAACATTAAATTCTTTAGGATTTTCTTTATCGATACATGTTTTTATAACCTTTTCAGCTTTTTTATTTCGTTGAGAAAACAAGCAAGAAGTTAATTTTTCTAGCTTAGTAAAATTCTCATTCCATAGATCTTTCCTCTCTAAAACTATTATTAGGCTATCAACTTTAGGTTTTGGGAAAAATTTTTCCGATGGTATGTATCCAACTATTTTTGTTTTAAAAAGGAGTTGTATAATTATGCTTAGCCTACCATAATTCTCTTCTCCTGGATTTGCTGTTATTCTTTTACCAACTTCTTTTTGCATTCCTAATACAGCATATTTTATATTATTATTTTTTGCAAGAGTTATTAATATTTTCGAAGTTATATTATATGGCATATTAGATACTAAAATAGGTATTTTTGTTGAGTCTACAAAGCTGGCTCCATCGCCTATTATAAATTCTACATTATGCGGTAAAAAATTTCTTACATAGGAAAGCCTTCTATCTATTTCTATTGTTATAATTCTTTTTGCAAGAATAGATAATGGTATGGTGATCGATCCTATACCGGTACCAACCTCAAGAAAATCGTAGTTCTTAAATTGAAGTAACTGGTCATAAAAAAATTTTATCGAATTACAATCGAGTAAAAAATGCTGAGAAATTCTTTTAATGAGTTTAATTTTAATTCTTTTCTCAAAATTATTACATATAGAATAAAATTCTTTTAATTCCATTAATTTACTCCTCAGCTTTATTTTGTTTTTTGATAAAGACTTTTTCTCATTAACTCTAAATAATTTAAAAACAAAATGTTAGGTTCTTTAGGTTCAATAAATAAATAATATTTTGGTTGGTTTGTAATTTCATCTATAATTTTATCAGCTAAAATATCAACAGGATCAACCTTTAATATTTTTTTGATTTCATCAAAGCTACTAAATTTTTTACTTTGCCTAGCTTCAAGGAGTGATTTAAGTGTTTTCTTACCAACACCTCTTAGTAGCTCAATGGAATGTAATCTTATGTTTATTGGCTCAGCTATATTAAAGAATTCAACAAAGAGTTTTTCATTTTTCCTTATAATTAGTTTAATAGCTTCTGGTAAAGTTCTTTTTGCTATTTCAGATAAATCTTTATAAGATATAGGTGTTCTTGGTACAGCTAAAATTTTTTCAGAAAGACCTCTCTCTTTAGCAACCTTTGAAAGGTCAGAGGGATTTTTTAAATAAACTAGCCCACTATTTGGATCGGAAAGTGATATATCTATCAAATCTGATATTCTTTGAGAAACAGGAAATATTGTAGTACAATATATTCTTTTATCAGCTCCTGGTATACAAGCTAATGAGACATCAAATGTTTTGAACTTTTTACCCGTAGGGTCTAAAGGTTCGTTTACTGATTTTACTGTCTCTCTTGCTAATGTAACCACATCTAAAGATTCTAACTTATGTCCTAAGGGAATGCCATCTAGTATAGTAAACTTTCTCACCCCAATAGCTTGAGCTATAGGCTTTTCTTTATGCCATGGATGCGGATCCATATAGTAACCATTATCCATATAATCTAATATAACTGCCTCTATTTCTACTCCTGCTATATGTTCCCCTTCTCTTTTCTGTGGAGCCCTCTGACCTTCCATTAAATCTCACTCCCTTCTATATTTTTAAAGATGTTTCATCCTATTTATATTCTTCAATGGTATTATAGAGATTTGGGTTTATAGGGGAAATAAATCTTTGCTTTTAATAAAAAGATTTGAAATATAAAGAAGTAAATATAGAAAATAACTATGTTATAAATTTTTACAATAAATATTTTTACTTTAAGGCTGGAAAATATTCGGTCTTTATTTTTTATAAGAATTAAGAAGCCAGCAATATTTAAGGATAGCTTTTTATTAATTAGATTGGATTGAGCTGTATGCCTAGGAAAAAAGTTAAAAGCAATACTGAAAGTAAAGAAGAGAACAATAAAATTCACGAAAATAAAAAGAAATTGCAGAAAAAAGCAAAACTCAGTGATGAGGAGTTTAATAACTTTGTAAGTAATATTTCAAATGAAATAATTGATAGATTTGGACTTGATTTAATTAATTTAACCTCTGATGATATAAAGGATTTGGTTGAAGAAATAATAACTTCTATAGTAGAATCTAGGGTTACTAAGCCTACAGAAGAATCTTTAATGAAAAAATTCATAAACTTAAAAGATCAATTTATGAAAGCGATCGCAGGCAGGCTAATTGAAAGAGATGAGATAAATTCCAGAGATAGGATTGAATTTTTAATAGCATATGCACCAGAGCTAGCTGCAAAGAGTGCACCTAGACTTTATAAAATAGCTAAGAAAATTAATGCGTCAGATTTAATAGATAATTTAAGGCAGCTTTATAACGCTTATGGTAATCCAACACCAATAAGATGCCCTGTTTGTGGTTTTAATTCTGTTATACAGGATATGACTTGCATAGTTTGCGGTGCTGTTCTTGATGAGAAAGATATAAAAAAAGATATAAACTTAAAGGAGCAATTATTAAAACTGAGAAAAATTTATAATGATAGATTAATAGAAGAAATAGTAAGTTCAGGTTATATCATTTATGATGGAGAAATAAAACCCCCAAGTTTGCAAGAAAAAGATAAAATAAGTGTTAAACTTCATTTAAATAAAGAAGAAAGAGAAATTTTATTGAATTTATTAAGAGACAACGCTTAACGTAACATCAATATTTTTTAAGTTTAATTTATTACATGTATTGCAAATTTCATTATCTGAAAACCCTCCACAAATTTTGCATTTAGTTTTTGCTAGTTTGTTTGCAGCATAGCTAAATCTTTCAATAATTCTTTGGCTACCAAAGTCAAGTTCAGGTCTTGAACCTGCAATTGAGTAAAATATGTTTTTTGATTTTATATAAGTAAGGCACAAAGGATTTATTTTTATTCCTGATACAAATTCATAAGAGGCTAGCATTTCTCCTTCAATGCCTGAAAAAGGATAAAATATTTTTATATCATTGTTATCTAAAAATTCAAGAGATTCGGATATAAATTCAATTCTTCCATTTAATAAGGAGTCTAATAGGATTAAAGATATGTCTGTTCTTGTTATAGGCAATGCAATGAAATTATAACCTAAGGCTTTAGCTGCTTTTATTGACCAAGCTCTTTCATATCTTAGACATTCAATTAGTGATAGCCTATCTGGGGGCTTTATGCTAATCTTAGCAATAAATATATCGACTTTATTGTCCAAAAAACTTTTTATTTCTTCTATGTTATAATTATTTGGTATGATTATGGCTATTTTTGATTTAAATTGTTTCTCTATTCTATATAGGATATTAGATAATATAACTGAAGAACTTGGAGAAAAATATGTTATCGGTATAACAATTTTGCTATCCATACTTAAAATCTTGATTTTGTTTATTTCTCTCTTAACTCCTTTTTCAATTACATTGTTTAAGCATTTTGCACAAATATACTCACCGCTATATGCTCTATAATAAATTGCGGGTCTTTTCTTACATATTGAGCATATTTTGTTTATTTTTTCTACCAATTTTCTTCTTTCACCCCAGCTTTTCTCAATTAAAGAAAAATATTCTAGAGCTTGAAATGTTAATCTTTTTTTATTATATAGATAATGTAGGAAGGCTTTTGTTAATTTTTATTATAAATTAATTTTTAAAATTTTGTGTCTATAATCTTCTCTTAACAGGAAAAAGAGATAAGGTAATACAGCCCTAAATATATATGATAAGACAGGTCGGTGTTAGAGTATGCCCAGAAAAATATTTACTTCAGCTAGACATAATATACCTACGCTAAATATGTTAGGTGAATTTAAGTAGAGGTGTAAATATGTCATCAAATGAGGCTGAGCAATTAAAATTAATTAAAGAATCAACATTTAAGCCAGAAATTGAAATGGAAGCTAGAAAGCTTTTATTAAAAGAAATTTACGAAGCTGTTTTAAAAGAATATAATAAAAGAGCGCCAAATGGCGGCATGTTAGCTGATATTCCACAATGTGTAAAAGATTTTGTAGAAGGTAAAAGGGATGAACCATGCGAAGACGATTTGAAATTTACTTATAATGCAATAAAAGTATTGCAATCAAGATATATGGTGAAAAGTCAATTACTAAATCCATTAGAAACACCTTCTATGGTTATGAGAAGAGTGGCTGAGGGTTTCTCTTCTAGAGCAGATAAAGAAAAGCTTTATAATTTATTGATAAATGGCAAATTCATGTTTAATTCTCCAACATTATTTAATATGTTCTCTGATGGAGCTAAAGGAGCTTTAAGTGCTTGTTATGTTACACCAGTATTTGATAGTATGGAAGGCATATTAGATGGAGTTAAGGTTCAAGCTTTAACTTTTAAATATGGAGGAGGCCAGGGTTTCAGCTTTTCTGAGCTCAGGCCTAGAGGAGATATTGTTGCTGGAACAAGTGGAGTGGCAAGTGGGCCATTAAGCTTTATGAGGTTGTATGATGTCGCAACGGATGTTGTTAAACAAGGGGGCAAGAGAAGAGGGGCCAATATGGGTATATTACATATTTGGCATCCTGATATATACAATCCGAAATATGATTCGTGGCAGGCTTTAGCAAACACTTTACCTCCTCAAGTTAGAGCATTTATAAAGGCAGTTAAGGATGCATTTGATCAAATAGAAAAAGATGAACTATACGAGGTAAATCCAATATTAAAAGAAATGGCTGAAAAACTTTCAAAGGAAGGTTATTATATGCCAGAAGATGCAGGTTTTATACAATCCAAGAAAACTCCAATGCAGGACTCATTTTTAACCAACTTTAATATAAGTGTTGGTGTAAATGATGCTTTTATGAAATCGCTCATTGAAGGCAATGAATGGTGGATGGTAAATCCAAGATATAGCAAGGATGAGAATGGAGTTTATAGAATTCATTATAGTATTAGCAAAGAAACAGGTTTAGGAAGAATGGGAAAGCTTATTGAAGAAAACAAATGGCTCTTAGATAATCCATATTTAAATATATTTGAAGATGTTTTAGAAAAAACAAAATCTTTAGCGATTAATGATTTGGAAGAAGCAAGCAAGACATCGGGTAAGAAAGTAGACTTTAATGAAAGAAATACAAAGGCATGGAAATATAATGCAAGGCTTTTATGGGAAGAAATAATTAAAGCTGCATGGGAAGGTGGAGATCCTGGATTAATATTCCCAGATAATCATAATAAATTTAGTCCAACTCCTTGGTTGGGCGTAGTTACTGCAACAAATCCATGTGGAGAGCAGCACCTATATCCATTTGAAAGTTGTAACCTAGGCTCTATAGACCTAAACAAATACGTTAGGAATAATAAATTCGATTTAGAAGAGTTTTATAATGATATACAATTGATCGTTGATTCAATGGATGCTGTAATAGATTTAAATAAACATCCTGATAAGAGACAAACTCTAATAAACTCAATAACGAGGAAAATAGGATTAGGAATAATGGGATTGGCAAATGCTGTAGCAACCCTTAACTATCCTTATGATAGCGATGAAGCTGTTGCGTTCACTTTAATAGTTTCTGCAGCAATTGAAGTTTTTGCATGGAAAAGGAGTTGGGAATTAGGTGCTATATTAGGTCATGCTCCAGCTTTTGAATGTAAAAGATGGGATTGGAAGGAGATGAAATGTGTTGAAAAAGCTGATATTGAAGAAACCTTAAAATTACATACGCCTGCTTTACTTAAGGCTAATGAGGTTATGAGAATTAAAGATGGTTGGATAAATGTAAAGTATCATGATATTAAGATACCAGCGGAGGTTTCTAAAAGACTAGTCGGAGAAACGGCAAAAAGAGTTATGTCAGATGGTTCAATAAACATCATTAAAGAAGAAGCATTTTATAAAGTACTAAATGACGTCTTTTCAATTTCCAAAGATGATATAAATAACTCTTCTGATTTTTCAATAAATGATGTAAAGAAGTTGCTCATTAATGCTTTATTCAACCCTGAAGCGACTTGGAATAAGCTTATAGAGTATGGTAAGTCTATAGGAGCCAAAGCCCCAAGAAATACTGTTGTAAACACAGTTGCTCCAACCGGGACAATAAGCATTATATCTGGAACAAGCAGCGGAATAGAGCCATATTTTGCTTTGGTATATTTGAGAAGGGTTGCTGTAGGAGAATTTTGGGAAACAATATCTATATTTAGAGATAAAGTTTTGGAAATAGCAAAGAAATATAACTTATCTGTTGAGTTTTTAGATGATTTATTTAAATTTATATCATCTCATAAAGGTAGTATAAGATGGGCATTAAACGATATAGAAAACTATATAGTAAGTAAGAGTAAAGTTATTGAAAAGGATGGCAGAATAGTGTCTAAAACCGATATAGATTATAAGGGTCTAATAGAAGAAATAAGAAATTTAGCAAATCTCTTCTCTACCAGCATGGATTTTGATTTGTGGTATCATCTTTCTCATCAAATAGCTTCACAAATTTATACAGATCAAGCCATAAGCAAAACAATCAATTTGCCAAGTGATGCAAAAATAGATGATGTTTATACGACATATCTTGTTGCTTGGTTGGGAGGATTAAAAGGAGTAACGATTTATAGAGATGAGAGCAAAGGGATACAAGTAATATACTTTGGAGGGGAAGCAAAAAACATATTAGTACAACCTATAAAACAAAAGAAAAAAGAGAAGTCTAGAATGACAATAATAAAAAAGGAAATGAGGGTAACAGATATAGAGTCTGATAGAAAGCTCTCCCAATTATTTGGTATAACTAAGGATAGCAGGAGTGGTGTTGTGAGTTTAAAGGCTGATGAAAATAGTACCTGCAAAACATGTGATCTCTAATCTTTTTTAACTTTCTGTTTCTATCATTTTTATGGGATTAAAATGAATAAGTATAATAAAGATCAAAAAACAAAATATGCCAATGCTATATTTATTACAGCTATAATATTGATCATTGGGGCTGCGATAGTTGCTCATTTAGCTTATGGTGTAACACCTGTTATTGTTGATGGAATAAGTATGAAGCCTACTCTACATACTGGGGACATTGCTATAATGTATAAGGAGCCTTATAGCAATATTAAAATAGGTAACATAATAGTCTATAATTATTATGGAACGCTAATTATACATAGAGTTATTGGTATATATGAGCATAATGGGACGGAGTGCTTTATAATAAAAGGAGATAATAATCCAATACCAGATCCAGGCTATCCTCAATATTGTGGGTATTATACAGTAGATGGTTTCACTACAGGAGGAGTTCCATATTTTGAAATAAAAGGCGTTATATGGACTTATAATGGAAATGAGCCAATAGTTATACCATATATAGGAAGCTTTGCTTTAGCAATAAGAGGTACTGGCAGCGATACTTTTTGATTATTTAATATCAATATATGATACTTTATTTTGAAGTAAAAATTTGCTTCCTTCTCTTATCCATAGGCCAACGACAGCATTTTCAGATAGTTCTTTTAATACTTGGTTTTCATTTGTTTCTAGTCTTTTAATTAAATCTGGAACCTTTTCGTTTATTTTCTTTAATGCCATATAATGAAAATCGCATAAATTGTAATTCAAAAACTTGTGTTTAGCTTGTCTTTTACATATAGAGCATTTTTCTTCAGGCTCTTCTATGCCTAAAGCAATTGCTAGATTTTTACCTAAACTTTTATCATTAAGTTTTTCTTTTATTATTTTTGATAGGAATTCCTTAGCTTCATTTACTATGTCTTCTTTAGAATATTTACCTTTTGATATCATGTCTAACTTTTCCTCGAAGTCTCTTGTAAGTTCAGGTGAAGTTAGTTGATTTGATACTAATTCTATAGCTTTATATACTGCATATCCCAAGTTTGTGACTTCCGTTTTATTTCCTTTGTTTATCAAGTATTTTCTTTTGTAAAGTATCTCTATAATTCTAGCTCTTGTTGCTTCTGTTCCAATGTTTACCTTTTCCATCCATCTAAGCAATGAAGGTCTACTTAAAAGCACATTGATTTTCGGCCATACCGTTTTCAGATTAACATTTATTATTTTTACTTTATCGTTTTTTCTTAATACAGGTATTTCATTGGTTTTTGGATAAGAAAAGCTATAATATTTAAACCATCCTTCATCAACCACTACTAATCCTTCTGCTTTATACTTCCTATTTATTCCATCCCTTAAAGTTGCATAGCTTTTATTTAATAGAGCATCTTTTGAAAATGCTGAAAGAAACCTTTTAACAATAAGGTCATAGATGTTTAGATAATCTCCATATAGTTTTTTTGGAACTTCACCTGTGGGATATATAGCTGGGTGGGCAGGATCATCTTCTTTACCCTGAACTGGATTTAGTTTTCCTTCGGTTTCTTTTAATAAGGTTTCTACTAAGCTCTTGTATTTTTGTTTTGTTAAATTATTTATTATCTGGTTATAATTAATAGTCCTAGGTAGTTTTTGGCTATTAGTTCTTGGATAGCTTATTAAAGCTTCTAAATAAAGCTCTTCAGCTATGCTTTGTGTTTTAAATGGTGAGAAACCATATATTCTCGATGCCTCTTTTTGGAGATCCCCTAAATTAAAAGCTGGCGGTGGCGGAATTTTTTCTTTGATATCACCATAATCTTCGACTATTAAGTATGGATTTTTTTCCAGATATTCCTTAACATTCTTCGCTTCAGAAATTGTTTCAGGATACCAATCCTTAGGAGTTATTAAAAATCTTTTCCCTTCGTACTCACCTATTATTGATATAGAAAAATAGGGGTTCGGCAAATATAGGTTTATTTCTTCCCATCTTTTTATGGCTTCTGCAAGAGTTGGACTTTGAACTCGGCCTGCACTTAAAGAAACAGTCTTTCCAGTTTCATTCTTTAATGATTTCATGAGAAGTCTTGATACATTAATCCCCCAAAGCCAATCTAATTCATGCCTTGCAGAGCCAGCATTTACATTATCTAAATCCAAAGGAAATAATTCCTTAAATGCGTTTAAAATATCTACTTTAGTTAAAGCGGAGTATTTCATCCTTTTTGCTCTTTTAATATCTCCAAAGCTTTCTATAATTTTATATCCTATAACACTTCCTTCAATATCATAATCACAAGCATTTATATATGAGCTTGCTTTAGGTAGAATTGATGACATCATCATATAATATGGTTTTGTATAGTAAGCAGATTTATCAAATTCCCAAAGTGGTTTCCATGTTATTTTTACTATGGGTACTCCTCTTCCACTTGTAGAAGGTCCGAATAAATGACCGGCACTGGGCAAAACTAAAATAGTCTCTTTGTTATTTTTAATAACATAATAAGGAATTCTGTAATATTTGCATTTTTCAAATTTTCCATAATCTTTTAAAGCCAAAGCAATTTTTTCAGCAGCTTTTGGTTTTTCGGCTATTAAAGCAGTAAAATTGTTTGAATAGCAGTTTTTGCTTAAACTTTTACTCATAGTTACCCAACTAATTTATGGAGCTAAGGAGTTTAACTTTTTTTATTACAAAAATTATTTATTATGTTGAAAATTTCTTTCGATTTTTCTTCATCTATTTTTGTTGACTCTTCTTCAGGTAAAGAAGATACCATAGATATAATAAAAGAACTGTTTTCAGGGCAAACATTTAATAGCATTATAGCTGTAGTTTCTTTTAAACCAAGGCTAACTAATTTTTTAATTGATTCTGTAGCTTCTTTAAAATCACCTTCTCCAAAGGTTTTTAGATAATCCCATGATTTTTCCTGAAGGGAATTTATTTGTTGGGAATCTTCAATCCTTCTTTCCATAAAATATTTTGCCTCATAATAAGAGATATAGCGTCTTTCTTCAATCCTTCTTTCCATAATATAAGACCCCTTATTGGGATTTTTGTTCTGAGAAGGGTTTTAGATGAACTGCATATGTTATAATAGTTTTTTCCTTATTTCCTAAGTTTACTTTTATTACATAAGCTTTTCCTCTTTTATCAACAATTTCTCCCGTTAGACCATGAAATCTTCTATGAGGCATTCCGTCATGAAAAGTAGAATTTATATATATAACAACTTTATCTCCTATTTGATATGGATATAAGGCTTTACTTAATCTTGGAACACCTCCTCTTTCTCTGATGTGCTTTCTTAGCATATTCCTTGTTTTGCTTCTATACCCTGTTGATGCCTTTACCATTTTGAATCACCTTTACGACTAAAGACCTCGCCATTTAAGGCGTGTATGTAAGTTTATAAATTTTATAAAGTATTTCAGCAAGATTATATTTGAACTCAAAGATTGTAAGTTATAAAAGCAGGTATTCTATTATAACTTTAATATGTTATAACTAAGATATTTATTACTCAATATTAAGTGCTTATATGAAGTTTTAATAATTATGAAGAACTTAAATAGCTCTTACAGCTGTTTAGTATATAGTTTCTTATATCATTAAACTCATTGCCTACCAAGATTGATTTTATTAAAAACATAAATTGTTCCCCTAAGGCTTCACGAGCTAATATACAAGCGTTCTCTGGACTTCTCAGCAATAACTCTACAAATCCCATGTTAAACTTTACTTTAGATTGGCTATCTAGTAGGATATATGCCCCCATAAATGAATTTAATGCTTTTTTACTTAATACACTAACAACTTCATTAAATTTATCTCCAGTAAAATTCATTTTATCCATATCAAATGTCCTCCATAATATATTGTTGCCTATATACATCAATTCTAATACCTCTGTGTATTGTTTATTCAACTGCGTAGATATTTATCTAATAAGACCTATTTCCATTTAAAAGGAGAAAAGCTTTTATACCCATTTTTAAGCTATTCAAATCAAATAAAAACCATTATATTCCAAATGAAAATATTAAATTTGCGTTACCATATTAAAAGTTTAGGTGGAAAAAATGAGCGAAAATGAAGAGGAAGTAGGTGAAGAGGAAGAAGAACAAGAACAACAAAGTAATGTTCAAGAAGAATCTCAACAGCTAATTGAATATAAGGTCGAAAGCCCCGAACTATTAGATATTATGTTAAGATCATTCGATATTTTAGAAAAAGCAGTTAAAGATGAAATTAAGGTAAATGAAGCGAGAGCATATTATAACGAGGAAGTTGAGCGTAAAATGTCAGAGCTATCTAGCTCTTCTATAAAGAAATCAAGAAGGTCTAAGAAATCAGTTAAAAAGAAAAGTAGTAAGAAGAAAGAAAGTGAAAAAAATAAAAAAGAAAAAAGTAGTAAGAAGAAAACCAGTAAGAAAAAAAGTAGCGAAGAAAATAAAGCAGAAGAGTGAGGAATCAATTATTTTTCTGTGGTAACATTAAATCCTATTTGATTTAATCCCTTAACTATGAATTCCTCTTTTAATCTTCTATCAAATGTTATTATTACAAATTTTTTATTATTTTCTTTAACCAGTTTCATATTATCAACAACAACTGAACCTTTTATCATATCGCTTACATCTTTATCTGGAGTAACATAATCTTTAAACTTTTTTCTTTGATATTCATAGAATTCATCAAAGTTATTTAATATTCTAAAAGATTCTATAACATCTTTTGTTTCTAAGCCCCCCCTTAGCGATACAATAATTTTTAATAATTCTAAAGCATCGCTTAACTCTAGTTTAACGCTTTTATAATTTCCAGGTTCAATTTTTAGTTTGATTTCTTTCATTTTTTACTCACCAGAGACCCCGCCTGTAAGGGCGTGAAGTTAAGTATAAATAACACAACGGATATAAAAAGAGTGAGGAGTTTCCCTGAAAGCAGAAATTAAAGTAGCAGTACAGGGGAAGATTGCTAACCCTAACAAGGAGAAAAGACATAAGCTAAACATTGTCCTAGAGAAGTAGCTAAAAGCTGTGAAGTTCTTCGCTTCCTTCAAGGCCAAGGACAAGAAACTCCTCCAACAGAAAGCATACAAGGAAGCTAGAAGGAGGTTCATGTTATCCTCTACCCTCACGGAGACTGCAAGGGACAAGGTGGTATATGTCAGTCCTAAGAACACGTCTAAGACTTGCCATAGGTGTGGGTATGTTACCCGTGTTGAAGGTAGAGAATACCACTGCCCTAAATGTGGGATGATATATAATCGTGACTTGAATGCATCAATTAACATAGCCCGTGCCTTAATGAGAGGTACGGGTCGGGGTGTATGTAAACAACCCGAAGGGGAATGAAGGTGGGTCGTGAAGTCCATTGGAAACCCCAAAGCCCTGCCCGTAAGGACGGGGTAGTTTACTTTTACCCTGCAATATATCTAAGTAAACACCTTAATATTTTGTTAGCATAAAGGAATTTAGCATTTAATTTTTAATCTCGAATTTTAGCAATATTTGTAGGATAAATAGGTGAAAAAAATGTCAGGCTCATATATGGCCTACCCAAAGATAAGAGAAGATATAATGATAGGACCTCCATATTTGACTAAATACGAAAAAGCTAAAATAATAGGTATAAGATCACTTCAATTGACTCATAATGCTCCTCCATTAATAAAAACCGAATTAATAAATTCTTCAGATCCAGTCGTTATAGCTAGGTATGAGGTAGAGAACGGTATTTTACCGGTTTCTGTCATAAGATATACACCATCTGGGCTAAAGCAAGTAATACCGATAAAGTTGCTTTTGAAAGGAAACATATAATTAAATACAATATAAGGAAATATTGTAAAATAGTTCATCCTTTGTAAAGATTGGGAACGATTAATTTAATTATTTTAAAATAATTTAACTTTTGATTCAAACTGGTAATGGCAATGTTAATATAAGTAAAATACTGTACAATATAACAGATAAAAAACCAATTTTTGATAACTTATCATCCCCCATAGCCGATCCTGGATGCCTACCCCTAGATAACAAAAACAAGAATAATGCAAATACGCCAAAAACTGTAAAAGTATCATACCAAAAGCCTGCTATTATTAAACCTAAGATAAAAACTTCGGATACTATTTTATGACCTTTTTCCCCAAGAGCAGCCCTTAAAACATGACCTCCATCCAATTGAGAAACAGGTATTAGATTTAGAAAAGTAACGAAAAATACGATATAAGAAGCAAACATCATTGCTGAAGGTTGTATTATGTATTCTTGTGGTATTTTTTCTACATATGTCAAAATACTTACAATTAACGGAACTAAACTTATTGTAGAGCTTGATGGAGCTGCATATTGAGGAATTAAGATTGAATATTTTAAACCTAAGATAGCAAAAGGTATAGCAGCCATAAATCCTACCAAAGGACCCATAATGCCTGTTAAGGCTAATATATCGTTTGTTGGAGGTAACCATTCCATATTAATTACTGCTCCAAAGGTACCTAGGAATCCAAACTGTAATGGAGGAGCGGGTAGGAGATATGGAGGACTAGCAGGGACCTTATATCTTCTCATTGTGACCCAATGACCTGTTTCATGTAAAAGAAGAGGCACAATTAAAGAAACCAAATAAGCTAAAGGAGTCCAAGCAAATGACTTATTATAGGTATTAAAAACTAAACCTGAAACGTATACGCTTATTAATGTAATTGTTGCTAATATTACAACCATTGGTATATTAGTCTTACTTGCTTTCTTAATTGCATATAAGTAAAAAATATTATTTTCTTTTTTTAGAGTAATAACATATCCATAACTGAAAGATTCTTTATATAATTTTACAAACGCTTTAGTAATATGTTCTTCTTTTACTCCTGTCACTTCAAATTTAACTGAATTTTGATCTTGAGAAGTTATTTTTCCATCAAAGTATTTTGTTATTAAGCTTTCTATTGTACTGTTCATTTCATTTTTCATTTCCATCCCATATTTTAGGATTGTGTTAAAATTTATATTTTTAGATTAGATTGTTACTGTAAGTTAACATTATAACTTACTGGGGGTTAAGAGGTGAAAGTTCTCTTTCTCACAGCTGAGAATCAGGAAATCCTCGTCGTGAGGTGAGGATGCCAGTTCATAAGGGAAGAGTAGTTTACTAATCAGATTATAATTAGCTATTATTCCTCTCAATAAATTGCAACATATATCTTTAAAATAAGGAAAAGGTAGTTAATTTGATTTTTTAATTATAACGTATTTAGATAGGTTTTTAATTGTAGCATATATTTGCAAAAATCTACCTTTATAGAATTCTTATGTTCAATTATGGCATTGTCATTTATATTTAATACGTATTTAAGATAGTTTTCCTCTTCATAATGAAGAGAAGTGGGGATTATCAGACTATACGGTTCATCAATTTCAACGTTTTGAAGCATATAAAGTGAATCTCCAACAAATACATTTTTTTCACCCGCATGTATAATAATTCCGAGCATTTTTTCAAGTTTTTCATATAATTTTAGTTCTTTATTTAACTCTAAGACTGTTTTAATTCCTTGTTCTATACTTAGCAATTTTCCTTGATCGTTTATATCGAATAGTAGTAGTGTATGAGCATTTATACAAAGATTTGAATATAAATTATATATAAGGCTATAGGCTTTTACATTTCTCCATGGTCCAGGTATAGTTAGAGTTTTTCCGAATTTATAATATTGTAATCCTGACAGGGATTTTGCCAAGCAAATTCCTGATATTCCGTTTATTATATCGGCTTCTATTTTTTTCTTTTTTGCCTCAATCAATAAAGAAGCATGAGTAGTTCCTATTAATGGATCTCCTATTACTACTATGCTTACTTTTTTATCTTTGGCAATATCAATAACTTCTGATGAATTATCTTCTAGCATATTTCTTTCAGCTAATATAACTTTTTTATCTTTGGCAATATCAATAACTAAAGAAATTATTTTATCTGAATTTGGCATAGTATATTTATCCACAATTATTATATCAGATGATTTTATATAGTTAATAGCTCTTTGAGTGATATACTCATAATTTATTCCTACTAAATAAAGAGGCAATAATTTGGCACCTTAACTTTATTTCTTTTCACAATATTTTCCTATTTGTTCATCTAGCTTTGCAATCCATTCCATTAGGTTACTACACACCTCGTTAGCCTCGCTCTGAAATCCTTGTTTTTTCATACTTTCTATTCCTCCTAAAATTATATAATTTATCATAGAGGTATAAATAGAAATTTTATTAATTAATTGGTCTTTTAATAATAGCCATCCATTTGTGGTTAGGCCATAAACTATTTTCTTCCCTCCTCTTACACCTTCTTGCTCATATGATTTAATTTCGATTAAACCTTCGTTTTGCATAGAATCTAGTAATGGATATAATGTACCTGCTGCTGGCTTCCATCTGCCGTGAGTCATTTCTTCAATCTTCTTCATGATTTCATATCCATGGCTTGGTTTTTCAGCTAAAATTCTAAGAACTAACCACAATAAGCTCTCTCTAAATGCCTTAGCACCTTTTAGTTGTGTTTCTTCATCTTCTTGCATTTTCATAGAAGTCTCCCTATTTTTAAATAGTAAGAAAGAGTTTATATTGATTTCTATTATATCATTTCTTGATCTATTATTTTTTCATTTAAAAATTTAAAAAACCTCAGTTCTGGTATCTTTCCTCATTGATCAGTAATACCAGCCTTCTTCATCGGCAATTAAAAGATATACGGAGGATTTCAAAAACTTTTCTTTTTATGCCCCTTGGAAGATTATGTTTATACTAGGAAGTCTTATTGGATTAAATGGAACTCCATTACCTGTGAAGAATTTATTAAACCATTCGTAGAAGTGAAGCCTTAGATCATGAGCGAATGCAACTATACCTTCTAGCCCTGCCGTAAGTAAATTACCTAATATGTATACTATAACTGCTGCTGTGAACATTGCTGGGTTCTTTGGACCTACTGGATCTATTACTAAATATAGTATAGTAAATCCTACCATTAATCCTGAGTGAGCAAGGCTTAAACCCATTATCCTCAGAAAGCTTATACTATTTCCCAAAACAAGCAGCATAGATTCAAACAAACCGATAAATGATTCCATTGGGTTTAGTCTAAATCCTTCTCCAATAGCAGCTCTATAAATTCCTTTTCCTATAAGTATCCATATAAGTGAAATAATAGCTCCATAAAATACAAATGCTTCCATAGGTCCCCCTCTACCTAATCCGAATAAAGCTTGTTTTATGGTTGAACCTGCTTCTGTTGCATTAAAGTATAACAAGAAAGGAAGACCTGCGGACAAAAATAATAAAAATAAAGGCAGCTTTTCACCTAGCAAATCTTCATAATCACTCTTTAGGTAACTATTTGCTATTCCTAATAATGTACCAAATATAAGCATAAATGCACCTACCCAGAATGATATATCCATTGATAAGTAAAACAATTTTTGCATTAATTGTTGGGATCCTCCTGATATTGATATATCAACTGGAGACTCTAATGGAGCTGATTGGAATCCAAGGCTTTTCCAAAATTCTCCCATATGTAAGGCCTCTGCGGGAAGTGGGCCAAAAAATTCATTAGCTAAAAAACCTGTCACGATACCCGCTGCACCTAATATAATTGTTACCTTACCTATATCTTTACTTCTTGGCAGCAAGAAAAATAGACCAAATAGTAATACAAGAAGTCCATGACCAATATCTGGAAACATCAAACCGAATATTATTGGCATAGTAATTGCCATAAATATGGTTGGTATTACCTCATTAGAGTTCGGGGTTCCATACATTTTTAATATAGATTCAAATGGCTTAAATATCCTAGGTATTTCCATTTTTGTGGGTACTTCTCTTTGACCTCTCTTTATTCCAAGGCTGTATATTAAATATCTATCATTTGTTGCGTTTTTTATTATATTTCTTAATTTTTTCGAGTCTTTAATATCAATAAATCCATGTATAAATGATGTCGTATCAGAAGTAGCAGTGTTGTTAAGTATTTTAAATACTTCATTAATAACAAAAATTTTTGTATAGTAATCCTTTAAATTCTCATATTTTTCTTGTAATTTCTCTATTATTTCTTCAATTTCTTTATTAATTTTATTAATTTCTTCTTCAATTTCCTTATCGGCCTTCGACGGATTTCCGGAGAATTCGCTTGGAATAGATATAGCAGTAAACCCAAGTTTGACTAAATTGCTATAGGCTTTTTTTACATTTTCATTATTTCCAGCTATAGCTATAACAAAGGTATCTTCTTGGAATTTTTCATACACCATTATAATATCATTGGATATTTTTTTAGCATATTCTATCATCTCGCTAGGCAATATACCTATTGTGAAAGATATTAGCTTAGATTCATGTGCTTTCCTAATATCAGTATCAATATACGAAATATATCTTATAAGTTTTTTCAATTCTATCAGGTCATTTAATTTATTTTTCGATTCGTTTAAGATTGCTATGTTTTTCTCAAATATTGTTTCTAGATCTTTGTTCTGCTCTATTAATTCATTTAAAAAGTCTACCCAGTTTGAAATTTTTAGGCTAATGCCTGATATGATTTCTGGGTTTCTATTTATTGCTTTAAAGAACCCTTCAAGCCTGGCCTTTCTCTCTGATGAAATCGCTGATGCTGATCTATAAATTCTCATAGAATATTTGCTTAATTCTTTTGTTGGAGGTTCTATATGAAAAATCCCAGAGGTGGCTAGACTAGCAACTACTTTATCATATTGTGTATTTGGTACTGCTATTACTACTTCTTCAACTCGATTGGCAACCAGCAATTTAGACCCCTTTACATTAATTAGGAGGGGATAGAGAGTATTTTAAAACTTAAAGAGTTTTTATTATAAACAAACTCTAATTTGCTAATCAGATCCTTTATATTAAAAGGCAATATTTGCTAAATTTTTATTTATTAATATTGTTAATAATTTAATAGGGCCAATAGCTTTTTATTGACCTGCTCTCCGTCATGAAGGGCAAAGCTTGCCTTTCGTTTGCTAATAAAAAATTCATAAGTTCGAAAAAGTTGAAAAATAATGTAGTGCTCATATTAATCGTTTCTTCTGTTTAAATTTAAAAGCTAATTTTTAAACATACATAGTGTAAGTGATTAAATTGAGCATGGAAGGAAAAATGTTTGTTATAGGGGATAGAGAAAGCGCTAATTTATTCAAGCTGGCAGGCATATCCATAATAGACGCGTACACTCAAAAAGAGGCAGAAGAAGGTTTAAAGAAAGCAAAAGAAAAGGGAGCATCATTGGTAGTTGTTTTAAAACATATAGTAAATGATGAAAATTCTCTTAGAAATTTAGCGAATTCATTAAACCTTACTTTGTTGATTTTACCAACAAAATGGGCAAAAGCTGAGCCCATAAATATTGATAAATTGCTGGCTAAAGCATTAGGTATGGGGTAGGTAAAATATGGCATTAACGGGTAATCCAAAAAAGGTTGCAGAAGAGATAACAGAAAAGAATTATTTAGAAACAAAGAAGTTAATAGACGATGCTTATTCTGCTTCGTTAAAGTTATTAAATGAATCTTATCAAGCCGCATTGAACGAGTTTAAGAACAAATTAAATGAAAAGTCTCAAGAATTCATAGAGTCATTAAAAAGTGTTGAAGCAGGTCTTCAATTAGATGTGAGAAAAAAGGTTTCCGAAAAGAAAAACACATATATTGATGATGTTTTTAATCAGGCTATAAATATGATTAAAAGTGAAAAAAATAAAGAATGGTATAGCGATTTTATAAAAAAAGTTATATCTATTGTTGCATCGGAAGCTGAAAATTATAATGGTTTGATAATATATTGCTCAGAAGATGATAAACAGCTTGTTAAAAAAATTTCTTCTCTATTTAAAAATATAGAAATCTCTAATGAGAGCGCTAAAATAATTGGAGGTATAATTGCTACAAATAAGGAAGGAACAATCAAATTGGACTTTAGTATTGACCAGATTATAAAGGAAAATGAGGTTTTTCTTAAAGGGATAGCATCAGAAAAATTATTTGGGGGGAAGTAAAAATGGTAGTTAAAGGTAGAATTAGTAGGATCACTGGTCCTCTTGTTGTAGCTGAAAATATGACTGGAATACAGATGTATGAGATGGTAAAAGTAGGAGAGGAAAGGCTAATAGGAGAAGTAACGAGGATTAAGGGGGACGAAGCTTATATACAAGTATATGAATCTACTACTGGCTTAAAGCCAGGAGAAATAGTTGAAGGTACAGGATCTCCTCTTAGCGTTGAGCTAGGACCTGGTCTATTAGGAAATATATATGATGGTGTTCAAAGACCATTACCATTTATCGCTGAATTATTAACCAAAACTTCTCCTAAGAGAAGTATTTTTGTAGAGAGAGGAATTGATGTAAGTCCCTTGCCAAGAGATAAAAAGTGGCACTTTACTCCAGGAGAAATAAAAGTAGGTGATAAAGTATCAGGAGGAGATCTCTTAGGATTAGTTCAGGAAACGGAGCTAATATTACATAAGGTTATGGTTCCTCCAAATGAGTTTGGAGAATTAACATGGATCGCACCCGAAGGTGATTATACTATAGTAGACCCGATAGCTGAAATTAAAAGCAATGGGAAAGTTAAAGAAATATATTTGTCACAACGCTGGCCAGTGAGATTTCCAAGACCTTATAATTTAAAGTTAGATCCTTCAGAGCCATTAATAACAGGATTAAGGATTATAGATACATTGTTCCCTATGGCTAAAGGAGGCACAGGTATGATACCTGGGGGCTTTGGTACTGGCAAAACTGTTACAATGCATGGATTGGCACAATGGTCTTCTGCTAACGTGGTTTTATATATAGGATGTGGTGAAAGAGGTAATGAGATGACTGAAGTTTTAGAGAGATTTCCAACATATAAAGATCCGTGGACTGGAAAACCATTGATGGAGAGAACTGTATTAATTGCAAATACAAGCAATATGCCTGTGGCAGCTAGGGAAGCCAGTATCTATGTGGGAATAACTATAGCAGAGTTCTATAGAGATATGGGTTATGACGTTCTACTAGTAGCTGATTCAACAAGTAGATGGGCAGAGGCATTGAGAGAAATAGCAGGTAGATTGGAAGAAATGCCAGCAGAAGAAGGTTATCCGAGCTATTTAGCATCGAGACTTGCAGAGTTTTACGAAAGGGCTGGAAGAGTAAAAACTATAGGGAACCCCAATAGAACAGGAAGCGTTACTGTTGTTGGTGCAGTAAGTCCTCCAGGTGGAGATTTTACCGAACCTGTAACAACACATACAAGAAGATTTACTAGAGTATTTTGGGCACTCGACACAGCTCTAGCTTATAGCAGGCATTATCCGGCAATAAATTGGATCTTGAGTTATAGTGCATATGTAGACACTGTTTCGGAATGGTGGGCCAAAAATGTTGATCCAAAGTGGAAAGAATACAGAGATGAGATAATGGATATCTTACTAAGAGAAAATGAGCTTCAAGAAATAGTAAGGCTTGTAGGTACAGAAAGTTTAGATGAAAGTGATAAATTGGTATTAGATGTTGCTAGGATGATAAGAGATGGATTTTTAAAACAAAATGCCTTTGATCCTATAGATACATTTGCTTCACCTAAGAAACAGTTCGAATTGATGAAGCTCATCATAGACTATTATAGGAAGGCAAGTGAGCTAGTTCATAGTGGGATTCAGGCATCTAAAGCTAAGGAAGCTTTAGGCAGGCTTTATGTTGATATTGTTAAGGCTAGGTTTAGCATACCAAATGATAAAATAGAGATGATAGAGGATTTGAGGAAACGTACTTTGAACTCTCTTGACGGGTTAAAATCTAAGGAGGTGAAATCTGCATGAGCTCTTTATATGGCATAAGGGAATATTCTAAAATAGTTGAAATAAAAGGTCCATTGATTGTCGTAGAAGGAGTTAGTAGAGCATCATATGATGAAATAGTAGAAGTAGAGCTTTCAGATGGAACAAGAAGAAGAGGTAGGGTTTTAGATGTATCTAAAAACATTGCAATAGTTCAAGTTTTTGAAGGTACAACTGGTATAACAACTACAGGAACAAGAGTAAGATTCTTAGGAAGACCGTTAGAGCTCCCTGTATCTGAAGATATGTTAGGTAGGATTTTCAACGGACTGGGAGAGCCTATAGACAATGGACCAGAGATAGTGGCTGAAGAAAAATATGATATAAATGGTTCTCCAATAAATCCTGCAGTTAGAGCTTATCCTGAGGACTTTATACAAACTGGTGTAAGTGCAATAGATGGAATGAATACATTAGTTAGAGGCCAAAAATTGCCTATATTTAGTGGGAGTGGTTTGCCTCATAACATTTTAGCAGCGCAAATAGCTAGACAAGCAACAGTAAAGGGAGAAGGAGAAGAATTTGGAGTAGTTTTTGCAGCAATAGGAATTAAATATGACGATTATTTATTTTTCAGGAAATTCTTTGAGGAAACAGGAGCATTAAATAGAGTTGCTATGTTTGTAAATCTGGCCGACGAACCTGCCATGATAAGATTAGTAACACCAAGAGTTGCTTTAACATTAGCAGAATATTTGGCATATGAAAAAGATCTTCACATATTAGTTATATTGACAGATATGACTAATTATGCGGAGGCGTTAAGAGAAATAAGTTCTTCGAGAGAGGAAGTTCCTGGAAGGCAGGGATATCCTGGTTACATGTATAGTGACTTAGCAAGCATCTATGAGAGGGCAGGGAGAGTTCATGGCAAAAAAGGTAGCATAACTCAAATACCAATATTAACAATGCCGAATGATGATATAACACACCCAATACCAGACCTAACTGGTTACATAACCGAAGGTCAAATAGTTTTGAGCAGAGATTTGTATAATAAAGGAATATATCCACCAATTAATGTTTTGATGAGTCTCTCGAGATTAATGAAGGAAGGAATTGGACCTGGAAAGACAAGGGATGATCATGCTCAGGTAAGTGACCAGCTTTACGCATCATATAGTAGAGGGGTAGATCTTAGAAGTTTAGCTGCAGTTGTAGGAGAAGAGAGCTTAAGTGAAACTGACAGAAAGTTTCTTAAGTTTGCTGATTTGTTTGAGAAGAAATTCTTATCACAAGGAATTAGAGAAAATAGAAGTATAGAAAATACATTGGATTTGGCATGGAACATATTATCCGAAATACCAGAAGAAGAGCTTACTAATATAAAAGAAGAAATGATTAAGAAATACCATCCAAAGTATAAGAAATAATTATTCAGGTACTAACTCTGTCCCTATTTTTTCTCCATCTAATACTTTTAATAAAGTTTCAGGATTTTTACCATCAATAAATATAACTCTTATTTTACTTCTTTTTGCTATCTCTAAAGCAACGTGATCAAGTAACTCGTATCCTCCAGCTACTTGATCCATTCTTTTTATTAACTCTTCCATACCTTCATATGATATTCTATCAAGCTTTTTTGATTCGGGATCTTTTGGATTTTTTGTATAAATACCATTAATTCCGTTAAGCATATTTATAACATTCTTTGATCCAATGGCCTCAGCGAGTATCATTGAAACTGCATTTGTGCTGTGACCTGGTTGAAGACCTCCTAATACTGGAATTAGATTGTTGTTAAAAATTTCCAATGTCTCTGTTAAATCCTTAGGCACTTTTGGTATACTATATGGATACAGCATTGCAGAAAGAGATAATGCATTTAGTCTTGCAGATTCAATACCTAAAATATCTAATATGGCTTCTGACACTTTTAGCTCTCTTAGTGTGTTTATATAATATCTAGCTAACGGCCCTCCACCTACAACAACTCCTAGTTTATAGCCTTTATTAAGAGCATTTTCTATGGTATCTTTAAGTTTTATATAATATTTTTGATCTGGTGGAAATAATAAACTTCCACTTATTTTCATAACTATTTTTTCCATACTCTCCCTCTTTTATAAATATTATCCTGTTTTTAATAATTTATGCCTCAGGGCCTAGGTTAGTTCATCAATCACTGCTTTTAACCTTCATCATCGACATATTTTAGAGTATATTAAGAAGTTAAAATCTTTATTAAACTGAAAATGTGTTAATTTCTATGATTTTGTTTAGAACAAACCTTAAAAGCATTATCACATTAAAAGACAAAGTTTACTGCTTATTTTATCAATGAATTTTGTTGTTGAATCAAATTGTAGATAGGATTCATATCCCTGGATATAAAGTAACAGCAGTTAAAATAGAAAAATTAACGCAACAAATATGCAAAACGAAATATTTGTTTATGTTTTTAATTAGGGTATAGTTCACCTAGTTTAGCTGCATTAGATAATACCTCATCAGTATTTTCTGAATGGAGCCAAATACCTTTGGTAATTTTGACTGCTTTATCTATATATTCTCCAACCTTTTTAGGTATTAAACCGAGAGTAAGCATATCCAATTCTATTTCTGCCATAGATAATAGAGATGCTGATATATCAAGATTTATGCCCTCATTAAATCCAGCATCTGTTATTAAGATAATTCTTTTGTGATAGCCAGGATTTGCAGCTCTTAATATTAAATACGAATCTTTTATTACCTCACTAGGCGCAGTAACTTTTCCCATAATTCCTATTTTAGATATAGCTTGTTCTATCAATTCCAACCTATCAGTTAGATCAGTTAACGGGAATGAGTATCTATAAAATATAACAAGAGAGATCAATGTAGGTATGTTTCTGCTAATTAAACTCCTAGCTATAATAGAGGCTGCTCTCTTAGCGTTCTCTATTCTGTTTGGTTTATAATCTTTTCTGGCCATGCTTATACTTGTGTCAACACCTATTATTACAGCTTCTCCAATAAACTTCAATTTTTGTTCATCTCAAAATTAAGTCACTTATTATAAATTTGTTGACAATAGGCATTTTACCGCCTAATAATTATATTAACTTTAAAATAATATAAGCTTTTCCCACAGCAATCTGTAATTCTAGGATTAGGAAACGCTTTTGTTTATTACGCAAAGAGTTCGGGGGGTATAATTAAGGGTATTGTTCCCATCTTTGCTATTATCTCATTGAATTGTCTATCATCTATTATTTTAATCTTCTTTGAGAATAAAAAAAGAGAAAGTGTTGGTACGCTTGTTATTCCTTTGCTTTTAGCTGTTTGTCTTGTTCTAATATCATCAGATACAAATATAGCATTTTCTTTTTTTGATATGCTTATAGCTTCAGCTTCCTGTAAAGTTATACCATTCTTTCTGGCAAATTCAACTAAGGGATTTTTTGTTTGTATAACTTCATAGTTGCTAAGATAAACTAGTGATCCTCTTATTTTTGAATACCTCATTATTAATGATCTTACTGAGTTATTTGTTTCTTTTCCAATAAGAAGCCTCTTGTTAAGTTTTTTAATAATATCTATTTTATCTAATTCTAAAATTGAATATGTAGATGATAGATCAAATACTAATGAATTCTTTTTATCAAACTCTTCTATATTTTCGTTTATTTCATTAGGGTCAATAACCCCTATTTCGGGAGGAGTATTTTTCTTTAAAAAATACCATATAATTTCCTCAATACCTAATCCACTTATCTCTGTTGCAAGTTGAAAACTAATTCTACCTTCCTTATACGCTCTAAAAGCTATTTCTTTCATATCGAAACTATCAATAAATCTTCTAATCGCTTCTCTGACGGCTTCTGTTTTATTTGCATATATACCAGCTTTAACTAATGCATCTAATGCACTTTCACTGTATCCGCTTATTTCTATATTTGTAACCATTAAAACTACCCTTCTCATATAATTTCTGTATAGAAACCCTTTATTAATTTTTATAAATTTAAAATAAATTATTTTGCAATGCAGATTGAATTAAATCTATCCCTTTTTCGATTCTGTCGGGCGTCTCAGCAACAAATGACAACCTTAAAGAAGAAAGATATTTTTCGCTAAAATAGTTGCCAGGAACTGAAGCAACTTGATATTTTTCTAATAATTGAGTTGAAAATTCTTCTCCGTTAATTTTATATTCTTCTAGATTTATAAATAAAAACATCGAACCTTTTGGTACAACAAACTTGGCCTTAGGTATTTTTTCTCTAACTGCCTTTATCATTACATCTCTTCTTTTCTTGTATTCATTAACGACAAACTTAATGTATTTTAATCTTATGTCAGATCTTAAATACTTTGCAACCATATGCTGAGCAAAAGATGGAGGACAGTAAACCATCTCTTCATTAACTAGCTTTATTTTATCTATAGTGCTCTTTGGTCCATAAACATAACCAAGTCTCCAACCTGGTATTGAGGGATCCTTTGAGAAAGTATTTATTGATATTACATTTTCTGGGGCATATTTATATAAGAATTCATGTTCCCCTTCATATATTAGGGTTTTATAAGCTTCATCATTTATTATCCACAAATCGTTATCAATAGCTATTTCACTTAAGGCCTTAGCTATTTTATGATCTATGATTCTACCAGTTGGGTTATCTGGACTAACCATAACTATTGCCTTAGTCTTCTTCGTTATAATATTTGATAACTCATCTATATTAGGCTGATAATCGTTTTCCATGCTTACATAATGTCTTATAATTTTGGCCTCATTATAGTTAAGCAATGGCTTATAGCCAAAATAAGTAGGATCAAACAATATGACTTCATCTCCAGGTTGAATTATAGTTGCTAGTGTTGAAAACATAGCTGCTTGTCCTCCAGCTGTTATAACTATGCTTGATGGATCGACGTCTATTGAACCTAACAACTTTAAGTCATCAGATACAGCTTCTCTTAGCTCTAATATACCTTGGCTTGGAGTGTATCCATATAAGTTCATTGATTCCTCTTTAAGCATTTTTCCCATAATATCTCTAATTTCAATAGGAGGTGGAATACTAGGCTGACCAGCTGAAAATACAATTATATCTTTGTTTTCCTTCTTTAGCCTTTCTCTTATTGCATCTATCTTTCTTGTTGGAGACTCTTTTAAGAAATCCACTTTATTATTTATATTACGCATATATACCGCCTCAAAAGTAAAAGTATAAAATTCTAATATAAATTTTTTGTAATATTAAGAATTAAAATTATGCGGGGGGTGGGGTTTGAACCCACGCAGGCCTACGCCAACGGGCCCTCAACCCGTCCCCTTTGGCCAGGCTCGGGCACCCCCGCGCATTTATTTTATACGTTTTTTTAGAATTTAAAGCTGATTTATTGTATTGCAAATTAATAATGAGAGTATTGTTTAAGAGCCACGATTGTTATCCAATATGCTGGCTTTCATGCTTATTTCATTTTTTTGATCATATCTTATTTGATTATTAGCGTTATCTGATTTGCTTTTAGAGCGAAGCCTTAAATGCATTATCGCCTTAAAACTAGGTTTGCCATTTAATTTATCATATTGTTAAGGCATACAATACTTAAGACCTTGAGCAACATCATTTAGGACTAAAAGGCAACTAAATATCGATTCATATAGAAATACAGATTTCAATATTCTTCTTTTTTTCTATAAATCCTTGTAGGAGTTCCTCTTCTTTTCTCTATAAATCCTTTTGCATGTGCAATTATGTGATTAATTAAATCAGCTTCACTATAAAAATAGGATAGCTTACAAACTGGGCAAACAAGTATAGATGTCCCTCTTAACTTATAAGCTATAATTTTAGAACCTTTATAATTTATTTCTGTTTCTACCAAATCTTTTTCATTGACATTTATGCTATCTTCCATTTTAATTTCCCATTTAATTTTATCGGTTAAAGAATATTTGCTTTTTCTTTTGAACTCTAAAATATTTTTTACTTTAAAAATTTTAATTATAATTTATACAAATTATATCATATATGATCAAGAGTTTCACTTAAATTTCTTAAAGTATCAGACGCTTTTTTAAGAGCCGCCTTCCCGTCCTCTGTTATTTCATAGGATCCATTTTCTGCCTTTCTTATCAATCCTTCTTTTTCTAAACGATACATTACAGTATATAGGGTAACTGTAGGAGGATTAAAGTGAAACATTTCTTTAATTTTTTTCTTGACTTGATAAGGATATGTTGCTCCCCTTGCTAATATAGCTAATACATAGATCCATAGTGTATGCACGGTTACATTCTTAATTAATCTTGCCATAGCTTTACTCGTTTTCGAATCGATTGACATTTTTTCCACCTAGTTTACTAATTTTTACTTTCTAGGTTAAAATTTTTAATCTTATATTTGATTTTTTCGATTCGTATATAATTGAAAAGTTTTCAATAAAAATATTGATAGCCTTTTTGCTATAAATAGCGGCTAATTCTTAAGTCCTTTAAGTAGCTCTATTTTATCTAATAAAATATTAAGCTTAAGAGCTCAGAAACTTTCAAATTATTTTCAGTATCAATGAAAAATTTTTAATCTTTATATAAGTAAATTATAAGTGGCGAGAATTATGGACATGGAATCTATAAATAAAATTTTGGAATTAACTAATTCCCAAAATATTTGGAGAGTTAAGCAAACAATAAATTTAATTGCAAGTGAAAATATTATGAGTCCTTTAGCTTTAGCAGTCTACGTCAGCGATTTTATGAATAGATATGCAGAAGGAAAACCTTTCAAAAGATATTATCAGGGTACAAAATATTCTGATGAACTAGAAGTTATGTCTAATGAACTTATGGGAAAATTATTACATACTGATATGGTTGATATAAGGCCAATAAGTGGTACTATAGCCAATGCGTCAGTTTTCAGAGTCTTAGCAAATCCTGGTGATCAAGCAGTTATAGCTCCAGTTCAAGCTGGAGCCCATGTAAGCCATACTAAGTTTGGTACATTAGGAGCGCTCAGTATAAAACAAATAGAATTGCCGTATGATGAGGAAAAAATGAACGTAGACGTAGATAAGGCATTAAAAGTTATAGAACAAATTAAGCCCAAGTTTGCAGTTCTAGGGGGAAGTGTTTACTTGTTCCCACACCCTGTAAAGGAAATATCAAATGCTATCCATTCTGTTAATGGAAAGCTTGTTTATGATGCGGCTCATGTATTAGGATTAATTGTTGGTAACGCTTGGAGAAATCCATTAGATTATGGGGCTGACGTAATGACTGCATCAACTCATAAAACCTTCCCAGGGCCACAAGGTGGTGTTGTTGCATTTAAAGATAAAGATTTATATAAAGAGGTTGGTAAAACAATATTTCCATGGTTTTTGAGTAATCATCATCTTCATAGACTCCCTGCTACAGCTATTACATCACTTGAGATGATAGAATTTGGAGAGACCTATGCAAAACAAATCACAAAAAACGCTAAGAAGCTTGCAGAGGCTTTAGCAGAAAGAGGTTTTAAGGTTATAGGAGAGCACATGGGTTATACTATGAGTCATCAAGTGCTTGTCGATGTATCATCACAAGGTGGAGGCGCTAAAATAGCAAGAATGCTTGAGGATAGTAACATTATATTGAATAAAAATCTTTTGCCTCATGATCCTCCAGATGCAGTCCAAAATCCAAGCGGTTTGAGAATTGGAGTTCAAGAAATGACCAGATTTGGCATGAAGGAAGATGAAATGGATCAAATAGCTGAATTTATGGAAAAAGTTGCCATCAAAAAGGAAGATACCAGTAAAATAAGAGAAGAAGTTAAGGAATTTAGAAAGAACTATCAAAAAGTGCATTACGGTTATGGATTGGATCTATTGGACGGCAAGTACAATAATTTGCTAAACCTCTTAATATAAAGATTTTAAAAATTTTTTTGAAATCTGTTACATGCTACGTTTAAATGTTGAGCATTTATTGAAACGATTTTATGTTTACATAACGTTTTTAGTATTTCTATTCATTATCTCGTATATAACCTTTACTTAAACAATTTATTTTAGTAATTTTGGTTATACTAGGCTATTCCATATATATCTGCTAACATACGTATTACATTCAGTGATAATAGGATAGATTCGGGGTAGGGGGTCAGGTTGAACACTATAGTGGTTATTTCATCAGGAATGTTCGACGATGATACTTCAGTTAAAGTTGCTTTCAAGGCTGCTGATATATTAAGGCATGATTATTCAACTACAGTTTTTGTAGAGGTAATAAATTATTTTAACTTATTAAACACCTTTAATGAAATGCCCAAAATAAGAATTGGTAAGAATGAGTTAGTAATAGACAAATCAGAGGACGTAGATAGCATTGTTAATAAGGTTGTTTCACTTGTATTGGCAAATATAAGCAATGAGTCTATTAATAACATGGATGAAGGATTAGATTATTACGGTAAAAAAGAGCCAGAGGCTTATACTGGGGTTTCTATAGAATATTAATTTTAATATAAAATTATATTAGTGTTTTATAAATTATAAAATAATTATAATAATAAAAATATTTAAATGCTAATTTGTATCTAATTACTTTTGGATAAAAGAAGCGTATAAAATGATAATAATGGAGGAAAACAGATGTCAGAAAGGAAAACAAAAGATTTTTTGTATAAAGTAATTGCAGAGCTCTATAACAAGTCCGAGTATATAGAGGTAATAGACTATCCAAGGAGTATTAATAGG
The DNA here is from genome assembly GCF_023256325.1 of Caldisphaera sp. Lineage (GTDB taxonomy): Archaea > Thermoproteota > Thermoprotei_A > Sulfolobales > Acidilobaceae > Caldisphaera. The sequence continues at coordinate 33,696 of NZ_JAGDXI010000049.1, forward strand.
AGAAGTATTGATTTGGCTGTTAAATTAAATAATGATAGGTTTTTGTTAATTAAGGTAGCTCATGATTTAGAAGAAATTCCTAAAGGAGAAATAGCTGAACTTCTAGGTTTATCTTTAAGACTTGGAATACCATCTATTATAATAACTGAAAAAAATAGAGGTATTTTAATGGTAGATGGGGTTGTTTATGAGAAAAATGGAGCTAAAGCTGTGAAGCTTGAAACTTTAATATCTGCATTGGAAAATAATGATGTATATATATTTCAAGATAAAGAAAGTTTTAAGGTAAAAATAAATCCAGAAAAGCTAAGAGAAAAGAGAATAAGTAGGAACATGAGCCTAGGTGAAGTAGCTTCTATTCTTCATGTTTCTAGGAGGTCTGTCTATGAATATGAAAGAGGGACTATAGAACCTTCTGTAGACTTAGGTGAAAAACTTGTTAATATATTTGGAGAAGAGATACTTCAGCCTATAAATATCTTTAGTAAAGAATATTTAGAAAAAATAGAAGTTGAAGATCAACCTGTTGATGTATTAGAAGAAAAAATAATTTCAAACGAATTAAAAGATCTAGGATTTATAACTTATCATGCTAAGAGAACTGTGCTAGATATAGGGGCAAAAGATAAACAAGGTAATAGATTATTAATAATAGTTAGACATGGAAAAGAAGGGGCTCAAGCCCTATCAGCCAAAGCCCAAAACCTTGAGAAGCTAAGTGATACAACAAATTCTAAGTCCTTTGTTATAAGTAACGAAAAGAGTTTAATAAAAGAGTTAGAATTAGAAAAGGCTAAAGCTTTAACGCTTGAAGAATTTATAGAGTTACTTAGGGATAGTTTTGGGAATAAATAAAGAGAAAGTGCATGTAAAAAAGGCCTCAATTTCAATTACTGGTAGACCTGGGGTTGGTAAAAGCACATTAGCATTATCAATAGCTAACAAGCTAAAAGAATATGGATGTAAAGTTGGGGGATTTATAACACCTGAGATTAGAGAAGGTAAATTTAGAGTTGGTTTTTTAGTTGAAGATTTTTATAGCGGAAAACAGGTAGTATTGGCATCGAGAAATTATTTTGGTAAAATAAAAATAGGAAGCTATTATTTAAATGAAGAAGCCTTAGATTTTATTTTAAATGTTTTAGATAATAGCATAAGAAATTCTGATGTAATTATTATAGATGAAATAGGACCCATGGAATTAAAAGTAAAAGGTTTTGAAGAACATATGAAGCCAATCTTAGAAGGTGATAAGCCTTTTATTGCTACTTTTTATTTCAAGTTAAAATGGATAAGACCCGATCTGTACAATTTGTTAAATAAAGGAGAAATTATTGAATTAACAGTTGATAATAGGTATGAATATATAAACAAAATAGATCAATATGCAAAGATGATAAGAAATGGAGCTATCTGTGCTTAGAGAAGGAAAAGCTCTAATATACGTTCCAGATACTAGAAAAGCAAAAATATCAGAAGGCATTATAGAACCATCTCATTTATCAGTTTTTTATAACCCAGTTATGGTATTTAATAGGGATTTATCAATAATTGCTTTAAATTCTTTTATTAATATGTATTGGCCTGGTAAAGAACTAGTTGCAATAGATCCTTTATCAGCAACAGGAGTAAGAGGTATAAGATACTCTCTAGAATTAAATAATTTATCTAAAGTTATAATAAATGATATAGACAAAAATTCTTATAATATTATGGTGAAAAACATTGAGCTAAACAGAATGAAAAATATAGAGGCCTATAATAGGGAAGCAAATGCCCTAATGAGGTCCCTAAAGTATGAGCAAGGTCAGCCAATAAATATAATAGATTTAGATCCATTTGGTAGCGTTTTACCTTTTATAGACACTTCTATTTCTATAGCCTCAAAAGGAACTCTTTTAGCATTAACTGCTACAGATTTAGCCGTTTTAGGTGGATCTAAATATATGGCTGCTAAAAGAAAGTATAGAGTAAACTTGATTAATACCAAGCACTATAGGGAGATTGCGATTAGAGTTTTGCTTGCCTTTATTGCATACATTTCGGCATCTTACGATAAAGTAATTAAACCTCTTATGTCGTATAGTGTAGATCATTATGCAAGAGTCTACTTGCTTATTGATAGAGGAGCTAAGAGATCGGAGGAGATGCTAAACAAAAACATTGGGTATTTTAAATATGAAAACGGATTAATAATGGGTTGTCACGATTCCAACTGTTTAGGTCCAATATGGGTTGGAGAAATAGGTGATATAAAATTTATAGAAGAATTGCTAAATAAATTGAGCAATTTTTCTTATATAGAGACTTTTATGAGAAGTGAAAAGTTTATTAAAACATATTTAGACGAAATGAAAATACAACAGTACTTCCATCAGAGACTTGATACAATTTGCCAAAACCAGAAGACCAATATGCCTTCTTTAACTAAATTCATATCATCTTTAGAAGAAATTGGTTATAAATCTTATAAATCGACATTTTCTGACGTAGGATTTAGAAGTAATGCTCCCTATGATGTTTTAATAGAATTATGTAGAAAATTGAAATAGTAGTAAACTACCCCGCTTATAAGGATAGATCTTTGGTGTTAGCTGATGAATTGATCTCCTTGCTACCCTAAAGAACGAAACTTGTTATTCATTTATATCAAATCAACATTACTTCGACTTCATCATCTTCATCATATCCTTCAACGTTTTCTGGAATGATTAGCAAACCGTTGGCCTCTGTTAGTGTTGATAAAACTCCAGATGCAGTTACAGCTAAAGGATCTACATATATTTCATTTTTCTCCTTTCTAACTTTTACTCTGAGGTATGTCTTAACTCCGGCTATATTAGCAACCCTTCTTGTTATTTTTCCTTTAATCTTAGGTTCTATTTCTTCGTTTGTATTTCTCATAAAGTTAATTGTTGGGAAAATAAAGGCATAAAATGCAGTAACTGCTGCAACAGGGAAACCTGATAACATTATTATCGGCTTTCCATTAATTACTGCTCCACTTGTAGGCTTGCCTGGTCTCATTCTAACACCATTAAACAAAATTTTAGATCCGTTAATCTTTAAAATGGCATCTGTAACAAGATCATAGTTTCCAACGCTAGTTCCTCCAGTAGTTATTATTAAATCTGAAACTTTTGACGCTAACTCTATTTTTTCTTTTATTGTTTCGATATCATCATTAACAGTACCAAAATCTATTGGTTTGCATCCAAATGACATAATCATTGATTTGAGCAAAGGTTTTGTACTATTTATAATTTTTCCTTTGGAATCTTCGTTTGGTTCTGCTATTTCGTTCCCTGTTGATAATATTGCTACATTTAAAGGCTTTTGTACTATTATCTTTTTTATGCCAGCTGATACAATAGCACCTATGTGCCATGGTTTTATTATGGTATTTTTCTTTACTATAATTTTACCTTTGCTAAAATCCTCTCCTATTTTAGATACATTTTGATAAGGGGCAACAGCTTTGTTTATCTCTACTAAGTCTCCTTTATATGTGGCGTCTTCAGCCATGACCACTGCATCAGAACCCTTAGGCAAAGGTGCTCCTGTATAAATTATTACAGCTTCTCCTTTGTTTATACTTTTTATGTTTTCTGGATTATCACCCGCTTTTATTTCACCTACAATTTTTAATGATATAGGATTTGTTATAGATGCTCCAACAGTGTCAGATGAAATTACAGCATATCCATCTACAGCACTTCTATTAAATGGTGGTATATCAACTTGAGATATAATATCCTCATAAGATATCTTTCCTATGCTTTCCTCTACATATATTTCCTCTGATTCTATTTTTGGCGGAATCATATTTTCAAATAATAACTTAAGAGCATCTTCAACCTTCATTAATTCTTTAAATCCTTTCATTTTTGACTTATACATTTTTGTCTCAATTCTTTTAAGTATATTTAAAGATATATATGCTTAGGTTTTGTTAAGAAATAAAAACCCTCTATTTAGTGCAAAATTTTTGGTTTAAAGCAATAAAAAGGTTAAGAAAGATTATTTGTAAAAATCAAAAAGATCTTTGGAAAATAAAATATTCATTATAGCGTTTTATGGAATAATTTAATTTTTTTGAGACGAAAGTTAAAATTTTTTCAGCTAATTTTATTTTTATGTTTTTATAATCTGGAAAGCAATAATCTTTATGAGGGCATATAGCTTTTTTAAAATTAAATCCGTAAACATAGATTTCTGATGCATTAAATATCATAGATAACGCGATTGCTCTGTCTCCATCAGTAAAAGAGCCTATAGGTATAGCACAATAAGGTGTAAGTATTTGTGTAGTATATATAACATTATCAAAATATGCATTTGTTATTTTTATTCTTGTTAAATTATCTCCATGTATATGTACAAATTTTATATCGCTTAGAAAATTCAAATTTCCAATTATTTTTTGAGAAGAGTCTAAATCGGTTGTAACAAATAACATTTTTTTACCTAAACCATATAGATTTATGAGCCCACCTTCAGGTCCGGCTATTATTTCACAATCTTTTAAATTATTATTAATTTTCCCAGGACCAACTATACATACTCTATTATTGCTTATTTTTTCATATAATTTGTATAAATTTTTGCAGAAAGAGTCATCGCAAATTTGAGATAAAATCTCCATAGAAGATTCGAGTTCTCTATGCCTAGGATATTTTAAAATAGGCTCAACAATATCAGTGTATCCATTAATTATTTTATTAGCTTTCTCCATAATATTTCTTAAGCAATTGCAATATATGGTCTGAAACTTTTGCATATCTTTCATCCTTATTTGATGATCTTTCCACACACCATTTTAAGCCATTTGCATAAGTTAAAAACCAAGGTTCTTTAACGCCTGCTTGAACTTTTGTTAACAAGACCAACAACTCTACTATACAACCATAGCTTCGATTATATGGTACAGCATCTCCTTTTAGTTTTAAAAGATTACTACAATAGAATTCAAGTTTATCATTAAATTCCTTTTTGTATATTGCATTGCAATTATACCAAATTCCAATGCTTTCGTCTAATTTAGGGCAACCATTATCATAGCTTATATTGTTTTCAATTTTATGCTCTAAACTATCCAAAAAAAGAATAGGATCGTAAGGTGAAAGAAGATAAATCCTGTTTTGTGATTCTTTGCTTAATAGCTTGGCCATTTTTGTTGTTTTATATACGTAAAATAATGGCTCTTCGTTATAAAGGATTCCTAGCGGCATACTATATCTATAGTTACATAAAAATGATATAAATTCATAATATATTCCTTTTATCATTTCCTTATTAAATACTATCTAAATCTCCATATAATATTCTTAGCTCATCTAAAGTTAACGCTTCACCTTTCTTTTGCTTTTCTTCTATTTCTTTTCTCTTTTGTTCTAGTATGTTTACTTCAATACCACGCTGTTTTGCGAGCTTCATTTCTTTGAGTTTAACCATTAGATCTCTATATTCTTGATACAATGCGTCTAGTTGCTTTGTAAGATTTTCTGCTTCCTGGCTTTTTTGTTGTATTTCATTTCCTAAGTTATCTATATTTTTGTTATATTCGTCTATTTTTGGATTAAGAGAAGATATTTCTGCTTTAAGCCTTCCTGCATTTTCTCTTAACTCTTTAACCTTATTTATCAGCTCTGATAGCTTTAATTTTAGGCCTTTTACATCAGCTTCTAATTCAAGTATAGAAACTTCTTCTTTTCTAGCTTTTCTCACTCTTTCTGCTAATTCTTCAAGTCTGTCTATTTCTTCAACTAATCTCTTTTCTTCTTCTGGCGTTAAAACGCTTGTTTGCTGTCTCCACTCAAGTTCTTCCATCCTTTTTTGTATTTTTCTTAGGCTTAACTTTGCAACATCTCCTTCTTTTTGAGTTATATTATGAGCCTCTTTTAATTGGTCTAACTTTGTTTTAAATTCCTTGCTTACGTTATCTCTATCTTGCTTTACTTTGACGAGTTCGTCTAAAAGCTTTTTCCTTTGCTCTCTTAAAGTTTTAAATCTTTCTATTAACTGTTTCTTCTCTTCAATTAATTTTCTTCTTTTATCTCTAAGACTTTTTATCTCCTCAATTAGTTGTCTCCTTTGATTCTTTACATCTAAAATCTTATCTCTTATTTCATCTATACGCTTTAAAAATGTCCCTTCATCAACTGGTGTCTTACTTTGTTGCTGAGAGCTTTGCTGACTTTGATCTGAATTTACCAATCATATCACCTCTTCAATATTACCCTAGCATCTACAGCCTGAGCACCTAGGCTAGAGGCTATAAGAGGGTTTATATCCATCTCAGATATTTCTGGGATTGTGAGCATAAGCTCTCCAACCCTCATTATGGCCTCAGCCAGCTTCCTTTTGTCAACAGGTTCTAGGCCTCTGTAGCCCTCTAAAATTTTTACGCTTTTAATTTCATCTATCATTTCTTTAGCATCGCAATCTGTTATTGGTGATATCCTCATAGATACATCACCTATTACTTCAGTATATATTCCTCCAAGCCCAAAGATCACTACAGGGCCAAATCCTTCATCCCTTTTTCCCCCAATAATTATTTCGTTCCCCTGTTTTATCATTTCCTGAACCATTACCCCTCTAATCTTAGCTTGGGGGAGCCTGTTTCTAATGTTTTTAATAATGTTTTTATAGCTTTCTGTAAGCTCTTCTTCATTACTTATATTTAGTATAACTCCTCCTACATCTGACTTATGTATTATATCTTCACTGACAATTTTCAAGGCAACTGGGAAATTTATCTTGCTAAGACAAGATTTTATTTGATCATAATTTTCTATAATACAATAGTTTGCTGTTTTTATCCCTATAGAATTTAGTAATTCTAAGGCTTCGTGCTCAAAAAGTTTATTCCTTCCTTGATTTATAGCATTTTCAATTATTCTTTTAGCTTTATCTATTGATTCTTTTTTCAAATAAACTCTACTGCAACTTTCAAATCTTTTTGATGAGCATCTTTTGCATTGATATAGTTTAGCTAATGCTTTTGACGCTCTGTCGGGAAATTCAAATACAGGGACACCTTTTTCCTCTAAAATAGCTCTCAGTCTTTCTCCCTCTTCCGCTCCAATAGTTACTACAGCTATAGGTTTATCAAAATGCTTTTGTGAAAATTCAAAAATTACGTCTGCTATAGACAAGTCCATTGTTTGAGGTTGGACTAAAGCTATTATTAAAAACATATCTGCTTCATTATTATCAGCTAGAAGTTCTAAAACCTCTCTATAATGATTTGGCTTAGCATCTCCCGTAAAATCTATTGGATTATGTATTGATACTCGAGATGGGAAAATTTTCTTAAATTTTTCTTTTAGCGTGTCCGAAATTTCTGGTACCAATAAACCATTTTCTATTAAGGTATCAGCAGCTATGACTCCATGGCCTCCAGAATTAGTTATTATGCCAACTCTATTTCCCGATGGTATTAAATTATAAGACATTACTCTTGCTATATCAAATAATTCTTCTAAATCATCAGCCAATATTATATTTGCCTGTTTAGAAACTGATTTAAATATTTCATAAGAGCCCGCTAAAGATGCTGTATGGCTTTTGGCAGCTCCAGCTCCTTTAGAGGTCTTTCCACCTTTAATTAAAATTATTGGCTTTCCATAAATAGATGTAACACTTCTTGCTGTTTCAATAAAGTCATAACCTTTTCCAGGTGTAATTCCTTCTATGTACATTAATATGACTCTTGTTTCATTATCTTTGCCTAAATATTCTAACGATTCTATTTCGTCTACATCTGCTTTGTTTCCAAAATTTATAGCTTTACCTATAGCGATGTTTTTAGATGCTGCCCAATCCATTAAAGTTGCTAGTAGTGCGCCGCTTTGACTTATAATTGATATAGGCCCTCTCTTAGGTCTTCTCATTCTTTCATAAGGTAAGAAGAATGTATCAACGCCAGTAAAAGAATTATATACTCCTATACAATTAGGGCCAATAATTCTCATATTAAACTTTTTTCCAATATCTATGATTTTATCTTGTAATTCCTTGCCTTGCTGTGTGTCAGTTTCTGCAAATCCGCCGCTAACTATTATGACTCCTTTTACATTCTTTTTACCTGCATCAACCATTATATCTGGTACTTTGCTAGCATCAACAGCTATTATAGCTACATCTATTTCATCTTCTATATCTAATATAGATTTAAATGATTTAATGCCTTGTATTTCGCTATAATTAGGATTCACAATGTATATTTTTCCTTTGTAGTTTCTTTGCATACTATCTAAAATTATTCTTCCCATATTTTCTTTTTTTGGTGATGCACCAATTATTGCCACACTTTTAGGCTCAAAGAAGATTTCTACTGAGTTTTTCTCCATTTAACTTCCCCTTTTCTGAATAAAATTTATTATTGTTATAATTTATATGATTTTCTTTTTAATAAATAGATATTTTTATCTTTAAATTTTCTATCGATATCCCACAAATTTTGTTGTTCAAATTAACAGTTTGTTTTATGTTATTTCACATAAAACAATAAGTTTTTTTGTATATTAGAAATGAAGGTTGTTGCTTTAAATAATATTTGCTTTATTAACTAATTAACTAATGTTTATATGGGCATCCATGTTTATGAGCAACTTCATTTACTTCGCTGCAAATACCGCACATAGCTTGTTGATATTTTCTCATAAAATCATCGATCTCTTCCTCAGATCTTCCTTGGAAGTTTAATATTAATTTTGCAGCTTCTTTTACTTTATTTAAGTATCTTTCATCTTCAATTAATATTTTCATGTATCTATCCCCTCTTTTGCCACTAATATAATTGTTTATTGCAGCGGGAGTCAATCCAAGCATTCTTGCAGCTGTATATTTTGAAAGTTTAAAATCATTAACTAAGACGTAAGCAATTGAAGCTCTTATAGATGGGATTACTAGCTTTGCTGCTATTTCACAAGGCATTTCTATCGTAATTGTTTCAGTATTTTCTGTGTTTTTCGACAAATCTATTGCACCTTTTAGTTCTATTACATTCGTTAATTTTAATGAATATTTAAAGCCTATAAATATGAATAAATATTAGATTATTTTTCTAAATTTTAGGCATAATTATCAAACCTTGTTGTTTCTTTACAATAATATATGCTTATAAATAATTATCCCCATTAAAAGTCCTAAAATATATAGATCGAGATGGGCCCGGCCGGGCTCGAACCGGCGACCTCCGCCGTGTGAGGGCGGCGTCCTAACCACCTAGACTACGGGCCCTATTCTTTAGAAAATTAAAAGCGATAATAAAAACTATTATAAATCTAGTTTATTCTAGTTAAGTAATTTTACACATGAGAAAAGAGTTTTTATAAACAAAGAAAGTAGTTAAGATTCAAAAACTCTTATATATCCAGGATATTGCAGGAACTAGAGGGGTATAAAAATGGTCACAGCCAAAGAAGTTCCAGCAGATAAGCTCATAGAAAAGCTAGCTGAAAGGCTAAAAAAGATGCAGAAAATAGAAATTCCTTCATGGGCTATGTATATGAAGACTGGAGTATATAATGAATTGCCTCCTACTAATGAAGACTGGTGGTATACTAGAGTTGCATCTTTATTAAGGAAAATAAGCATAGCTGAAGAGCCATTAGGAATAGGAACTCTAAAAACCATATATGGAGGTAAGAAAAGGAATGGAACCAGGCCTCCTCATTTCAGAAAAGGTTCAGGCAGTATAATTAGAAAAGCACTACAACAATTAGAGCAAGCAGGATTAGTGACTACAATACCTGGTAAAGGAAGAAAATTAGCTCCAGCAGGTCAAGGATTAATAGATGAAGTTTCAAAAGAAATATTAAAAGAGTTAAGTTCATAATTTTATGTTATAAATCTATAGGAACGGTTCATTAGTGTAATTTAAAATTTATGCTTTCATTAGGATTTCTATATGTTTTTAAGTTTTTTGTAATTTTTAAAATAACAATAACTTAGATAAATTTTTTATTGTTAATTTTCATATTTAATTTTGGATGGAATGTTTGAGCAAAGAAAACTTAGAAGTAGAGGTAAAAGTAAAGGTAAATTGTGATGAGTTATCAAAAATAGAAAAAGAATTAATTGAGAAAGGAGCTAAGTTTCTAGATTCAAGAGAAGAAAAAGACTTGTACTTAAATCATCCCTGTAAAGATTTAAAGTTAAAAGATGAAGCTCTCAGAATAAGATATGTTAACGGCCATCCTGAAACAATAACATATAAAGGTAATAGGTCAAAGGAAGAAGAATTAGTAAAATCCAGGGAAGAACTTAAAGTAAAAGTAGATAATGATCCCATTGCTTTGTTTGAGAAGCTAGGATTTAGTCCCGGGATTTATGTAACTAAATTTAGGAAGTATTATAGCTTTAAGGAAGTATTAGTTACTTTAGATAAAGTAGATAATTTAGGATGTTTTATAGAGATAGAATCAAATAGAAAATCTGTTGATGATATAAAAGAGACAATAAATGAGTTAAACATAAACGGCGATATAGTAAAAAAGACTTATGCAGAACTAATTGAAGAATTAAATATTAGTTGATTATATTTATTGCATAAAAATTAATTATTTTGGATCCATTAAAGTATATAATCTGGGTTTTGTTAGATGGTTAAACATAAATAGAAATACAGAATAAATAGATATTTATAACCTTTAGAGTTAATAGAAATTCGGTGACACAAATGTCTGAAAGTGTTTCATTACTAGTATCAGAGGCGTACAGATCTGACACTCCTGGAAGAAAAATTGTAAGAGTAGACCAAGCTACTATGAAAAAATTAGGTATAGAAACAGGAGATTTTGTTAAAGTCAAGAGTCAAAAAAGCCAAGTAATAGCAGTTGTTTGGCCATTGCATTCCGAAGATGAAGATACAGGTATAATAAGAATGGATGGTTATTTAAGATGGTCTTTAGGAGTTAGTGTTGGAGATTACGTCGATGTAGAAAAAGCAGATAATGTTAAGCCTGCTGAAAAAATTGTGTTTGCACCATTAGAAAAAACAGAACCCTTTACTATAGATTTTTATCTATCTCCTTCTGATATAAAAGAGGAATTTATCAGAAAGCCATTAACTCAAGGAGAGCTTGTTTTAGTTCAAGGCGAAATACCTTTAGTTGTAGTTCAAACTAAACCAGTTGATAATGTATATGTAACAGATAAGACTGTCGTAGAATTAAGAAAAGAACCAGTAAAGGAAAATGAGTTTCCGGTGCATAGAACAACAAGGGTAACATGGGAAGATATAGGGGATTTAGAAGAGGCTAAGGAAAAAATTAGGGAAATAGCAGAATTGCCTATGAGACATCCAGAGGTCTTTAAGAGACTTGGCATAGAGCCTCCAAAAGGTATTTTATTATATGGCCCTCCAGGAACCGGTAAGACATTATTAGCAAAAGCGCTAGCTAATGAGATAGGAGCATACTTTGCAACAATAAATGGTCCTGAAATCATGAGTAAGTTTTACGGAGAAAGTGAAGAGAGGCTAAGGGAGGTATTTAAAGAAGCTCAAGATAATGCACCATCTATAATATTTATCGATGAAATAGATGCAATAGCTCCTAAAAGAGAAGAAGTAACAGGGGAAGTTGAGAAAAGGGTAGTTGCTCAATTATTAACGCTAATGGATGGTATGCAAGAAAGAGGTAGAGTAATAGTTATAGGGGCAACTAATAGACCTGATGATGTAGATCCTGCTTTAAGAAGACCCGGCAGGTTTGATAGAGAAATAGAGATAAGGCCTCCTGATAAGAGAGCAAGAATAGAAATTTTAAAGGTACATACGAGAAATGTTCCTTTATCTAAGGATGTTCAGTTAGAAAAAATAGCGGAATTAACTAACGGTTATACTGGTGCAGACTTAGCAGCTTTAGTAAAAGAGGCTGCAATGTCGGCGTTAAGGGAATTTATGGCAAGTGGAAAAGTAGATTTATCTAAGAATGAAACGATAAAACCTGATATACTAAAGAACTTAGAAGTATCCATGAAACATTTCTTAGACGCTATGAAATCAATAAGACCATCTTTAATAAGGGAGATTTTCGTAGAAGTTCCAGAAGTTCATTGGGAAGATATAGGTGGATTAGATAATGTTAAACAAGAATTAAAAGAATCCGTTGAATGGCCTATGAAATATCCAAAGGTATTTAGTGATATGGGCATAGAGCCTCCAAAAGGTATTTTATTATATGGCCCTCCAGGAACCGGTAAGACATTATTAGCAAAAGCGGTTGCAACAGAAAGCGGAGCTAACTTCATAACGGTTAGAGGGCCAGAAGTATTAAGTAAATGGGTAGGTGAAAGTGAAAAAGCTGTCAGAAAAATATTTGAAAGAGCAAGAGAAGTAGCTCCAACAGTTGTATTTTTTGATGAAATAGATTCAATTGCCCCAGCAAGAGGATTTAAGAGCGATACATCTGGTGTGACTGATAGAATAGTTAATCAATTATTAACAGAATTAGACGGCATAATACCTCTGTCTAATGTTGTAGTAATAGCAGCTACAAACAGACCTGATATAATTGATCCTGCTTTATTAAGGCCTGGAAGATTTGATAGACTTATATATGTGCCTCCACCTGATCTTGAGTCAAGAAAACAAATATTTAAGATACATTTAAAGAAAGTCCCACTAGCAAACGATGTGTCTATAGAAAAGCTTGCTTCTATGACTGAGGGCTATACAGGAGCCGACATAGCAGCTGTAGTAAGAGAGGCGGTTATGATAAAATTAAGAGAAAAATTAGAGGTATCTCCCGTTGAATTTAAACACTTTGAATTAGCATTAAAGAAAGTGCCGCCAAGCCTATCAAGAGATGTTATTATGATGTATGAGAGAATATCTAATCAATTGAAGAAGATTTCACTTCAGTAAATGTTTTTAAAGCTTTAACTCATTTTTAATAATATTTTTAAAATATTTTTGTAGAAATAACTAACCTCAAATATAGCTTTTTATAAGTTAAGATATGATATAGAAAAATTAACTTTATAATACAGAAAAAATTAAAATTAACTCCATAGAGATATGATTATATGAAATACAAATGAAGAGTACTGATTAACACAACTCTTGGGATACTGATCTCTAGCCCTTCAATATGAGCGTTTCCTTAGGGGTAATAACTTTGTGGTTTACAGCCTTCATCTTCATCACTTCATAGTTAGTAGCTTTTAGCCACCAGCTCCATTCGTTTAGTGGTAGACCATCGACCAGCTTTTCAGTCCATTACTCTTCTTCACTGCCAGAACGAGAGGCTCAGATCCTTCAGGGCAAAAAGCCATCAGTGGGATTTACCTTGTGTTCCCAATATCTGTGCAAGGCGCAGACAAGTTTGATATGCTCATTATGTGCTTTCCCTCATGCCTTATATTTTTTGCAAAAATTAAAAAACGAGAACTTTAAAAATATTACTCTGTCTCTAGAAGGGGCGAGGGTTGTCATTTACTTTGTCATGAATAATAAGCTTTATTTATTATAGATATTATAATCATAAATAGAGTAGATTGAAAACTTCTTAGCATAAAATAATTTTGTTTTTAAATACGAACAGCTTAAAAACGTTTATTTGATAATAAACATAGGGCGATGAAATATGGGCAGCAAAAAAGCTAAGTTTGCTTACATCTATATGGGCAGAAAGAAAGGCTATTATAAAGTAAGACTATTCAATTCAAAACCAGAAGAAGATCCTGATAGAATAATTGTTATAGGAAAGTTTAGAAAGCCATTAATAGGGTATAGAGTCATGAAAAAAGAAGACTTGTTAGAAGTTATCAGAGAAAAATTAGATAGAATTTAAATATTTTTATACGCACTGATTCTCCAGAATGAAGTGCAGACAGGTAGGTGCTAACATTGGCAAAAGAAATACTGGCTATGAGAGACTTAGAGATTCCACAAAATGTTGAAATAAAGTTAGAAGGGAATAGGGTTATAGTAAAGGGGAGTAAAGGTCAGCTAGAAAAAGATTTTTCTCATATGAAGGGAATTAATATGGAAATTAAAGATAATAAGCTTATAGTACAAGCCTTCTTTGCTGACGCTAAGAAAAAAGCGGCTGTAGGCACGGTTGTTGCTCACGTTAAAAATATGATTATCGGAGTAACCAAAGGATTTAGATATAAATTGAAAATAATATACAGTCACTATCCAATAAGCGTTAAGAAAGATGGTAATAGATTAATAATAAGCAACTTTATAGGTGAGAAATCTCCAAGATATGCGACAATATTGCCAGGAGTCAATGTAAAGATCCAAGGTACTGATATAATTTTGGAAGGAAATGATATAGAAAAGGTTTCTCAAAGCGCTGCAAACATAGAGCTAGCAACAAAGATAACAGAATTTGATAGAAGGAAGTTTATGGATGGAATTTATATTTATTCAAGGGAGGTGGTTGAATAATGAGCTCTGAGCAAATAACAAGGGATATAATTAAGCAAAGAAAGAAAATTAGAGAGTCTATTTCGGAAAAGAGAAGAGTTCATTTTATGAGATATTTATCGTGGAGATTTAAGAGGTTAGGAGATAGTTGGAGGAAGCCTAAAGGAATAGATGCAAAAATGAGGTTACAAAGGAAGGGATATCCTCCAATTGTTAAGGTTGGATATAAAAATAAGAATGCTATAAGAGGTTTGCACCCATCAGGATTAATTCCTGTGGTTATTTCAAATAAAAAAGATCTAGAATTGTTAAGCCCTAACGCTCATATAATTTATATAGCTTCTTCTGTAGGGCTTAAGAAAAGGGTAGAACTGCTTAAAGCAGCTAAAGAAAGAGGCTTTAGGGTAGCCAATGGTGGTATATATGGATTATAAACTTCAAAAAAGGCTTGCATCGGAAATACTTAAAGTAGGGGAGAGTAGGATATGGATTAGTCCTGATCCTGAAAATGAAGAAGAAATAAGCCAAGCAATAACAAAAGATGATGTGAGGGCTTTAATTGAAAGGGGTTTAATTAAGAAAATACCAATGAAAACAAACTCTCATAGATGGTTAATAAGGCATATAAAGAGGGTTAAAGGGCATCGTAGGGGTTATGGTAAAAGAGAAGGTACAAAGAAAACAAGAGTTGATGAAGAAGAGGAATGGGTAAACAAAATAAGAAAGATCAGAACTTATTTGAAATATTTAAGAGATAAAGAAATGATAGATTCTAGAACTTATAGAAGACTTTATAGGCTCTCTAAAGGTAATGCATTTAGTAGTTTGTCTGATTTAAGAAGATATATTGATGAAAATAAGTTAATGAAAGGTGTTAAATCATGAAAGAAGGACCTAGGTATAAATTGGCTTTAAAGAGAAGAAGGCAAGGTAAAACAGATTATCATCTCAGGTATAAACTGGTTATATCGCAAAAACCAAGAGCTGTTGTTAGGAAAACTAATAAATATATTTTAGTTCAAATTGTGGAGTTTGACGCAAAAGGTGATAAAGTAATAGCAGCTGCTCATAGTAAAGAATTATCAAAACTATATAAATGGAAAGGTTATGGTAAAAACATTTGTGCAGCATATTTAACAGCATACTTAGCTGGATTAAGAGCAAGACAAAAGGGAATTAAAGAAGTTGTCTTAGATATAGGTTTACAAACCCCAGTTAAGGGAAGTAGAGTATTTGCATCTCTTAAAGGATTATTGGATGCCGGAATCAAAGTTCCTCATTCTGATGATATTTTGCCCGATGAGGAGAGAATTAAATGTGGAAGTATTTCTAAATGGGCTCAAGATTTAAAAGAGAACAACCCAGAATTTTATAAAAGGCAATTCTCAAAACAATTAGAGAGGTTACCTCCAGAGGAGCTATCCAAGCACTTTGAGGAGGTGTTAAATACAATAAAAAGTAGCTTTAGTAATATAAGTTTGGAAGGTGATAGGCAATGAGCAACACTCAAGTATTAGAAGTTTGGGAACCTAAAACACAAGTAGGAAAGCTTGTTAAAGAAGGTAAAATTACAAGTATTGATGAAATATTTAAGAGAAATTTGCCAATTTTAGAACCAGAAATAGTTGATGTACTTCTTCCAGATTTACAAGTTGAAATAATTGATGTTACAATGGTTCAAAAAATGACTGATGCAGGTAGAATTGCAAGGTATAGGGCAACTGTAGCTATAGGCAATAAAAATGGATATGTAGGAGTAGGAAAAAGCAAAGCTAAGCAATTTAGGGATTCAATAGATAAAGCCATAAGAAATGCCAAGCTCAATATAACCCCAATAAGAAGAGGTTGTGGTAGCTGGGAGTGTACATGTGGTGAGCCGCACAGTGTGCCATACTCAGTTATTGGAAAAAGTGGAAGTGTAGTTATATTACTAAAGCCAGCACCTAAAGGTACAGGATTAGTTGCAGGTGATGTAGCTAAAAAAGTGTTAACATTAGCTGGGATAAAAGATGTTTGGGCAAAAACTTTTGGAGAAACAAGAACATCGTATAATTTTGCTAGAGCTACATATATGGCATTAAGGAATACATTTAGAACAATTACACCAATGGATTGGACTAGGTGATAACTTTGGTTTACGCTATAATTAGAATTAGAGGTTCTAGTGGACTAGATCCAAAAGTAGAGAAAGTTTTAGATATATTAAGGTTAAGGAGGAATTTTGTTTCAGTATTATATGCAGAAAGCCTTAATGGGATAAAGGATATATTAAGAGAAGGGCAATCCGCTATTACATGGGGAGAAATAAATAAGGAGACATTAATAGAGCTTATAAAGCGTAGAGGGAAAATTGTTGGAGACAAGCCTATAACAGATCAAGTAATAAAGGATAAGCTTGGTTTAAGTAACATAGAAGAGTTTGCCGATAAAATAATTAAAGAAGAAATACATTATAATAAACTTGATGAGAAAGGAATTAAGCCATTCTTCAGATTGCATCCACCTAGCGGAGGATTTGATTTATCAATTAAAAAGCTGTATCCAAATGGAGAACTTGGGTATAGGGGTAAAGCTATTAACGATCTTATATTAAAGATGGCTTAAGGATCAAGTTTATTTTTAAATCTAATCTTTTAAATACTTGTTGGAAGTAGGTGAACAGAATGGCTTTGACTGCAAGAAGCAGGAAAAAATCAAGGAAATTAAGAGGCAGAACAAGATCTATGGGATGGGGAAGAGTAGGACAGCATAGAAAATCTGGAAGCAAAGGAGGTACTGGAGGTTCTGGAATGAATAAACATAGAAAAACTTGGATGCTAAAATACTATCCAAATTGGTATGGAGCAAAAGGCTTCGCTCCAATAAGAAATAGATTATTGCATGAGAAAAATGAAATAAGCCTAAGAGACCTTGATGAACTAGCATATGATTTAAAGAAAACTGGGAATTTAGAAGGGGATAGAATTGTTGTAAACTTAACTGAGATGGGTTATGATAAATTAATAGCTGATGGAAAAGTATATGAGAAATTAAAAGTTATAGTTAAAGAGGCAACAAAAAAAGCTATAGAAAAAGTGAAAGAAGCAGGAGGAGAAGTTTTAGTAGAAAAGGCATCTGAAGAAGAGGAAAGCTCTTGAGTATAAAAGAGCGGAATCTTCATCCATTTATATCGAATTTTATTGATAATAATGTATTTTTAGTTATATATGGGCCACCTGCAACAGGGAAGACTCATTTAGCGTTTGAAATTTCAAAATATTTAATTAATAAAAGGAAAGATTTTGTATTTTTAGCTACAGAAGCTCAAACTTTTACCTATGGTAAATATTTTATATATGATGTTCCTTTAAAATTGGTAGTTACAAAGGAACAACTATTAAAAGAAATTATAGAAGGTATTGAATCGAAAAAATATATTATAATAGACTCTATAAATTATCTTTTTAGAACTTTCAATGATGATACTTCAGAAAAAGAATTATCTTTTATTTCTTCATTATTAAGTATTGTTGGCGGTTTTGCTACAGGTCAAATAACTCAGGAAGATTTTGATAGCAGCAAAATGTCTATGGATACATGGATAATACCCTGGGCAAAGGCAATAGGAATCACAAACAAGTTAAATGAAAAAGTAGTTGAATTAAAATTACTAAAGCCTAGAAAAGTAATATTGGGATATGAGATAATTAGGGATGGTGTGAAATGGATTTAGTAAACTTTGGCTATAATTTGCTAAGTATTTTTGTATTTATATTACCAGCAATGGTAGCAAATGGAACTCCTGTTATTATACACGGCCTCCCTCCAATTGATATGGGGAAAAAATGGAGAGATGGAAGAAGAATTTTTGGTGACGGTAAAACATGGGGTGGATTTTTGTCGGGAATTATAGCAGGACTTATAATAGGAGGTATAGAAAGCCTAATAGTTTGGCACAATATCTTATTTGATTCTTTAATAGCTTCTATTGGGGCCCTCCTTGGAGATTTAACAGCATCATTTATAAAAAGGAGAATAGGTTTAGAAAGAGGAGCTCCTGCACCTTTATTGGATCAACTAGACTTTTACATTGGTGCATTAATTTTTCTTTATTTATTTGCTGGAAAGGTGTTTAATTTATATGCTGAGTTAGCTTTTGCAGTGATTATCTATGCATTACATAGGTTAACAAATTATACTGCATATAAGCTAAAGTTGAAAAGCGTTCCATGGTAAATTATTTTATAATTATTTTTTAACAGCATATTTCATAAAGTGAAAGATTTTTAAGGATTTTTACAACCTAGAATTATCGGTGATTTTAGTGGCGCATGAAATGGGAGAAAAAATAACATTAAGTGTCATAAAGGCTGATATAGGTAGTCTAGCTGGCCATCATAAGGTGCACCCTGATACAATGCTTGCAGCAACAAGAGTTTTAGCCGATGCCAAGAAAAATGGGTTGTTAATAGATTATTATGTTACTGCAGTAGGTGACGATCTTCAACTTATAATGACTCATAAGAAAGGTACTGATAATAAAGAAATTCACGGTACTGCATGGAACGCGTTTGAAGAAGCAGCAAAAGTGGCTAAAGATTTAGGACTCTATGCAGCAGGCCAGGATTTATTGAGTAGTTCATTTAGTGGCAACGTAAGAGGTATGGGTCCTGGAGTTGCTGAAATGGAATTTAATGAGAGGCCTGCAGAGCCTATTGTAGTGTTTATGGCGGACAAAACAGAACCTGGAGCATTTAATTTGCCCTTGTATAAAATTTTTGCTGATCCATTTAACACAGCTGGTTTAGTAATTGATCCTAGGATGCATGATGGTTTTATATTTACAGTTTTAGATGTTTATGAAGGAAAAGCTATAGATTTTAATATACCTCAAGATTTATATGATTTGCTAGCATTAATTGGAACACCATCTAGATATGTTGTTAAATATGTCCACAGAAAAGATGGAGAAATTGCTTCTGTTATTAGTTCAGAAAGGCTCAGCCTCATAGCAGGAAAATACATAGGGAAAGATGATCCAGTAATGATTGTTAGAGCTCAAAGCGGATTTCCAGCTTTAGGTGAAATTTTAGAGCCATTTTCATTTCCTCATTTGGTTGAAGGATGGATGAGAGGAAGTCATACAGGTCCACTAATGCCCGTTGGAATAAAGGATGCAAAAATGACTAGATTTGATGGACCGCCAAGAGTAGCTGCCCTCGGTTTTAATATTAAAAATGGAAATTTAATAGGACCAAGTGATTTATTTGACGATGTTGCATACGATGAGACCAGAAGGCAAGCTCAAATAATAGCAGAATATATGAGAAGGCATGGACCCTTTATGCCGCACAGATTAGGCCCAGAAGATATGGAATATACTACATTACCTGATGTATTAAAGAAACTAGAAAAAAGGTTCAGGCCTTTTGAGTTAGGTTATAAGCCCAAATTGAAGCATGAATTGGAAGAATTGTAACAAAATTTTTATTATAAATTTTTCTGTTAAGCATATTTAGTTAAAATTTTCATAGATAAATTGTGGTTAAAATGAGGTACGTGTTCGCTATAAATTTTAAGTCATACGAGACCGCGTATAATAATGTTGCGTTAGATATAGCAAGGACAGCAAACCAATTGACATCTAAGTATAATAACGTGCGTATAATACTAGCAGTCCCATCAGTCATGGTAAGTAAACTGAACAGCATTTATGATGATATATTTTTGCAGCATTTAGATCCATTAGAGTTTGGTGCTTATACTGGTTATTTGTCTGCTGATTCATTAAAATATTTAGAGGTTAAAGGAACCTTAGTAAATCACAGTGAACATAAAATTATTTATAGGGATATAGAAAAAATAGTGAAGAAAATTAAAGATGTTGGAAAAGAATCTTTAGTTTGTGCCGATACCTCTGGCGAAGCAGCTGGTATAGCTTATTTGGATCCAACAATGATAGCCGTTGAGCCTCCAGAACTTATAGGTTCTGGAATACCTGTATCAAGAGCTAAGCCTGAAATAATAACTGATTCTGTAAGTGCAGTCAAAAAAATTAAAAATATACCAGTTTTAGCTGGGGCTGGTATAACCATGCCAGATGATGCTGTTAAGGCTATTGAGTTGGGATCATCTGGAGTTCTAATAGCAAGCGCCGTTATGAAAGCAAAAGACCCTAATAAAGTAATAATAAACTTTGTTGAAGCAATTAATGGAATTTAAATTCTAGGCTTTTGCTTTAATATTTTTTCAGCTTCATCTAAATTCTTTCTGCAACCGTCTAGCATTTCTAGGAGCTTGCTAACGTTAATTTTAACTAACTTTCTCGGTCTACCTCTGCCTTCAACTTTTAGCTTACTTGTTTCAACAATGCCTAAGCCTGCTAAATCATTGACTACTCTTAAAACTAGTGGATAACTAACACTTAAAACTTTGGTTAAATCTCTAACACTTAGTTCTTTTTTATCAAGCAAATAGTTAAGTATTTGTGCAGCTAGATCATAGTCAGGTACGGATACGCATTGAATTAAGGCCTTTATAGGTTTAACTTCATTATTTTCCACATTTTTCACCTAGTTATATTTACTTATTTCTAATATTTAAAAATTTTTCCTTTTAAAAACTAAATAACAGTTACACAATTTATATTATTGATTCAAAAATGCATTAAATGTTTATAATATTAATTATTTATATTTCTTAGTAGCATTATCTCCTATAAAGTCAAGCAATACTTCCCTTGCTCCTTCCCCTATGTCTAAAACTCTAGAGTCTCTAGATAGTCTCTCTAATAGAGTCCCGTAACTAAGACCTCTTCCTCCTAATAATTGTACTCCTATCCATGTTGCTCTTTGCGCTAACTCTCCTGCAGAAACCTTTGATATGGCTGAATCTAATGGGTCTAAAGAACCGTTGCTATCATATTTATGAACTGCATTGTCTATGAAAGACTCAAGTAATTTTATTTTAATTTCTACTTCAGCATACATCCATTTGACTGATTGATATTCTGATAATTCTTTATCGAATATTTTCTTGCTTAACGCATTTTTACCTGCTTCGCTAAGGGCTCCCTCTGCTATTCCTAGTGCTATAGAACCATAACCGAGTCTACCATAGTTAATAAGTTCAAGAGCCTCTCTAAGCCCTTTTCCAGGTTTAGAAATCCTCTTGGCTTTTGTCCCTTGGTAAATTACATTTGAAATACCTGCACCTCTAAAGCTAATCAATTCCATAGGCTTGATTTTTATATTTTCCTGTTTTTCTGCTAAATAGAGAGTTGGGCCTTGAGAACTTTGGGCCAGAATTATGAAATGATCTGCATATAATGCATTGCTTCCAAAAATTTTCTCTCCATTTATAATAGCATTCCCTTCAGAATCCTCTTCAGCAACAGTCTTTAAATTTGCCTTTATATCAGTTCCTCCACCGGGTTCAGTTATTGTAACAGAAAAGATAGAATTATCAATTCCTGATTTTAACGACCCTGAGCCACTAATCATTATTATATGAGCTATAGCTGGGCTAGATCTCGATGCCAGTCTTACCGCCTTATACAATCCCCCTAATCCATATTTTCTTAGATTAAATAAACCAATTTCTTTCATATTATTAATGAATGCTTTTGGCACTTCATTTTTCTCATCAACTTCTTTAGCTATTTTTGGTACATCGTTAAGAAGAAAGTCTTCTATTTCTTTTGGCAACTCCTGCATTCTACTTACCCATTTTATTATATCTAAAATTGAATAAAAGCTTAATCCATAATTTTTAAATATTGAGATTCTTTGAAGTCTTAGGTTAGTTTTTTAAATAGAATACAAACTTTTAAAGGGGTTGAATATAAAAGTAAAGTAGGTGATAAAGTATGCCAATGAGACCTGGAAGATGCTATTCGCATATAACTAGTCAACCTTATACAAGAAAGGAGTATATACATGGCGCTCCACCCCCTAAAATAACAAAATTTGAAATGGGCAATAAAGAAATGTTGAAAAATTATGAAGTTAAGCTAGACTTAATATCATTAGAAACAGGTCAAATAAGGTCGAATGCCTTAGAAGCAGCAAGAGTCATGACAAGTAAATATTTATCAACAGAGGTTGGAGATGCTAACTATTATATGAGAATACCAAAGTATCCTCATCAGGTAATAAGGGAAAATAAAATGATGGCATTTGCTGGAGCTGACAGATTGCAAGACGGTATGAGGCTATCTTTCGGTACTCCTATAGGTGTTGCTGCTATAGTTCATGCTGGAGATAAGTTAATTGAAGTGTGGGGTAGGAAAACTGATATAGAGAAAATAAAAGAAGCTTTAAGAAGAGGAGCCTCAAAATTGCCACAGAAAACAAGAATTGTAATATCTGAAGATAAAACGGAGAAATAATAATGCCTGAAAGTTTAGAATGTGGTATTCCTTATACTTTAATTTTTCCCGATATTGAAATAAAAGGTAAGAAAGCCTTAATTCAGCTTCCTGATGGTTTAAAACAATTTTCTCTCACTATAGCTAATTGTATAAGAGAAAAATACGGTGTAGAGCCAATAATCCACATGGAGAGCATATATGGCGCATGCGATTTACAATATAATCAAATATTTTCTATTCTTAATCCAGATATAATTATTCACATAGGTCATTCAGAATATCCAAATTATATAGCATCTCCTTTATCCCTTCCTGAAAATATAAGGAAAAGAATAGTATTTGTTAAGGCTTTAAGTAAAATAGATATTGATGAAACTCTTGTATTAAGGGCGTTAGAAATATTAAATAGTTATAATGTTAAAAATATATCAGTAGCATTGACAGCGCAGCATACCCATTTATATAATAAAATTTTTAATATTGTTTCAAATAAAAAGTATAATATTATCGAATCAAATGGATTAGCACCATATTATGAGCCAGGGCAAATAATAGGTTGTGATTTTAGACCAGTTCTTAATAAAAAAATTGATGGATATATATTTTTAGGTGGAGGAGAATTTCATCCATTGGGTTTATATTTAGCTACATTAAAGCCAATAGCTCAAATAGATCTTTATAGTAATACAGTAAGAGACTTTACTCCAATAGGGGCTAAATACTATAAAAAAAGATTATTTACTATATCGAAGGCTATGGAAGCAAATCATTGGGGAGTAATTATAGGTTTAAAAACTGGTCAATATAGACCTTTTATAATAAACATGATAATAAAAATGTTATCTAAAAAACAATATGTTTTGCTTTCATCAGAAAACATAAATGAGATTAATCTAAGATCTATTGATAATGATTGGTATGACGCGTTTATAATAACCGGTTGTCCTAGGATCCCCATAGATGATTTGATTGATTATGAGAAACCTGTTTTGACGCCAGGAGAAGCTTATATGGCTTTAGCTGGCAAAATTGATAACTATATGTTCCCATGGTAACTTAATATTGGTGTTAGTCTTGAATAAAAAAGATGTAATTAAAAATGTTAAGGTTTTTCTAGAAAATGAATTACCTTCGATAGATAGTCCTAGCCGTAACTTAGAGCAATATAATACTCCATCTGAAATAATTTTGGATATGCTTAATCATGCTTATATTTCAAATGTGATTGAAAATTCAATAGTTCTCGACTTGGGTTCAGGGACTTGTAGAATAGCTTTAGCCTCTTTAATTTTTGGCGCATCGAAAGCCATAGGTATTGAAGTAGATGAAAGATTTTTCAGGCAATGTTTATATGCTGAAGAGTCCTTAGGGCTAAAAGGAAGGCTTTTTTTAATAAATGCTTATATAAACAAAAATTTAGGTCTAATTAAAAAAGGATCAATAGATTTAATAATTATGAATCCCCCTTTTGGCGTATGGAAAAGAAATGCAGATAAAACATTCTTAGAATACGCTTTTTCATTGAGTCCAAATAGAATTTATTCAGTTCTCAAATCAGGAAATTTAAATTTCCACTCTGCTTTAAGCTATAGGTGGGGGTATAGGTTGAGATTAATAAGCACTAGAGAATTTCCAATACCAGCTTCAATGGAACATCATAAAAGCAGGATAAGGAGGGTAAAGGTAGATGTCGTTCTCTTTGAAAAATGATGTAGTTGTGCCTGGAGAAATCGTAGCTCAACAAGAAGAGTTTGTTGAAGGAGAAGGAGTATATGTAGATCAGGAAACAGGATTTTTGAGGTCGGCTTTCTTAGGTAAAATAGCTATAGATCTCAACAATAAGATGATATCTGTGAATACTCATAAAAAATTAAAATTACCTAAGAAAAATAGTATTGTTTTATGTTCAGTCTCATCTGTAAAAGAAAATATAATATTTGTTGACATATTTGGCGTTATAGTTTTATATCCAAGACCTAAGTGGGAACATGAATTTTCAAGTCCTTTATCTGGTGCTATTCTTTCAAATCAAATTGGTATAGATAAATATAATGATTTAACTGAAATCGTGAAGCCTGGAGATATTATACTAGCTAAAGTTATTAGTTCAACGAATCCATTCAATCTTTCATTAAAGGGACCCCAATTTGGTGTAATATATTCTATGTGCTCTAAATGTGGGGAAGTGATGACTCCAATTAATAATGACCAGCTTAAATGCCCTAAGTGCGGTAATGTTGAAAAAAGAAAAATATCTAATTTAGCTACTTCTAAACTTTTAAAGATAGATATGAAAAAAACAATAATGATACCACCGTAGGTGCCATTAATGAAAAATATAAAAAAGAAATTGGTTTTTAGTTTAAAAGAAGGGTACGATGCAGAAATTATCTTTAAAAAAATTAATGAGATCATATCAAGCCAAGAGGCATTAATTAGAATAGAAGATAACAAATTAATTATAATTTTCTTTGTAACCCCCAGAGATATTAATTATATTAAGTCTAAAATAAAAGAAATATTATCTTTTGAATCTAATAAAGGTAAAGTTAATGGGTTTAAGTATAATATTGGCGATATTAATCCAAGTGGTGGAAGGGATTTTTTAGATATTTTAGTCTTTATTTTAAGTAAGCAAGGATATAAAACGGAGATTGATGATGGCTTTATTATAACTACAGCAAATAAGGAAAAGGTAATATCTTTAGCAAAAGATTTAGAAAGAAATCTAAAGGAAATATCAGATAAAAATTATAGTAATGCCGTTAAAAAAGTTCTTGCATGTTATTTGACTCTCTACAAGAAAGACATAAGTGAAGCTGATCATTTTATAAAGGAGGGATTAAATTTAGGAATTTTAGAAGAGAATAAAAATAAGATATATACTAAATATAGTTGGAAGGAAACGTATGAAATGTTAGGCAAGGTGTAATAAAATGGTAGGCAATATTAAGATTAGCAAAACCGAACAGGGGATATATAAGATAGAAATAGAAAATGAAGATCATACTTTGGGAAATCTTTTATCCACAACTCTACAGGGATTAAAGGGCGTAAATATTGCATATTATGAAGTTCCTCATCCTCTTGAGAATAAGTTAATATTATATATTGATTTGGAAGAAGGTATAGATCCAAAGGAAAAGGTTATTGAAGCCTTAAAAAAAATAAAAGAAATGAACTCAGAATTTAGAGATAAATATCTTCAAAAAATAAAAGAAATGAACATAGATATAGAAGATTAATATTATGATCTAAATATTTATAAAGATTTTTCATTATATTCTAAAAAATATGTTTCTCATTTTTGTGTGGAATTATCCATGATAGAGGGTAAAAGGAACCTATCTGGAAAACAAACGATAAATACTTTAAGGGTAAGCTAGATAATTGTATAAATGCGCGGGGGTGCCCGAGCCTGGCCAAAGGGGACGGGCCTAAGACCCGTTGGCGTAGGCCTGCGTGGGTTCAAACCCCACCCCCCGCATTTTTATAAATATTTTCAAATTCTTCGATTAAACTTAATAAAAATAAATGATATTTTTGATTTACTTCCGTGCTATTATTAATACCACAATTGCAATCTCCATTAAAATACGATAGCTCATAAAAATATCCACTTTCTTTAAGTCTGTCGCATAAATCTTTACATCCATTAAGTGAAATAACAAAGCCATCTATTGAATAAAATCTTAATATTATTCCACAACAGATGTTTTCTTTACATTTATTTATGAAAATTCTTGCCTCTTTTTTCATTTATACCATCTCTATTAATAAAATTCTTAACTGTATTATTATTTTTATAGATTAAAATATTAAAAAGAGATTTAATTTTAACCTCTTTTAAGTTGCAAATAGAAATATTTATAAAAATAAATGGTTTAGAGCTTTATTAGATTATTAGGTGAAAAACATGGCACTAGTGTTTCATAAATTGGTCTCCGTAGAGGAGGCTTTAAATTTAATAGAAAAAGAATTAAATGGAATAAATACTTTAGGTGTTATAGAGGTTCCTTTGTTTGAGTCAGTGAATAAAGTTTTAGCTGAAGATCTTATTGCTCCTATAGATTATCCTCCTTTTGATAGATCTACAGTTGATGGATACGCAGTTAGATCAATAGATTTAGCAGGAGCCAGTGAAATAGAGCCAAAAGAACTTGAGGTTATAGGAAAAGTTGAAGTTGGAACTAATCCAACAATTGAAATTACAGAAGGTAAGGCAGCTCAGATCTCAACAGGAGCTATGGTTCCAAGGGGAGCTGATGCAATAGTTATGGAAGAATATGTTAGCAGGAAAGATAATAGCATAAAAGTTTATAGGATGGTTTCTCCTGGAGAAAATATTTCAATGTCTGGAAGTGATATTGCAACTGGAGACGTAGTAATAAGAAAGGGGACTCAAATAACTCCAAGGGAATTGGCAGTTTTTGCTGGTTTGGGATTAAATAAAGTAAAAGTTTTCAGGCCTCCCAAAATAATTGTTTATTCAACTGGAGTGGAAATTGAAGAACCCGGAAACAAGTTACCTCATGGTAAAGTTTATGATACAAATGGTTATGTGATAACATCAATGCTAAAAGAACTAGGTTCTGAAGTTTATTTTAAGGGAATATTACCTGATAATTATGAGAAGATGAAAAATGAAATTGAAAACAGCATAAAGGAGGCTGATATTCTAATTACGACTGGAAGCACATCAGCCGGCTATGGTGATATGATATATAAGGTATTTAATGATATAGGAGCTAAAATTATAGTACATGGATTAAAGTCAAGACCTGGTAAGCCAACAGCTATAGCAGTCTTAGGTAAGAAGATCTTGTTTGGCCTTCCAGGATTTCCATTATCTGCAATGATGAATCTATATAACATTGTTGATCCAGTAGTCAGAAAAATGATGGGGAAAAAAGACTTTGAAAAAGCTAAAGTGAAGGCTAAGATTCCTTTTAGATTAAATGCAGGCAAAGGATTTACTGAACTAATACCTGTTCAGTTAGTATGGAATAAAGATAGTCTAAGTGCTTATCCAATATTAAGTGGTTCTGGCTCAATTGCCGGAATTAGCATTTCCGATGGTTATATAGTTGCGGAAGAAAATAGAGAATATTTCGAAGAAAACGAAGAAGTAGATGTTTACTTATTTTCATCCTCAATTAAACCTCCTGATTTAACTATAATTGGTAGCAATTGTCCTGGAATTGAGGTTATTCTTGGAGTATCTAAAATACAAAATACTAGGATAATAAATGTGGGTTCCTTAGGTGGATGGCAAGCTATTAAGCGAGGAGATGCTGACTTAGCGGGATCTCACCTTTTGGATGAAAATACCATGAATTATAATATACACATGCCTAGGATAATGGGTTTAGAAGACAAAGTATACATATATAGAGGATATTCAAGAGAAGTTGGAATATTAATTAAAAAAGGTAATCCTAAGAAAATTAATGGGGTTAAGGATTTTCTCAGAGATGATGTAGTTATAATAAATAGGAACAAAGGCTCAGGAACAAGAGTTTTGCTGGATAAGTTATTAAAAGACATAGGAGTTACAAATCCAGAAAAAATTATAAGAGGTTATATGTATGAGGTTAAAACGCATTCTGCCGTAGCTACTGCAATTTTGCAAGGTAGGGCTGATGCAGGTATGTCTTTGAGAGCTATGGCAGAAATTTTTAACTTAGATTTTATACCAATAGGTTATGAAATTTATGATTTTGCCGTGAGAAAAGACAAATTGGAAAACAAATTTGTTGAAAAATTTATTGACACGCTTAAAAACGAAGAATTCTTTAAAGAGCTTGAAAAAAGGCTTCCAGGATATAAAGCGTTAAAGGAAAGTGGAAACAGAATATATCCATAGTTTTAAAATTATTATAAATAAAATAATTAAATTGATTTGGTATTATTGAATTAGACAACTGAAATAAAGTAATACAGATACTGTTAATTAGGGTAAAAGTATGTTAGATGAACCATCTTGGGAATTGCAGAAAGAAAGACCTATGGCATTAATAATAGCAATCTCAGAAAAAATTGGAACTAAAGACCCCATATTAATATCAAATTTTATGAAGAAGCTTATAAAATTGAACTCATGGATAGGTAGCTTTTCATTACTTTTATCAGAAAATCCTGAAGAAATATCAAGAATAATCAATGATATAGAGTTAGGTGTAATGCCGAGAAGGGAATTAATAAAGAAGGTATATGAAATAATAAATGAATTTGAATAGCCAAATTTATTAACACTTAATACATTTTTAGTTAACAGCATTAATAGGTGTATAATATTGAACGATAGAAACAAGATGCTATATGAAAGAGCAAAAGAAGTTTTTCCAGGAGGTGTAAATAGTCCAGTCAGGGCAGCTGTAAAGCCTTATCCTTTTTTTGCTAAGTATGGTAAAGGTGCATATATATACAGTGAAGACGGAAGCAAACTAATAGATTATGTATTGGGTTATGGACCACTTATATTAGGTCATTCTAACGAATATGTATTAAGTAAAATTAAAGAAGAGCTGGATAAAGGATGGCTATTTGGTGTGCCCAAGGAGAACGAGATAAAGTTGGCTGAAAAAATAATAAGCTATATAAAGCCTGGGGGAATGATCAGGTTTGTTAATTCTGGAACGGAAGCAACTATGACTGCAATTAGGCTTGCTAGAGGTTTTACTAATAGAAAATATATAGTTAAATTTGATGGTTGCTATCATGGATCTCATGACTCTGTTCTTGTCCAAGCAGGTAGCGCTGCAACTGAGTTTGGAGCGCCAAATAGCCTAGGTGTGCCTGAGGATGTTGCAAAGCTAACTTTAGTTGCTAAGTATAATGATTTGAACTCTATAGAATCTATATTTAGCAATTATGGCGATCAAATAGCTGCTGTTATTTTAGAGCCAGTTATAGGAAATATGGGTGTTATTAAGCCCGATAAGGATTTTTTATGGGGAATTAGAAAGATCACAAAGAATAATGGATCTCTTTTAATATTTGATGAAGTAATAACAGGTTTCAGAATATCTATGGGAGGAGCTCAAGAATATTTTGGCATAGAATCTGATATAGTAACTTTAGGAAAAATAATAGGAGGTGGATTCCCGATAGGGGCAATAGTATCTAAAAAGGAAATCTTAGAATCTCTAACGCCTGAAGGTAAAGTTTTTAATGCAGGAACTTTTAATGCTCACCCTATATCTATGGTTGCAGGTCTCTCCACATTGGAGTTTATAGAAAAAAACAATGTATTAGATAAAGCATCTAAAGCAGCGAAGATGTTAAATGAATTATTGATTGATTACGGAATAAAATATACTATAAATAGAGTAGAAAGCATGATGCAAATATTCTTTACAGAAAAAGATGTATTTAATGCAGATGATGCAAGGAAAGCTGATAAAGAAAGCTATGCCAAGTTGCATGAAAAACTCTTATCTAAAGGAGTATTTATACCTCCAAGCCAATTTGAGACCATATTTACAAGTTATGAGCACAATGATGATATAATACATTATACTGCAGAAAAAATAGCTGAAATTATTAGGGGGACATGATTGAAATTAGTTGTCTCAACAAGGGGAAGCAAGTTAAGTTTAAAACAGGTTGAACTGTTTAAGAGCTATATAAATAAATTTGTAAATGTTGATTTAGAAATTAAAGTTGTTAAAACTAAAGGAGATATTATTCAGGACAAGCCTTTATACAGCATAGGTGAAAAAGGTTTATTTGAAAAAGAAGTTAATAATACAGTACTTAAAGGAGAAGCTGATATTGCTGTTCATAGTATGAAAGATTTGCCTAAAGATATAGATCCAAGGCTTGATATAATAATGGTTTTGCCGAGAGAAATTCCTAATGATTCTTTAATTTTTTCGAAAAACGTCGTAGATGATTTAGAGAAAATACCAGAAGGATCTATTGTTGGTACTTCAAGCATGAGAAGAAAGTCATTTCTAATGCATTATAATGACAAAGTGGTTATTAAGCCTTTAAGGGGTAATATAGATACAAGAATTAAGAAACTTAACAATAATGAATATGATTATATCATATTAGCAGAATCAGGTATCAGAAGGCTTGGACTTGATCCAAAAAGAATTATTTTACCATTAGATATTTTTCCACCAGAACCAGGCCAAGGCATAATAGCAATTGTTGGTATTAAAGATAACTCGAAGGTTAAAACTATCTCGAACTATACAGACAAGTTGACCCATTATATGGCAATAGCTGAAAGAGAATTTTTAAAAGAGGCGAAGGCGGGCTGTAGTTCACCATTAGGTGCAGTATCTATAATACATGATGATAAAATTGTAATAATAACCGGGCTTGCTTCCTTTGATGGAAAATTTATGGAAATAGTTAGATTTAAGGATTACTTAAACAATGCAGAAAAATTAGGCAAAAAAGCTGGGGAATTTGTTTATAGTATTATTGATAAGGTGTTGAAATAAATTGAAGGGTAAGGCATATATTGTTGGAGCAGGACCAGGAGATCCTGATTTAATAACTGTTAAAGCATTAAAAATTTTAAAAGAAGCTGACGTTGTTATATATGATAGACTAATACCTCTAAAGGTTTTAGATTATTGTAAAAATGATTGTGAATTAATTTATGCAGGAAAATCTCCCGGCAAACATGAAATGGAACAAGAGGAGATAAATGAAATAATAGTTAAAAAAACCATGGAAGGTAAGAAGGTAGTTAGGCTAAAAGGTGGGGATCCTTATATTTTTGGAAGAGGAGAAGAAGAATGCTATTATGTAATTACTCATGGAATAGATTGCGAAGTTGTACCTGGAATTCCTTCTTTTATAGGGGCATCAGTTT
This sequence comes from Caldisphaera sp., assembly GCF_023256325.1. Taxonomy (GTDB): domain Archaea; phylum Thermoproteota; class Thermoprotei_A; order Sulfolobales; family Acidilobaceae; genus Caldisphaera. The sequence continues at coordinate 65,274 of NZ_JAGDXI010000049.1, forward strand.
ATTCTGGTATACCATTAACTAATAGGAAGTTATCATCAAGTTTTTCTGTTATAACTGGTAGAGAAGCTGAAGAAAAACACAGCAAAACCGTTAAGGTTGAAGAAATAGCAAAGTCCAGCGATACAATTGTTATTATGATGGGTGTTTCGACTCTAAAAGAAAATTTAGAAAAAATTGCTAATGTAAGAGGATACGATGAATCATGTGCAATAGTTATGAATGCAACTACTGAAATGCAAAAAGTTGTTACTGGATCAATTAAAGAAGTTTTAGATAATTACGATAAGCTCAGCTTAGAAAATCCTGCTATAATAATAGTAGGTAAAACCATTAAGATGAGGGATAATTTATGGAAAAAAAGTTAGTTTTATATTTAGGGCCAGAATATCCGGAACATATTCAAAAAGACTTAGAAAATAAAGTACAAATTGTTTTTTTGCCAATATTAGATATAATTCCAATAAATAAGTCTTCAATAGATTTTTTAAATAATATTGATAAGTGCGATTGGATAGTATTTACTAGCCCAAGAGGGCCAAAGATTTTAGCTAATGATGCCAAAATTAACAAAGTTTTTGATTTAATAGTTGGAAAAATTAATAATAAGAAATTAGCTGCAGTAGGTTCGGAAACAGCTAAATCAATAGAAATTTATTTAGGTAGAAAACCCGATTTAATACCAAAAAGCTATACAGGAAAGGAATTAGGTATCGAATTATCAAAAATTAATAGTAGGTGTGTTTTGTTAGCCAGATCTAAACAAGGTTTAAAGGATATAAATGAAATATTAAAAGAAAAAAGTATAAATTTTGTTGAAATAAATCTTTATGAGGAAAGATTAAACGATAAGAATTTGTTAAGTATAAATGAATTTTTAATTAAAAATGACGTACAATATGTTTTGTTATCTTCGCCATTGATTGCAGAAGCATTTTGTAATTATATTAAAAAAGATGATATTAAAATAGTTTCAATTGGGCCTTCAACCTATAGTGTTTTAAAAGAAAAATGCCCCAAATATATTGTATTGATCCCTCAAAAATACACATTAAGCTCTGCTATAGAATTAATCAAAAATTTTTGACAATCATTTATGAGTTTTGGTATTTAGAGCAAAAATAAGGCAGTTTAATCTATTTCTTTAGCTTTTTCTTCAAATATACCAGAGATTTCTTCAGATACAGATTTCCTTATATCATTAATTTTGCTTCTCAGGATCATATGGTCATTTTCATTATCAGAATAAACATATACCAGAAAAACTGGTATTGAACCAATTTGAACTAAACTTCTTATATACATTGATTCTTTCCAATTAAATATATTTGATATTTTCATTATTTTATCTTCACTAATTATTTCTTCGTCATAATAGTCCACCTTAACTGAATCTATATTTGATTTTTCTCTAACAAAGTCGTTAATTCTATTTCTATCTATTCCTTTAACTAATTTTCTTATGTTTTCACTTGAGGATTTTCTACCAAGTTTTTCTAATACTTGGGATGCTATTATCATAACTTGTTCTGGTCTTTTAAATACAGATATTGGTAATAGTTCTCTCCTATTCAATAAGCTTAGAGCCCATCTTTTTATTTGAGTAGAACCTTTTATTGCTGATGCTTTTATTATGACATCCATTTCATTATCATCAAAATAATAGTTATCATTAGCTATGGCATTGGATAACTTTATGGGATTAAGGAAATCAGCGAGATCTATATCTTGATACAAATCTAATTTAACTTTATCCCACTCATCTGCTAGACCATTAACAAATTTTTCCACAGATTTGCTTATTGCAATGGATTTATGATGGAAATAAACTGATTTATACATTTTGTACCTTGCATCAAATATATCTTCTAAAGTAGGCATGCTCTTCATATCTAATGTGATATATGTTTTTTCTCCATCCATTGAGAGCTTAATACCATATATGAGCCTATCGATGTCTATATTTCCATAAACAATACCTGAAGTCAATGCATCTCTTTGCAAATAGTCAAGCCTATCAGCATCAACTATTTCGTTAGAGATTATACTTTTTATTATTCGTGCTGCTTCACTTGTCAAATTGAGTTCTTCTAAAACTTTGCAATTGTTTTCTTCGAAAAGAGAAACGGAAGCCGCTTTTATTGATATATCCAGTAAATTGAATTCAGTTCTTTCTGCCATTTTTGACAATTGATTTATGAAATAATACGTGTAGAATTCATGTACTTTACCCCCTTTCTCTGCTAACATAGACAATATATTTCTGAGTTTTTTAGAAACATCTTCACTTATTTTTTTATCTTCATTTGAATATGCTAAAAGGTTTTTTATTCCAGACTCGATCATGTGGCTAAAAGCTAGATGTCCTAAATCATGGAGCAAACCCGCTAATCTTGCTGTTTGAATAAAGCTATTGTAAGCTTTTTCATTGCAAGTAGTAAAAAGAGCTGCACATAGTTTAGAATTGTGCTCTGACAAGGCATAATTTAAAATTTTATTGGCCATTCTTGAAGCTATATGCATGCTTCCAAGGGAATGTTCAAGCCTTGTGTGTTTGGCTGATGGAAAAACTAGATAATTTGCTCCAAGTTGTTTAATGTTATGAAGCCTTCTCATAAAAGGTGTTTGGAGTATCCAATATTCTCCTGCATTTATTGGTATAAATCCATGAACACTATCTAGAATCATAGCCTTGTATTGATATAAACCTTGGCTTTCTTCATTCCCTATTTTATGCACTATATCGTACACCAACGTTAATAATAAATTATCAACATTAATATATTTTTTATATGAGAAATTGAAATTTTATTATATATAAAAATTAAATTATTTGAAATAAATTTAATTAATTCAAATTAGCCTTTTCGAGTGATTTCTTATATTCACCAGTTATTGATGTATCTGTGGGATTAATTCCCTTTAACTTTGCTAAATATACTGATACATAACCTGCAAGCAATGTACTTTGAATGAGCTTTGAAAATAAATTATTGCCTCTTGGATTTATTTTTATTAGAGTCGACCCTTGTTTTTTATAAATTTTTTCTAACAAGTTAGCAAGAATAAAGCATAGTTTTTCTTTTTCGTCAGGTACAAATAATATAAATGCTGTGTTTTTCATTTGATCCAATTGCCATACTACTATGTCATTGTGCGCTGATTCAGGGTATAATTCTGATTTTGCTATAGCCTTAGCATTTTCGCTGAATTCTTGTCTCCATCTATTAGCTAATAATTCATATGGGCCGCAACCTGATATTATGTAAAGATTTTTATCTGAGATATTACTTGCAATATTTAATCCTTCTCCTCTTGAGGTTCCTTTGAGTGTTTCTATTGCTTCGTTAATTTCATTATCATTTATCAAGTTTATATTTTGAGCTTTTAAAGCTCCTAATGCAGATGAAACTAGTTCTGCTATAGCTGTTCTGGGATAATAGTTTTTATTAATTGAAACGATTGGAGATCCGTTTTTCTTAGCAAGTTCTTCTAATTTTCCACCGCTAGTTATTGCTATAACATTTGCTCCAATGCTATATGCTTGCCTTGCACATGAGAGAGTTTCATGTGTATTACCTGAATAACTAATAGCAACAACCAAATAATCTTTGTTAACCCAACTGGGTAAGGTATCTCCTTTAACCACTTCTATAGGAATATCAATTTTAGAGTTTAACCCTAAAACTCTTATGTAATCGCCTGTTACTCCACTACCACCCATACCTGATAAAATAACTCCTTTGAATTTTTTATTAAATGATTTTATTTCAATACCTTTTTTATATCCTTCCTGAATTTGTTTTGGAAACGTATCGTATAGAGAAAGCATCTCTTCAACTTCTTTATTAAAATCGACCAATTTTTATCCCTATTTGTATATTTAATTGAGAGAATAAAAACATATGAGCTATCCCATCCTAAAGGACAAGATTCCTGCTTCATGACTTTACCATATATGTAGTAAAACGGATAAAGGATATTTATTTTAAATTCTTACGAGACTTTACAGGACTAAGGATTTTTCCCGACCCATTTTTTAAGTATGTTTAATTATGCATTTTAATCAGGTCAGCAACCCACACGAAAAACAGGAAAATGTATGATCTGATAGTGACAAATCTTCTTTCACAAGACTCTACTTGATACACTTCTCAGAGATCAGCTCTACTAGGATCAATTTCTTATCGTATTTCTCCATATAGTTGTTGAAAAGCTTGATAATAGAGCTTTTAGTATTTTATTTGTTTCCTCAAATCAAAAGTCAACTATCTTAACTTTGTGTAAGTTAGACCTCTTCCACCTCTTTAGTAAAAATAGATGTAAGCCTACAGTATATTGTTTATTTCACATGATAAATTCAACTAGTAACACACTTAAAGCTAGCATATGATAAAATGGAATCCTACAATTAGCACGGCATTACTTAAAAATTGCAGGATAAATAATTAAAAATATAGCAAGGAAGTTATCTATTACCGTTATGAATGGCAGGTTTTTTGCCCCTTAAACCTATATGCTTATAAAATAATTCATTGTGATTTTTTCTTTCTACCTCCTCTTCTTTTTGGTTTCTGTTGTGATTCAGGTTTTGGTTGTTCCGCTGTTGTACTTTCTTTTGAGAGAATCTCTTCATGAACAGGCTTTTTTCCTTCATTTAAAAGCGAAAGTGCTTCGTTTACATCTTTTACATTTTCAAATTTTTTTGCAAGTTCATTTTCACCTATATAATAAAGCCACTTTGCTATATGTTTTTCTTTTATATGATAATTAACGGCATCTGGATCTATTTTAGAAAGTCTCTCAAGCTCATTCTTTAGTTCATTTACATCGTGGGCTATTCCTATGATTCTTTCGTAGCTCTTAAACAAAAAAGGCTCTTTTTGATTCAATTTTATCGCCTCAATTTTAATATGTTAATTGAAACTAATATCTTTAACTAATTTTTATTAACTAATTTTAGTAAACTATAAAAATTTAGCAATACTTTAATTTATTGCTAAAGAAAAGAGTGATAAAAATGATAGGCTCAGTGATGGTAACCAACGACGATGGTATTGAAAGTCCTGGAATAAAATATTTAATAGAAGAGTTAAGTAAAAAGGGATTTGATGTATATGTTGTTGCTCCAAAAAATCAAGTTAGCGGAGCAGGAAAATCACATTCATTTAATGTTAAAGTTGAGAAATGTGATGTAAAATATGCTAAAAAATCGTGGTGTGTTGATGGAAAACCTGCTGATGCTGTAGCAATAGGAATAAAATATCTTTTAAATGATATAAAACCCGATTTAATACTGTCTGGGATAAACATAGGCCCAAATATGGGCTTAATGGATTTCTTTACAAGCGGTACAATTGGTGGAACATTAGAAGGGGTTTTGCTAGGCTATAAAGGTATTGCATCTAGCTTTGCTGTTTTAAGAGGTATAAAAAACCAAGAACAAGATAATTTACTAAGAAAAGCAGCAAAGATAACTGCTGAAATATCTTTATTATCGTTAGAAATTTTTAAGGATGAACAAATAGACTTAATTAATATTAATTTTCCTTCAGTAAATCCATTAGGAATTAAGGTAACCAAAATTTCATGGCTTTCAAACATAGATGTTAAAATTGATTCTAGCGAAAATGTTTATCAAGTCATGGGGTGGAAAACAGAAAAATTAGACGAAGCTTATGTAGGTGGAGATGAAGATAGTGATGTAGTTATGGTTAAAAAAGGATACATATCAGTTTCACCCTTGTGTATAAAATGCATTCCAGATAAGATTTCATATACAAAAGCATTTGCTAAAATAGAAAGTAAATTAAGTAGAATTGAAGAAGTCTTACAAAATTAATAAAAAACTTGTTTTTGAGGTTAAATAAACATAAAAACTATTAGATTTAGCAATCCCATTCCATAGACCAAGGCGAGCAAAATCTAAAAATTAATATTGATAGTTTCATTAAGTCTTTCTTTTCCAAGCTATTTAATTTAGATATGGGACAATCATCTTTACATGATATTTGTATGGTCTTCTCATCAAAAATTATATTAATTAAGTCTCTATCTCCATATATCTTTATCTTATTACTTAACCAATCTTTCTCCTTTAATGCTAAAAGATTTATGCTACCATCTTTAGGTGGTTTTTTAAGTGTTATTGACTCTTTAGCCATTTCTATTGCCTTTTTTACTTCAAAAACTGACCCTCTATTTTTAACACTTGCCTCTCCAGTTAATATTATACTTGCCCCTGCTTCTATGGATAAAAAAGTTGATAATGCATTTACGCCTGTGGTATCTGCATCAATTAGCTCAGATACGTTGTTAACTCCCATCATTATAGGATAACCTAAATCAGATATTGCTTTAGCTCTTATCAAAGAATCTAAGAATCCTGGGATTAATGGAGGATAAGCTATTGGGTCTAATATTATTTTTAGTTCTCTATTTTTTAGTTCTCTAATATTATTTTTAATCTCTTCATTTGTTTCGTTGATCAATAGTACAGAGACTTTATCATAAAGCCAATCAATATTTTCATAAAGTGATTTTATAGAAAAGCTCATAAGTATGTCTACTTCATCTTTAAAATTCTTTAAAATCTCTATATTGCCATCTAATCCTATTGGAACTGAAATTATTTTATTTAATGAAGAAATTATGTTTTTCAAATAATCATAAGATATAGAAGGCATTATTCCCAAAATTATTGAGTCTGCTCCGTCCTCTATATATTTTTTTGCAATGTTAATTACATTATCTATTTTTTCTTCTTTATACAGGAAAATCTCAGCAAAGACTCTAGGAAAAGATTTATAGATTTCCAGGTTTTTAATTTTAAACAATGGTTTTTCAGTAATATTTTTTATTTTATCTTCTACTATAAGTCTAAGGATTTTTCCATAGATTTTATCAGCGCTAACTTTGGGACTTAGTTCCTCTGGCTTTACATATTTAATTAAATCAAATAAGTAATTTTGAAAAATTGTTCCCTTAACTATTTTTCCGTTAAACTCGCTAAAATCCCATATTAAATTACCTGGTAAAATTATGATATCATATTCATTAATATAATTAATCATCTTATTAATAAGCTGCTCCTTACTCATACTATATAAATCTTTAATCTCTAAATAATAAAAAGAATAGTCATCTTCTAATAAAATATCAGGTTCTGGGAAGCTTTTTGCGTTTGTAGTTATTAATAGTATTTTTCTTTTGTTTTTCAATTTAGACCCCATAATATTATATTTAATAATTAAGATATGTTTTTAGCAGAAAAGTTTTATATTATTAAAAATTCTTTTTCTATTAACCTTTTTTCTAGACCTAGCCATGATATTTCAAATTCCTCCTTATTAAAGAGCTCTGCATATTCTTTTCCAGTTGCAAGACTGGCAGTGATTCTTCCTATGGAATCTCCTTTCATAATTCCACTTCCACTTGTACCTGCTGAAACTACTAGATTGCTCTCGAAGGGTTCATATATAATTGGTTGCCCGTCGAAACTTATATCATAATGACCAGCCCAAGATGCGTATGGATTCTTTTCTTTGAATTGTTCAAAATATAATGATAATATAGGTAATATATTATAAACATAAAAGTTTTCCTCTGGTAAAGGATTATCTTCTGCTTCGATTTTTCTTCCTATTTCATCACTTAGACCTATCCAAAAAGTGTTTTCTGATGGGTTAGGTCTAATATATACACCTTTAGGCATGATTACAAAAGGCATTGATTTTTCTTTATTAAAATTGTTTGCGTATAATATTTTTTTCAATTCTTCGCTATCTGCTCTTATTGAAAATATTTGCCTTTTCTTAGGCCTACTATATGAATCAATACCTATATTGTTTAAATATATGTTGCTCCATGCCCCTAGAGCTGCTATAGTTTTCTTTTTAGATTTTACAATAGTTCCGTCGTTTAACCTTACTCCTTTAACTTTTGTTTCTTCCCAAACAAAAGGTTCTCCTTCTATACCTAATGGATTTTCTGGTTCTACTATAAACTCCTTAATTCCCACACCAAAAGAAAAACTCGCATTTCTTTCTTTGAGTTTATTATAGTAATAGTCTACTATTTTTTCTGGATCTATTATGCCTGCGTTTTTAAATAAATATGATTTATATATATCTCCTGCATTAAGTAGACTTGCTTCTTCTTTATCTTCTACATGAGTTTTGATCATAAGATTTTCTTCTAAAAAGTCGTTTTCTAATTCAGAAAATTCAATGTTTAGCTTTTCCGCATATTCTAAGCCTTTCTTTATATTGCTATATTCTTTTTTATCTAATGAAAACAGATAGCCAACAAACTTCATACCCAATTCAAAATTTTTTATATTTTGTAGGTACGAGTAAAAATCTATACTTGATTTAGAAAGCATAATATTTAGCTTACTAGTAAATGCAGATCTAAAAGCCGCTGCGCTTTTTGAAGTGTCCCCAGCACCCGGTCCATCAGCTTTATCAACTACTAATATTGATGAATTTTTATCTTGCTCAGATATATAATAAGCTGTTGCTAAGCCAACAATACCTGATCCTACTATTACATAATCTGGCATTGATTATACACCTTCCATCAGCTTAATGTAATTAAAGAAGAATATAAACAAATCCCTGTTCCAAACAATATAAAAATTTTTTATTCTTGTTTAGGTATATATATTGGGTTCCTTCTGCTTGGAGAATAGAGAGCTAATATTCCTTCTTTTTGAAGCTCTTTTAATAATTTTCTGGCTGTTGATATTGCTATGCTATAGTTACTTGCGAGCTTGCTAGGAGTAATATAATTTACTTTGGCCAAATCTTTTTTAGCCTTAGCCAATAATTCGGGACTAATTTCAAAAGCACTTATCTGTTTCTTTTCTTCTTTAGCCTTTACTTGTTTGCCTTGTTTCTTCTCAACTTCTTTTGACACTTAGATCACCTAAAAGAATTATAGAAATTTGAGTTAAAAAGTTTTAAAATGATATAGTTGTTGCCCCTCTTCCCTCTTCTCTCCTTTCTTCTCCTATTTCCCTAAATCTTGCTACTAATGGGTTCAGTTTTCCCTCCTTTGATAGTTCGTCTAGCATTTTTCTCATTTGAGAAGTATGCCCTATATCCATTGAAATCAGTTGTTGCAATATATTTACTGTTTGATCCCATACTTGAATTAAAAGATCTTTAGAAGCATTTGTAGTGATAAATGGATCTTGAAGCCAATCATCAAAAGCTTTTAATGTTCTTATCATATGATTGAACGCAATTCTTGTATGAACAATTATATCTAATCTATCGGAATCTCTAACTTTTGGATAACTATCTTTAAAAGATTCTAAAACTGCTTGTTGCATAGATATCCATCTATCAAGATTCTTTAAAAATTCCCCTATGTCTTGCCTGTACTGAGACACTCTTTGCACCTCGATATTTTTATAGAGGCTAAGCCTATTATTTACAGATATTTCTCGCTTTTTAAAGATCCCATTTGTTCTATTAAAAAATGGAAATAAGGTTAACTTATAGAAACAAATATTAAAATCTTCAATTTCTTTTAATATAGTTGGTGGTTTTATATGAAAGGATGGAATGGGAAAATACTATGGATAGATTTAAACAAAAAAGAGACAAAGACTGTAGAATATCCCAAAGAATGGGCAATGGAATACATAGGAGGAAGAGGTCTCGCAATTAGAATTTTGTGGGAATATAATAAGCCCGGAGTTGATCCGTTTTCTCCTGAAAATCTTTTGATATTTGCTATAGGTCCTTTAACTGGGATGCCAATTCCAAGCAGTGGAAAGCTACAGGTTGCATCAAAAAGTCCCTTAACTGGAGGTTATGGTGATGGAAATATAGGTACATTATTTTCAGTTGAGATGAGAAAATCAGGACTAGATGCTATAGTGTTTTATGGCAGATCAGAAAAACCTGTTTTACTTAATATTGAAAATGATAAGGTAAGTTTCGAAGATGCTGATGATTTATGGGGTATGGATAGTTGGAAGACTGAGGAGAAGTTAAGGAAAAGATTTGGCAGATTTTCAGGTATAGTTGAAATAGGTCCAGGTGGAGAAAACCTAGTAAGATTTGCAACAGTTATGAGCCAAGAAGGTAGGAGTGGGGGCAGACCCGGTATTGGAGCTGTTATGGGATCAAAGAAAATAAAAGCAGTTGTAATCAAGGGAACTAAGGGTTACGATTTATTTGATGAAAAGAATTTTAAAATAGAAGGTGCTAAGGCTTTAAAGGAAGTTAGAGAAAGGCCTGGTTATAACTTCTGGATGAGAGAAGGCACAATGGCAACTATAGATTGGGCCCAGGAAGCAAGTGTTTTACCGACTTATAATTTTAGTGAAGGCGTTTTCGATGAATATAAAGGTATCGATGGATATACCATGGAATCTTTGAAAGTTGATCAAAGAGGATGTCCTGGCTGTAATATGCAATGCGGTAATGTAATAACAGATTCTGAGGGAAACAAAAGCGAGCTTGATTACGAGAACGTTGCAATCTTAGGAAGTAATATAGGAATAAATAGATTGCAAGATGTTGCTGTCTTAAATACTTTAGCTGATAAATATGGCATTGATACAATAAGTCTAGGAGGAGTATTGGGTTGGGGAACAGAAGCAAGTCAAAAAGGTTTGCTAGAAGGAATTGATGGAAGGAAATTGGAATGGGGGGATTTAAAACTATATAGAGACTTAGTTTCTGAAATAGCATTTAGAAAAACCGAATTAGGCAATTTGCTTGCAGAGGGCACAATGCATGCTTGTAATAAAATTGGTGGTTGCGACTTTGCTGTGAATGCAAAAGGGCTTGAGGCAAGCGCTTATGATTGTCATACTGCGCCTGGTATGGCTTTAGCTTTTTCCACTTCTCCTATAGGAGCACATCATAAAGATGCATGGGTCATAAGTTGGGAGGTTCAAAATGACAGATTTTCTTATAGTAGAGAAAAGGCCGCAAAAGTTATAGAATTACAAAGAATTAGAGGAGGAATGTTTGAAAGCATAACTACATGCAGATTGCCTTGGGTAGAAATTGGGCTTAACTTAGATCATTATCCATTGTTGTTAAGCTATGCAACTGGTTTAAAATATACATGGGATGTCATATATGAAATTGCTGATAGGATTTATGCTTTGATTAGAGCATTCTGGATTAGAGAATTTAATACGTGGAATAGATCTTATGATATGCCTCCTGAAAAATGGTTTAAGAAACCATTAACTAAAGGTCCTTTAGCAGGCGGTAAATTAAGTTACGAAGGCTATAATCAATTGTTAGATCATTATTATGATTTAAGAGGATGGGATAAAAATGGTGTTCCAACAAAAGAAACTTTAAAGAAATTAAACTTAGAATTTACAATACCTACACTAGAAAAAATAGTTAAATTAAATTAAGATAATTTAGATGCAGCTTCTCCTGCAATTTCTTTGTATCTGTTTCTTACAGTAACTTCAGTTACGCCTGCGACATGAGCTACTTCTTTTTGAGTTCTTCTTAATCCGTGCTTAAGAGCTGCTAAATAAACTGCAGCTGCTGCTAAACCACTCGGATCCTTACCTGCTGTTGTTCCTTTACCTCTTGCCTCTCTCAATATTTTTATTGCTTCTACCGTTACATAATCAGGAAGTCCTAAAGCACTAACGATTCTGTTTACAAACAATTCTGGTTCTATTACAGGTATATCAACCTCAAGGTCTCTCACTAGAAGCCTATAGCATCTGGCTATCTCTCTTTTGACATCGTTGTCCTTTATAGATAAATGTTTAGCTATTTCATCAATTGTGCATGGTATCCTGAGTTTACGGCACGCTGCATATAATGTGGCTGCAACAACGCTTTCTATGCTTCTGCCTCTTGTTAATCCTTTTTGAGTAGCATCTCTATACATTTTCGATGCTTCTTCTCTCACTTTATTCGATAATTCCATATGTGTAGATAATTCATCTAAAATCTTTAATGCTTGGTTTATATTTTTCTCTAAACTGCTTAGAGTCCTTCCCATTCTATAGCTACGCTGTAACCTTAGCATATCTATCCTTCTTGATAAGCCTCTAATTTTTTTACCGCTTCCTTCATGGAAACTGCCAATATACACGTCTACTCCCATATTTGGTTTGCTTAATGATAATGGTCCTCCTACTCTTGTTCTTCTAGCCTTTTCATCTGGTGTATATGCACGCCATTCTGCCTCGTCTCCGATAACTTGTTCTTCTATAACTTCTCCTGTTTCTAGACAAATTCTAGCTCCCATATTAGCATCATAAATTATCTTATCAGGCGGGCAATTCACCTTAGACTTAGATTTATCCTTACCAGAATCTTGCTTTTCAGACATGCACTTCACCAAACCTTTTAAACTTTTCCTACTTATAAGTATAACGCAAAGTTTATATATTCATATTGTCATTTTTATAATATATTAGAAGTATGCTTTATATTTAAAATTATTAAATAATTACAAAATAATAAACTCTTTGCAATAAACTTTTTGTGAATATTTTTATAAGTTCTAATAATTACAATATTTTTATAGATAATAAAAGCGTGAATCTATAATGATATTGGCAAGTTGGAGAGATATTGCAAAAACGATTAAAAGATCCGATATTGTAATAGAAGTGGTTGATATTAGGGATCCAATTTCAACTAGAAGCAAAAGAGTTGAAGAAATGGCTGAATCATTTAATAAAAAACTCATACTTCTGTTAAATAAATCTGACTTAGTTCCATATAGTGTTGCAGAAAAATGGAAGGAAAAGTTTATTTCCAATGGTATTGACTGCATTTATTATTCTATATGGAGAAGAAAAGATAGGTCTCTATTAATACAAAAAATAGAAAATTATTCAAATGGGAATGGATCATTGGTATCACTAGTAGGTTATCCGAAGACTGGGAAGTCGAGCATAATAAATTCTATAAAAGGGAAGAAAAGTGCTCAAACAAGCCCAATTCCAGGTAGTCCAGGTTATACAAGATCTTTCACTCTATATAAAATAAAAAATGGTGTTTATATCTTAGATTCTCCAGGAGTGATGCCAATAGAAGGAGGATTTCCCGAATCTATAATAAGAGGTAAAGGTGTTGACGAACTAAAAGATCCAGTTAAACCAGCTGTAGCCCTCATAGAAAAAATATTAAAATACAACCCTAAAGCCTTTATTGATGCTTATAAAATTGAAGAAAAAGATCCTTATAAAATACTTGAACAATTAGCATATAAAAGAATGTGGATATATAGAAAAACTAAAGAGCCTAATATAGATGAAGCAGCAAAAACAATAATAAGGGACTATCATAAGGCTAAAATAGATTTTTACATTTCACCTGACTAGCTTCTTGTTCTAACTATTTTTGCTTTACCCATTATTAACCAGTACTCAACTTCAACTCCTGGTTTGAGTTTTTCAAGAAGTTCTGGTTCATCATTTGGCTTTTCTACCTCTATCGTATCATATGATTCCATATCCATTATTTGTAGATTATTTCCTAAATCAGCCAGCACTTGACCATTCTTTTTCTCAATAATTGGAACTTGAACTTGAGTATCTGTAGGTGCAACTAGAGTTTTCTTTTGCCCAGTAAATAAGCTAACTGCAACTACGTGCGCCTTAGCACTGCCATGCTTACCTGTCTTTGCTTTTGTTATTTCTACTACCCTGCAAGGCTCATTATCTATTACTATATAGCTTCCTTTTTTTAAGTCACCTAATGTTGCAAACTGAACGCTCATTTTTAATTCACCCTTTTACCGAAAATATTATGTAAATCTCTGGTTTAAAAATTAACGTTCTTTTAAATTTTTGCACATAAATTGAAATAACAAACAAAGTAATTATTATAAGAATTAGAGGAGGCTCATTATTGAAGCCCTTATAATACTTATAGCGAACCCTGCTAGTATTAGGCTCATAAATTTATCTACTAATAGGGCTCCATGCTCTCCTAAAAGTTTCATTATATATTGTCCACCATATAAAATTAAGTAAGCAAGAATTATGTTTACAAAGATGCTTATTAATGCTATTGGATATCCATAAGAATATCTTATATATAATACTGTTGAGATGCTTCCCGGGCCAGCTAATAAAGGAGTAGCTAAGGGAACTATTGCTTCTTTTTCTATATTTTCTGGGGCATTTTTAGGGGCGCCAATTTCTATGTCAAAGAGGCTAGAAATTGCATATACTAGCAAAATCAAACCAGCTGCTATTCTAAAATCATTGAAAGTTACCCCTAATATCTTAAATACATATTCGCCTATTATTGTAAATGCCAATAACATAAAAACTGCAGCTAGTATCAAAGTTCTTAAAAATTTAGGTCTTTTATCTTTTGGTAATAGGTTTGCTGTAGGAATATAAAATGGGATTACTGTAAAGGGATCTAAAACAACAAAAAGCATTATAATAGAATTTATTAGATCTTTAGTATTAAATAGATCCAAAATATAGGCACCATCTTATTATTTACTCTTCTTCGTCTTCTCCTTCTTCTTCAATACCTTCTGGTGAAACTTTTTCTGTTGTGATTTCAACAGCTTCTTTTTCTAGTTCAGTTTTTATATCTTCATTTATGTACGGTGATATTAAATATATTTTATGCTCAACATAGTTATCTTCTCCTATCATCATATTTTCGAAACTTATTGTATAGATTGGAAACCTAGCTATGGCCTTTTCTGATGTTCTGCTTAAAGTTCCAACATTTCTTAATATATCAACAAGTTCTGGATTTAGTGGTAATGGAAGTTCTAATTCTCTCACATCCCTCAATACAATAAAATCGCTTATTTCAGGGTTCCATTCTTTCATCGCATCTTCACTTTTCTTTTTAATAATTTGATCTAATTCTCCTTCTACAAGTTCACTTGAAATTATTTTGCCCATTTCTGATCTTATTATTATAACTTTCATTTCTTACACTCTCTTCAAGGGTTAATACAGTTTCGCTGGTTTATATGTTTTAATAGCGTTTAGATTTTATTTATTGTTAATAACATTTATAAATTAAATAGAATACAGATACTAGGATTTGCCATGAATGATAATATAAAGGGGTACATTTATATAGCATTGGTTACGTTGATTTGGGGATCTGCATATCCCATTGTTAAGATACTTGAAAATTATATATCCCCTATATATGTGGCATTTTTAAGATCATTTATTGGAGGTCTAATTATATTAATTTTATGGAAAAAGATTATATATGGGGTAAAAGAAACTATAGCAGGCTTACTAAATATGGGATTATTTTTAATATTTTTAAACCTTGGTATAATGTATTCAAAAAATCCATCTTTAGCAGCGGTCTTAGTCTATACACAACCAATATTTGTAGTTATTTTAAGTAGGTTTTATCTAAAATTGAGCATAACGTATTTTCAATATATAGGAATAATTATTGGCTTTATTGGAATATTTTTGACTAGTTTATCATCTATTAGTTTTAGTCTAGGATTAATTTTTTCTTTGATTAGTGGGCTGTCCTGGGCTTTAGGAACTGTATATTTCGTTAAAAATTTATCTAACAAAGATGTAATTGCTTTAAATTCTTATATGTCTTTAATATCTGCACCTTTTATATTGGCTTTTATTCCAATAAGTTATTATTTTGTTTTTAATTTAAAATCTTTATTATTAATAATATATACTACAGTAATTATTCAGGCGTTAGCTTGGTTATTATGGTTCTATGCTGTTAAACTTGTAGGTCCAGTAAAAAGCAGTTCAATTGTTATGCTTACCCCTGTAGTTTCGTTTTTGTTTACAATATATTTAATAAAGATATTGCCAACATTTTTGCAAGTAATAGGATCATCAATGGCATTAATAGGTTCACTTATATCACAAATAGGATATAGAAGAAAATAACATCATAAAGGTCCTGCATTTTCATATCCTTGTCTAATACCTTGTCCTGCCTTCTTAACTAAACCTTCTCCACCCTCTTTAATTAATATCGCTAAGTTTTCTGCATGAGCTTTAGCTCTTTCTATTGCAATCTTTTTCAATTCATTAGGATCATTACTTTCATCTTCATGGACTGTAACATCTATAATTATTTTTCCTGATAATATAGATAACATAACTAATCCGACTGATAAAGCTATATAGCTATATTTATCAACTTGTTTAGATCCAACCCATCCTAAGGTTATTATACCATCACAACCATAATCTATTAATCTTTTGGCTTCTCCAGGCAGATCTTTTATTCCAGGGACAGTATGCCTGATTATAATATAGTCTGGTAATAAATCTTTTAGAACTTTCAATGCAATAGATCCCATATCTACCCTTGCAAATGTTGTATCAATAATTCCAACACATTTTCTCTCCTTCACAGACCTCTAACACCTCTTTACCACTTATTAATATGTAACCCATTTTTCTGGCGTATTTTTCAGCCTTTTCTAAGCTTAAAGAAACGCCAAAATCTAACATTTCTGCAAATGCTGTTGCTGGTTCTAATTTTGCTAATTGCGATAAAGCTATGCTTAGTTCTGTATGTCCTCTTCTCTCTTTTAAGCTCCTAGCTGCTAATAATGGGACATGACCTGGCGCTTGAAACTCTTCTATAAATTTCTTTACAGCATCTTCTTTTCTTTTCTCTACATATAACTTAACTGTTTTATAGAGTTCGTTCATAGTCAATGCCCTATCGTTATCACTTATTCCGGTTCTAACGTTAATATGGTTTACCCATATTGTGAATGCAGGTCTATCTTTATAGAACAAAAGCTTTTCTGTTAAAGGTTTTAAATTAGGAATTTTAGATATTAATTCATCTCCCCATATTAATCCTAACCCATTTGCTATTTCCCATGATGTAGCAAAGCAAATAAGCCCACCAGCTTCGTTTCTTAGCTTATAGATGGCCTCTGGATTAACATTTGAAGCATGATATACCATATCTATCTCGCTTTCCCTATTTGAAGAATCATATAGTAATATAGGGTTACCTGCTTTCCAACTTTCAATAGCTTCATCAATATTATTTCTTTTTTGCATTTGTTGCCACCAGCGCGACGCCAAGCGTCAAGAGTGATAGTGCTAACAAACTATAATATATTATATTATAATATATGTTATTGTAGTTTTCTGTTAATTTTAATATATTTGAGTTATTTAATATTATTACATTGTTTATAGTGCTATCTTTATTTATATTACCTAAATTATAACTGTTAATAGGAACTTTTCCAAAAATTATGTAAAGAGAAGAATTATTTGAAAATTGATATATTGTCCATGATGACTGAGAAAAAGAAAGCAAATTATTTAAAGGCGTATTCATGTTTATTTCTATATTTGAGTCGTTTATATAATAAGTTTGATTTACACCGGGTATATTTAAAATACTATATTTTCCAGTAGTTATATTAGAAATTTTTAAAGATGAATCGTTTGTATATAAAAGTAAATAAGCATCAGATCCATTATTATAGAATGTTAAGTTTTTAATTGATGTAATTAAACCTCTTTTTAAAATGATTAGAATATCGGAGTTATTTAAATAAATACTTATATTATAGGTTCCACTTATTATAATGCTTCCCTCATATACATTGTTGCAATATATGTAATATAATCCATGGTTAAATTCTGTTATGCTATTATTATTTATTTCTTTTGTTATATTTTGCTTTGTAAAATTTATAGAAATGTTAGCTTCTGTTAAAGTTGTAAATAAAGTTAGAAGGGCTAATGATAAAATAAAAAAAGCTATTAGCTTCATTTCGAATCAACTTTAAATTATAGATGCGACTAAGCCTGCTATACCTCTGGTTATAAATGATTCTATAAAAGCAGCTACTGCTAACATTATAACTGAAATGATTAAAATTCCTATAGAGTATCTATACATTTTCACAGGGCCTTTTGAAATTAATAAAATAAAAGTAGATGCTACTAATGTGACAGAAGGTATTTCTATTACTCCATGAGGTACCAATAAATAAAATAAAACTAATGGCGGGTTAGAATTAGCACTTGGCAAAACAAATCCAACTAGTCCTCCATTAAATAAAACTATTAATATAGGTATAATAATAGTTATTGATGATATCCATGTTATTATTGCTGTTTTAACGTTATTTCCAAATATTATAAAAGGTAATAGATATTCATTATTTCCAATTCCAAAGCTTTGGGCTATTTGTCTGATACTAGATTCTTGACTGTGCAAATATTGTCCAATAAATGATTGCATTATTACATTATAGGAAATCACTATAGCTATACCAGCAATACCAAACAGAGCTATTAATAATATCCATGTCTTTCTTAAGCTATCTTCATTTATTAGCAAATCAATTGCGTCATCTATTATTCCCAAGTTGACCACCTTTGAGTAATGAAATATCTCCTTTATTTTACTGCCAATTTTATAATTGAAAGCTAGCTTATTATAATTATATCTTTATTTCCTTAAAAAATTTTAATATTTTTCTTAATTTTTAATAATTTTAAAACTTCTATAAAAACAGCCTTTTTATGCTTTCATTATTTTGTATAATTTATTTAAAATATATCAATTTTATGTTTAATAATAAAAACTATTTTTAGTGAATATTTTTTATATTCTCTACTTAACATATATTTATGATGAAAAAGAGACTGTAGGGATAAAATAAGCCTCTTATTGGAGGTAATATAATTATATAAAAGGTGTAATAAATGGATAAAGAAGGCAAAGATTTGAAAAAAAGAAAGTCTATATTGATGGATCTTTGGAACGATTTAATAACTATGTGGGAAAATAACTCTCAAAAAGTTACTAGACAATACATAATAGAGAGGTTAAAGAATGAATATAATAAAGAAAAAATATCACCAATAAAAGGCGCATCTGATCCAAAAGATATATTTGATAAAGAAATGGCAAGTTTATATGTTTTAGGAAAATATGGCATGGGACTTGAAGTTCAATACCCAGATCTTTTCGATTCAATATTTGGGCAGGAAATTAAAATGGATCAAGTAAATGAAATTTTATTATCTGATAACTTAGATGGAGCAAAAGATAAAATATTGGCTATAGTCGGAGATATAAATGGAAATTCTATAGCTAAAATAATGAGACTTGGGTTGACAAAAGAATATTTTGGCTTTATAGATCAAAAGACTGTTGTAAAACTCTCTGAATCTCTTAGAAAAGCATTTCCAGAGCAGAAAAATGAAGTAAATAAATACATGAGATTTTATGCTGCGTTTAAAATTTCAAAAGCAATCGATGATGGAATAGTAAGAAATAGAATAACAAAAGAAGCTTTAAAGCAGGCATTAGCTATCGAATTAAATATAGACAAAAAAGATATGCCTAGAGATAAATATATAATTAAGATAGCAACTGATGTTTTTAACATACCACAAAAATTGCTTAGGCATATATTTATATATAACCAAGGAAAAAAGTCCGAAAATAAAAAAGATAGAAATTAGAAAAATTAACATATATTAGTTTTTAAATTATTTTTAAAATGAGGTAAGTAAAAAATTAATTTTAATGAATTTAGATTTTGAGTCCAAAAGCCTGTCTTACTAACTCTCTGGCAATGGTTAGCCTTTGTATTTCATTAGTTCCTTCATATATGGTTGTTATTACGGAATCTCTTAAATACCTTTCGAGTCCCATTTCCTGATCTACTCCATATCCTCCATGTATTTGAACAGCTTGTCTTGAAATCCATTCAGCAGCTTCTGATGCGAATGACTTCGCAAGGCTTGCTGCAATTATGAATTCACTTCTATTAGAATCTGCAAGGCTTGCAGCCCAATAAGTTAGCAATCTTGCAGCTTCTAGTTTCATATACATCTCAGCAATTTTTTCGTCTATCATTTCAAAATTAATTATTTGTTGTCCAAAAAGTTCTCTTTGTAATGAATAGTTTAACGCTTTTTCAAAGGCAGCCTGAGCAATACCTACAGCCTGAGCAGCAATACCTATTCTGGTATAATCATACGTTGATACTATAACCTTGAAACCTTCATCTATTTTACCCACTATGTTCTCTTTAGGTACTTTTACGTTATCGAAAATAACCTCATAAGGCTGTTCTCCTCTCATTCCTAATACTTTGAAATGCTGTCCTAATTTTACTCCTGGCCATTCCTTCTCTACTACAAATACAGTTATACCCCACCATCTTTTGTTTTGTTGGGGGGGATTAGTTCTTGCTGAAACTATAAAATAATTTGCTTTTTCTGCTCCGCTTATAAAGACTTTTCTACCATTTATTATATAATGATCATTTTCCTTCTCTGCTTTAGATTGAATTCCTGCAACATCACTTCCTCCACTTGGTTCAGTGTTTGCATGTGCTCCTTGAGCTTCGCCTTTAGCTATCGGGGTTATATATTTTTTCTTAAGTTCTTCATTACCGAATTTTAATATGGGAACTCCAAATAAGTGATTTACTCCAACAGCAACCGCTAGGCTTGGTACTATTCTGGCTATTTCTTCCATCATAATAGTTGTCATTAATTGGCCTCCACCTTGACCTCCATACTCTTCAGGAACTCCAATACCAAAGAATCCCTGTTCGCCCATTAGTTTAAATATTTCCGGAGGTATTTGATTTGTATCTTCAATTTCTTTCCATCTAGGCTCTACGTTTTTTTCAAGAAATTCTCTAACAGATTTTCTAAATAATTCGTGCTCATCCTTTATATCTATTTTAAAGTCTTCAATGCTTTTGAATGGGAATACCATACCCACCACCTATACTCCATACAAATAAAATATAAATAGGGTATAATATTTCCTTATTTTTAATATATTCAATATGGGTTAATTTGCGTGTATATTAATATTTTGTTTTAGGATTTTACTAAATTTAACAGAAATTGATATATCTAATAAAGGTTTAAAGGGATCAACTTAAGTTCGGCCAATTATTAATATTTAAAATTATTAATAAAAAGCTTAAATACACACATTATAAAATATGTTTGTGGTGAAATAGATAGATGCGGCAGAGTAGTGAGGGATCCCAGGTTAAATTAAGGAAATTTCTTACCTTGACTGATATTTTTATGCTCTCTATAACAGGCATGATAGGATCCGCATGGTTATTTTCAGCAGTTAGCGCTTTATATTATGCAGGCCCTGCATCTATTTTCACATGGATAATAGCAGGAATTTTCTTTATTTTTATGATTTTTGGATTTGCTGAACTAGGGGGTCTGTTTCCATTTTCTGGATCATTGGCTAGATATAATCATTATAGTCATGGAATATTTAGTAATTATTTGTTGTCATGGGCATATTTCTTGGGGGCTGTCACAACAGTATCTGTAGAGGCTATAGCTATAGTTACTTATGCAAGCTCATATATAGGAGGGCTAGTGGGATCTACGGGCTTATTAACACCTATAGGTGTTTTACTGGCTGCTGGTTTAATATTGTTATTTACTATAATTCAATTAGTCGGTATTAATGTATTTGGCTGGTTTAATAGATTTATTACAGCATGGAAATTATTAATTCCTTTAATAACTGTTATACTTCTTTTATCGTTGTATTTTCATCCATCAAATTTGACATCATTGCCAGGAGGATTTATTCCACATGGTACAGCTGCCATATTTGCTGCTATGGTGCCTTCTGGGATAGTCTTTGCATACGAAGGATTTAGGCAAGGATTAGAATATGCAGGTGAGGCGAAGAATCCTCAAAGAGATGTACCATTAGGAACAATTCTAGCTATAATAACGGTAATAATTGTATATGTTTTGTTGCAAATAGCATTTACAGGAGGTATAAATTGGACAGCAGCTGGAATAACTCCAGGTAATTGGACAGGTTTATATAATGCATGGCAATCTCACCCATTTTATAGTGAACTAGTGGCAACAGGAGTACCATTACTATTAATATGGGCCTTTGTATTACTTATAGATGCAGCCATATCTCCGGCTGGAACTTTAGCGGTCTATACTGGATCTTCAGCTAGAAACATATATGGAATGGCTAGGGTAGGTTATATTCCTCAATTTTTGGCAGGAGTTCATAAAAAGTTCCAAACTCCATGGATTGCAATTTTAGTAACTTTTGTTTTGGCTATTGCTTTCTTAATACCAATACCTAGTTGGTACTATGTCGTAAGTTTAAGTTCTTTATTAACCGTATATAATTATTTAACAGTAGGAATTACAAATCATGCTCTAAGAAATATCGCTCCAAATTTAAAAAGGCCTTATAAAGCCCCAATATGGTATATAACATACCCATTAGGATTTATAGCAGCAGCATTATTAGTTTATTGGTCAGGTTATTCTTTAATAAACACAGTAATTATTGCAGTTATTGCAGGTTTACCATTAGTTTTATATGGTCCGTATAGAAAGAAGCTAAACCTATCATTATCAAAAGTAGTTACATTATCAATAATATTATGGGCATTACTTGCTATAATTGTTGCTGGAAATGCATATTCATGGGGAATTTTAAGTGAATTCCCAGTTTATTGGGCACTCTTATCTCTCCTTCAAATAGGAGTTATGGCATACTTATACAAGGAAAGTCATCATAGAAGTGTTAAAGCAACATGGTGGCTAATTATATTTAATATTCTATCTGGCATAATATCATACTATGGTTCTTTAGGACCATCTCCAATAATACCTTATCCATATGATTATTTGGTATTTACTATAATAAGCATAGTAGTTTATTTCATTGGAGTTAAGACTTCATATTTAACTGCTGATTTAAAGGAAATAATAGATAAAGGATTACCTGAAGAATAAAACAAACAATTTAATATTTTTATTTTATAAAACAATTTATTATATATTTTTACCCAGACATTTTCCAGATTAATTATTAGCAATGAAGACCACAGAGCAACTATAATGCCTGCTAGTAAATCACTAAAGTAATGTACTTGAAGAGCTAGCCTTGTGTACATAATAATTAAAGCGTAGATCCAGGATAAGTATTTTAGTTTACTCTTTTTTGTTGAATCAAAAACGTAGGTTATGTAATAAGCTAATACAGATACTCTAACTGTATGTCCTGATGGAAAAGAGAAGTAATCAGCATTTATTATTGAAGTTATTATAGACCAATGAGGTTGTATTTCATATGGTCTCGGTACCATGGTAAAAGCTTTTATAAATAAGGTGGCAATCATTGATATTATGATTGCTATTATAAAACTTATAACATTTTTCGGAATACTTTTTCTTTTTATAGCAAATCCAAAATATAAAATTGCCATATAAGCTATAAATGCCTCAAGGCTTGCAGTATCCGTTGTTATCCTTATTATTAAACTATTTTTTAAATTAATTTGCGATAAGAAAAAATTATTTATGGTTGAAAAGATCTTTAATTCTTCTAGGACAATAACTAAGGCCAAAATAATAGTTGTTATTAATAGCTCTAACCTTTCCTTTTTCATAATATCCCCTAATAGCAAATCTTATTTTATATAATTAAATACTTTGTTCTTTATTTAAACTTTATAGTATTAAATTTTATATCAGTCTCATTTAAGAGAGGAATTTAATTCGGAATATCTTAGTATTAACTCTGTTATTCTTGTTATTCTATAATAAATATGATGCGTTCTAGTTTCCTCTTTCGGCTTAGCTTTTCTATGCTTAGCTTTTATTACTTTTTCTTTAACAATACTAACTAAACCTAGCTTTTCTAGTTTTTCAAGAATAATAATTGTATTCTCGATGTCTTCTCCTAACACCTTTGAAATAGTCCCAGCATGTTCATTTTCTGCTTTCTTTAAAAATATAAGTAACTTTAAAATATTATTATATCCAGTAATATTTTTGAAATAATCATTCATAGCACTATAGTTTCTTATTAAATATCTAATAGCTAGACATGTTTCTTTAGTTAATTCATAGTATGTATGATGTTTTCTTACTTCTTCAGCAAGTTTAAACTTAGCTTCACTTCTTTTAATCGAGCTACCTTGATGTCTTTGAATTAATCCCATGTTTTCTAGTTTATCAAGCTCATCTGTTATAACATCTATAGGCATTTCTAATATAGATGCTATTGATTTTCCATAATCCACATTGGCCTTTTTGAGATGAAATAGTATGTAGAGGTCTAAAGGAGATATGCTATAAATTTTTAATAATATGCCATTAATGTTTTTTCCTTCAACGTTTTTATTACTTTCCATAACATTGTTCATCTCATAACATTGTTCTTTTCATATAAATTATCTGTTTAAATCTAAAATTTAAAGAGTTTTCGCTTCTATTTGAATTTTAGTCTAAGCAATTTATGAAAATTTTATAAAATTGCTAATACATTTTAATAAACTATTTTATTTGCATTTCTTTAACTTTCTCTATATCAAAGAAATATTTATAATTTAAATTGAATATATAGTTAAATTATAAGAATATGAATTTATGGGGAATTTGTTATGAAATGGGTTACTAGAAAAAAAGCTATGGTTGATAGGATAGCATGTCCTTGGCTTATAAAAAAATTCATAGATCCTGAAGCAACGTTTTTATTTGTACCTGAAGAAGAGGTTCTTAGAGTTGCTGAGAAGGAAAATGCAATACCTTTTGATACTAAAGGAGTTGAATTAAACCATTATTTAGAAAATGGAATAGAATATGTTACATTCGATGCTTTGATCAAAAAATACAATCTAAATGATCCAGCTCTTCTAGAGCTTGCTAAAATAATAAGAGGTGCCGATGCTCATAAACCCTTTAATCCACCACCTGAATCGGTAGGATTAAAAGCGGCTGCTATAGGTTTTAGAGAGATTTCAGAGGATGACTATCAAAATATGGAAAAACAGTTCCCTATGTATGATGCATTTTATGCATATTGCAAACTAAAAATACAGGATAAAATAAAATAAATTTTCAAACACATAAAAATTGGGGTGAAAATTGAAAATATATGTTGGGACATCTGGCTGGATGTATCCTTGGAACAAAGGTAGATCTTTAGATTGGTATATAAAGGAATCAGGTTTAAATACTGTTGAGCTAAATTCATCGTTTTATAGATTTCCGTATAAGAATCAAATAAAATCATGGGTAGAGAAAGGCTCTGTAATAAAGTGGTCAATAAAGGTTCATAAATCAATATCTCATACTCATAGATTAAACAGAGATGCCTGGGAAGTATTTAAGAAGTTTTTAGATACTTTTAAATCCATGGATAATATTGTATCTTTTTATTTAATACAATTGCCGCCATCTTTTATAAAAAATGATGAAAATATAGAAAGATTATCATCATTTATTAAAGAAGGGGGTTTAGGAAAAAGAATTGCAATAGAGTTTAGGCATGAATCATGGTTTAATGAAGATACTATAGATATCTTAAAAAGGCTTGATGCAACTTTTGTAAGCATTAGTTCCCCTATAATTGAATATTATTCCATGAGTAATGGTATAATATATTTAAGAATGCACGGAAAAACTAGGTGGTATTATTATGAATATAAAGAGGACGAGCTGAGAATGGTTGCGAACAAAATTATTGAATTGAATCCTAAAGAAGCTTATGTTTATTTTAATAACGATGAATGGATGCTTAGTAACGGACTTTATTTGTTAAACCTTCTTAATAAAATATCTTAGAAATCTCTATATACGGAAACACTATCATTGATATAAGCCCCACAGAATTTACAAAAATTTCTTTTGAGTTCATGGCCGCATATAGGGCAACTATTGTATTTTGATTTGTTTTCAAGCTCGTTATTAAATAAATTCATTTCCAAACCTTTTTTAAATAGGTATAGATGAGATAATGAAGGGAAATTAATTTTATATTTTTTCTTATATTCTTGTATTTCATCAATTTTAACTTTTTCTTTCCAATGATTTAATAAAATTTCAGAGCCAGTGCCTGAAGTTATCGGGGTCTTTTCTCTTAGAGCTATATATTCTAATCCTTTTTTATAGAGCCATAGCCTCATAAAATATTTGCCAAAAATTTTGCCATTTATTTCATTAATTTTACATCTTGTAGGGATACTAAAAGAGAGTTCTTTAGATTCATCGCTAAACAGAGGCAATATAGTTTTTATGCTTAGATATTGGGAAATTGGTATTGAATTGAAAAAAGCATTTTTAGCAACGTTTTTTAACCAGCTACTTAAATAACTTTCTGATTTATTTAGTAAAAAATCATATCCAAAATATAACTCGTCTCCTCCATCTCCAGTTAAAACACAGTTACATCCTAATTTCTTTGCTTCTTTAAGTCCCATGCAAACTGAAATACCTGAAATAATTTCAATAGGATCTATTGTTCTTAATACATTTAATGCTATCTTCAAGCAATCATCGACTTCTTCTTCACTATTTATAGTTATTTTATGATTTTCAATGTTAAGTTTTTTAGCTGCATAGCTAATATATTCTTCATCTTTTGAATTCCTAAATAAAACCGAAACGGTTTTAGGTTTTTCGTTTAATGACATAAGAATAAACGATGTATCAATCCCTCCACTAAATAATAAACAGTCACAATTATTTTTCTCTGAATCCTTATAAACTATTCTTGATAACTTTTCAGCATAATCAATACACATTACTAACTCACAGCATTTTACATTTTAGAGAATCTTTATATAATTTTATTATTGTTTTTATATTATATAAATTATTATCATTGATGTTAATATTGATATAACATAAGATAGCAAAGTTAATTTCATAGCATC
This sequence comes from Caldisphaera sp., assembly GCF_023256325.1. Lineage (GTDB taxonomy): Archaea > Thermoproteota > Thermoprotei_A > Sulfolobales > Acidilobaceae > Caldisphaera. Next base: position 91,956 of record NZ_JAGDXI010000049.1, read on the forward strand.
ATTTACTTTATTGTGATCAGGTAAATCAAAGTCACATAACTTATAACTGTTAATTTTTTCAAGGCTTGTTTTTATGGCTCCAGCTAAAGATGACATAGGATTACCTGCATTTAAGCTCTCTGTCTTTTTTCTATATTTTTTCCAACATGAAAATAATGATTTAATATCTTTACCCATTATAATAGATGATATAGCAAATACTATTACTGATATTCTTGCTGGCACATAATTTATTATTGTGTCAGCCTTAGCGCTAACATAGCCTACATCTTTATACATGGGATCTTTAAATCCAAGAGATCCATCTAAAGTATTGATTATTCTTTGTGTTAATGATCCAATTGGTCCAAATAATATTAACCAGAATAAAGGTGATAACACGCTATCTACAAAGCTTTCTGAAAGGGATTCTATGGCTGCAGAAGCTATATGGCTATCGTCTAAATTATTTGTATGCCTTCTAACTATATTGCTTACAAATTCTCTCGCTTTATTAATGTCTTTTTCTTCTAAAGATTTTCTAACATTATTTACTATTTCATACAAAAGTGTAAATGAAATAGAGGTTTTCAATATATACGAAGAAACTATAATCCAAATAATAATGCTTAATTTATATGAGATATATAAAATATACAAATAGATAAATAAATGAAACAACAATACAAATATCCAGACAAAAAATCCATACATTTTTGATGAATACGGTTTAAACAATTTTTGAGATAATATAAATGAGGTATGAACTGGATGTATTTTATATAAAAAACCTTTATGATACGGATAAATAAAATCCATTATTGTGGCTATAGTTAATGATAAAATCAAATAAATAGGGCTTGGATACAAAAATTTTGGTAAAAAAATCATTATATAATCACCGAAATTAGCAATGAGATAACTTCTACTAATTCTATTGTAAAGCCTATTACATCTCCATTAACAAAGCCTATTCTTTTTTTAGCATCATTAATTATAATTGGTATTAATAATAGAGATAATTGAGATAACAAAATAAATTTTATTTTTGTAAATAAGAGTAAAGCTATTAATATTAAAAAATATATTACTAAGTTAATAGTAATCTTCCTAATGTTTTTTGAATTTTTTATAAATAAACTTCCTAATCCTTGATAATTAGGAATAGGAGATAGATATGAAATTATATAGGCAGATTCTAATCCTGATAGATATGAAAAAAGAATTGGAAATATATTATGTATAGAGGAAAATAATGAAAATCTAATTATAATTAATGTTGCTGTAAATGCTATTGCGAAGCTACCCTTTCTAGGATCCTTTAGTATTTTGATGGCATCATCTCCCTTTTTTCTAGATCCTATAACATCAGAATAATCAGCAAATCCATCTAAATTTAACCCTCCGGTTATTATTATGTGAATAGCAATAAGTATAGAACCGTTTACTAATGGGTTAAATTTTAATAACAAAGCTATTAAACCAATTATAGAACCCTCTATGATTCCTAAAATTGGAGAAAGGTATAGAGCATTAGATGCACCTTCTATATTATAGTATCCTGTAGGTATTATAGTTAGGAAAGAAATTAAACTAAGGAAATCTTCAACTATTTTCTTGCTCATTTAAAACACCATTTATCGCATTTATTAGTATTAGATTTTCTTCATGATTCTTTATAGATATCCTGGAAAATGAATTATCTAATCCGTAAAAGGAAGAAGCATCTCTAATAAACAAACCTTTTTTTATTAGTTCTTTTTTAAAATGTGGATTTGGTATGTTTTCATGTTTAATTAATATAAATGATGTTCTGCTCTTATATTTAATTATTTTTTTAAGCTCTCTCATTATAAATTCCTTTTCCTTAGCAATTAAGTTGTTTGCATTATTTAAATAATTTTTTATAAATTCCTTTTCGTAAAATAGATTTGAATAGAAACAATTGGTAATAGAATCAATAGGCCACGCTTGTAAAGAAGATTCTAAAACAGTTAAGAGTTTCCTGTTTAGGGTTATTATTTCTCCAAGTCTTAATCCAGGAGTTGAAAACGTTTTTGTCTGGCTTCTTATTATCACATAATTTTCTGATGGTCTAATTCTTTCGCAATCGGAAAGCTCAACAAAGGCCTCATCTATTATAATCATATTATTAATCCTAGATGACAAATATTCTAATTCATTTTTCTCAATACAAAATCCTGTTGGGTTATTTGGTCTTGAAATTAATAGTGGGAAATCTTTATTCCTATTTAATATGTTGATTAGTTTATCTATATCAACAGCTGGATCTTCTTTCCTCAAATCTATAGTTGGTCTAATGAGCTTTATTTTTAAATTATTCGACATTAGATCATAATCGCCAAAATTAGGTTCTAATATTATAAGTTTCTTTAATTTTAACGCCAATGGAGTTATAGTTAATGCTTCATCGCTTCCATTTACAGGTATTATATAATCTTCATCTATATTCCAATATTCAGATAGCATTGCAATTAATTTCTTATATGATGGGTAGTATCTATAATGTTTTTGATTAATACATTTTTTTAATAGTTTTTCAGTAAAAATTGGTGGCCCGAGAGGATTTGTTGGAGAACTAAAATCAATAAGTCTTTTATTTTTAATCCCTCCATGTTTTCTTTTAATCATTGCACATCATCTTGGCTTTTTCAAAATCCTCTACAGTATTTATATTAAGAATGTTTTTATTATCTAAGGCAAAATTTGTCCACTTATTTAAATTATAGCCTTTTATAATAGAAATACCAATAGGGTTTCCATGCATGTCTGTTATGGTTATTATATCTTCCTTAATATCTTCAGTAGATTTTATTACATATTTTATTGTTTCTTCGGTAATATTTGGCATATCAGAAGGAAAAATCATTATAGGCCTTTCCTTTATAATATTTAATATAATTCCTATATCTATAGAATAGTCTATGCCTGTTGTATAAATAAGCATCACATCTTTATATTTATTTTTTAGAACGTGCAAAAAGCTTTCTACATTGGCGGAAACGGCTATTATTGTAAATTTAAAAATTTTTCTTGTTTTATTTATTATGTTAAATATCATAGGCTTTCCACAAATTTCTACAAAAGGTTTCATGCTCGATCCAAATCTTTTTCCCTTACCACCAGCCATAATTAATGCAATTTCTATATCATAATCCATTTATTTTCCCCTTAAAAGATGGTCATAAATTCTTGACAGGGTTGATCCTATTAATGCAGAAACTATATCATCTTCAAACATTGGCAATTTAGAAAATTTTAGATTTTCTTTGTCCTTAATTGTGTCAACCCAATACGTAGATGTTAAACCTTTGAAGCCTGATAAATAAATACTTAAAGAAGACGCTAATGCCTCATCACTTATAATCATTTTAGAATCTCTTTCATACTCCTCTTTGGATAAAAAAGGAAATGTATTGCTTTCTCCTCTTAGATCTAGTTCTCTTGCTGCAATGATATAAGACCAAACATTTGGATCTTTTAATTCATTTTCAAGCTCTTTATAGATCATATTATAGACTTGTTTTCCATCAATGTTCGGAACAGGAGCTTTATTATATATAAACATTGCTTCATCAACTATTTCGCTTAATGATAAACCCAATGACCTCTTGAGCATAGTATTTGTATCTTTATCAAAAGAAATTAAAAGTTCATGTATTATTCTTGCTATAGAATTTCCATGTTTTGTTGCCATCCCACTATACATAATTCCATTATTAGAAATTTTTGCTGCTACTCCTATTGCATCACTAGACGTACCAGAAGACCTTGATTTACACCTTAACAATAAATCGCTTGATGAAATACATTTTGCTTCTGTCACAGTTCTGAAAAAATCAAGTAGTCCACTTAGAGTTAATTTTATATTAAGCCATGATATAATATTGATTGTTCCAATGCAATCTACATCAAAAGTTTCCTCTTGATAAATGCAATTAGGTACCTCAAATCCAGCTGTTATTAACGCGCCTCCATATTCATTTTCTTTAGTTTTATATTTTGTTATATCGGCTGCTGTTAAAAAAACTGGTACATTACTATCTTGATTTAGTTTGATTAGAATATCATTTTTATATTTCTCAACATTTCTTACTTTAAAATTCTTTTCAACTTGATTTATTACTATTGTTTTACTTTTTATTATAGCATTTTTATGAGCTGTAGTCATTATATCCATCGATTCATCAAATTCTAAAATTAGATTATTGTTTTCAATGGTTACTTTTACCAATAGATATCAGCCTCTCATATTCGTTATATATTTCTTTTTTAATTTCTTCTACGCTTAGTCCAAAATATCTAGATAATACCATAACTCCTCCTGCTCCGACACCTTCTTTAACAAATCCTTTCTCATAAAATTTGAGTCCGTCATATTTTGCATCAGAAAAGTCTACATCTGAAACAATTATTTCAATTCTTTTATCAATTTGTTCTATTAGCTTAAAAATATTTGATTCTTTATCATTTGCAATCCATTTTGTTGTTGCTATTTTTATTCTTTCATCTAATATATTCAATTTATATAATATTGATAAAACTGCTCCCATTTGCGTGCCTCCTGCAAGCAAAACTGTTGATTTATTCTTTAAAGCACCTGCTGCGAATCCAGCAAGTGATATATGAACAGGATCCCCAATCTTATCTATTATAGTGAAAACATCATCGTTTTTGCTAATTCTTTTCAAAGCATTTTCTATTATTTTTTTCTTTAATTCTCTTGGATTATTAGGTGATGCACTACTAATAAAATCTACAGCTTTAAATCCTAACCCTTCTATTATAGATGCAGCTGTTGTCGTGCCTCCTGGTATGCTTTCTCCCAGCAAAAAGATTTCTTGTTTATTCGATATTATTTCTCCCATGATTTTTGATTCTTCAAATATAGATTTTGCTGTTCCTTTTTGCATAGCATCGTAAAGTTCTATATTATTGCCTGGAATAGCGCTTGGTATTTTTATATGAGGTACCTTAAGTTTAATGTACAGACCAGAATCTACAGCAAAATATGGTATTTTGATTCTTCTTAATAAAGCTCTAGTTATAACTGCGGGTGTGGGCAAACCATTTGGCGTAACTGGTATTTCATTCTTTGTTAATGGCATACCATTAATAATGTATTCTAAATCAAGTGTAGGCGTATAGAGAGTTTCTTCACTACTGGATCCAGCTATGCTAACTCCATTGATTGTAGAAGTTTTTGTAGATCCTCCAACAAATATCGCTACCGCGTTCATTTTTATCTCGAATTGGATAGGGTAGCCAGAAATATTTATGCTTAGATAAAATAAAAATTAAATTAGAAATTAAACTTGAAAATATTTATTCTATAATCATTATGTTATCTGCCGGAAAACCTAATTTTACTAGAATATCCTTAACTTTTTTCCTATGATCTCCTTGTAACTCTATTCTCCCTTCCTTATAGGTTCCACCAGCAGCTAACTCACTCTTTAGTTTTGATGCTAGGTCCTTAAAATTAACTTGTTTTTCATCTATTCCTTCAATAACGGTTACCTGTTTGCCAAACCTTCTTGTTTCCAGCCTTATCTTTATTATTTGTTCCTCAGTTGCTAGTTGTTCACATATTTCCGGCGGAAGACCTCCACAATCAACGGCTTTTGACATGGGCTTGTTTAGCCACCTCACAACTTCTGAATATTTTTATGGTTGATCTAGGAATATAAACCTTATCCTACAGCTAAAAGATAGGTGCATTAGTGTGTCTGAAGAAGAAAACATGGGTGAGCCAATAAGTGAAGAAGTTCAACAAGAAGAATACTCAGGCCCACTTTATGGGATTAAAGAAAGGGAAGTTTACTATATGTGTTTAAATTGCGGATATAAAATTAGCAAAACAGAGCTGGATCAATACCATAGCATGATATGCCCTAAATGTGGTTATAGGGTTTTCATTAAACTGAGGGCTCCTCCAACGCTTGTAAAACCAAGAAAAGTTGATGCTATTTAATTAAACGTTTTTCTTATTTAATGAAATATAATTCTTCATTATTATTTCATTTATTAATTTAGCAGCAAGAGAAGACGTTATACCACTATTATCATAGGGAGGGGAAACTTCTACTACGTCGGCACCTACTAACCTTTCATCAACTAGCTGATTTATTAAAGTAAGGCCTTCTAAATTTGTTATCCCACCAGGTTCTGGGTTTCCTACGCCAGGGGCATATGAAGGATCAAAGCCATCCATGTCTATGGATAAGTATATATATTTACAATCAGACATAAATCTCTTTACAGTATTTATTACGTTTACTAAGCCCATTTTATAAATATCCCCAGTCTTTACAGTATTTATGTTGTTTTTTGATAATACATAATTTCTTTCCTCTTTAGAATAAGCTCTAACGCCTATATAATTTATTTTAGGCCCACCTAATAATTCTAATGATCTTCTCATTACTGAGGCATGGCCATTTTTTAAACCAAGATATTCGTCTCTTAAATCATAATGGGCATCAATAACAATTAAGCATGGAGTTATATTGACCTTTTTAAATGCCCTTAATGCTCCGTAAGTTATGGTGTGTTCTCCACCGATCATTATAGGAATTTTATTAAGATCTAGAACATCTGATATAACTCCTGTTATTCTGTTTAATGTCTCATTTATATCCCCTATTACTACAGAAATATCGCCTTCATCTGTTAAACCTATGTCTTCTAAATAAATATCAGAAAAGTAACTGTTAGATTCTAATCCGGTAGCTGCCTGTCTTATAGAATCAGGACCAAAGCGCGTGCCTGGCTTATATGAAGTTGAAGAATCGAATGGTACACCTATAATTTCATATTTTGAATTTTTGTTATTTTCCAAGCCAGCATAGTTCTTTGATGATTTTGTTAAGTAGATATCCTTCAAGCTCAATCTCCTCACCAGAAAAGCTGTAAATCTATTTAAATAAAAGTTTTGACCTATATAAATAAGAAAAGAAGGGTTGAGAATTTGCCAGAAGAAAACATTTACGATAAAATAATAGATCTAGCGAAAAGGAGAGGTTTCTTTTGGCCTTCATATGAAATATATGGGGGTCAGGCTGGATTTTATGATATAGGCCCATATGGAATTGTATTGAAAAGGAAATTAATTGATATGTGGAGAGAACTATTTGTTAAAAACAACCAAGACTCAGTTGTAGAAGTTGAAACACCAATCATAGGGCCTTCAATTGTATATCAAGCCAGCGGTCATATAGATAACTTTACAGACCCTATTGTAAAGTGCAACAGTTGTGGAAGGATTTTCAGGGCTGATCATTTGGTTGAAGAAAGGCTTAATATAAATGCAGAAGGATTAAGTGCGTCTGAGTTAAGCTCTATAATAAAAGAAAAGGGATTAAGATGCCCAGTATGTAATGGAGAGCTTGGGGAAGTCAAAGTATTTAATTTATTGTTTAAAACTCAAATAGGACCATATGAAGGGAACGTTGGTTATGTAAGACCAGAGTTGGCTCAAGGTATATTCGTTGCATTTAAAAGAATCCATGAATCCTTGAGAAATAAATTGCCTTTGGGAATAGCCCAAGTGGGAAAGGTAGGAAGAAATGAAATAAGCCCAAGACAGGGAATGATTAGGCTAAGAGATTTTACAATTATGGAAATGGAATACTTCTTTAATCCTGACAAGAAAGACTGCCCAGGTATTGAAAAATATTATAATGAAACGTTAAACATACTACCGTATGAATATAAGAAAGAGAACAGAAGTTTTGTTACAGTAACAGTAAAAGAAGCTATAGAAAGGAATTTTGTTATTAATCCATGTATGGCTTATTGGATGGTAACAGGAAAATTATTGTTATTAAAAATAGGTGTACCAGAAAACAATATGTACTTTGAAGAAAAAGGGCCTAAGGAGAGGGCACATTATTCTAGCCAAACATTCGATCATATGGTTAAGACCTCAAGATGGGGCTGGATAGAAGTTGCAGGCTATGCTTATAGAGGTAATTATGATTTATCTAGGCACAAAGAATTTAGCAATGCAGATTTAGAAGTATTTGAACCATATAAAGAACCAATAACGATGAAGGTAAAGAAAGTATTATTAGATAAGGCATATGCCGGTAAAACTTTTAAATCAAAAGCGTATGAGTTTATGAAAAAAGTAGAGGAATCAGATGTAAATTATGTTTTAAAAGAAATTGAAGAAAAAGGCAAGCTAACAATTGATAATATAGATATACCAAAGGAAGCGTTAATAATAGTTGAGAAAGAAGAAAAAGTAGCTGGTAGAAAGTTTATTCCGCACGTTATTGAGCCATCATTTGGTACAGATAGACTTCTTTATGTTTTATTAGAGTATGCTTATAGAGAAGTTGATGGGAGGGTAGTTTTATCATTCCCAAGATATTTATCACCTGCTGATGCAGCCGTATTACCATTAATAGAAGGAGATGAAAAATTAATTAATAAATCAAGGGAATTTTACTCATATCTAATTTCTGAAGGGTTTAATGTCTTATACGACGATAATGGCAGTATTGGAAAAAGATATGCAAGAGCAGACGAAATAGGTGTTCCAGCAGTTTTCACTATAGATTATGAAACATTAGAAGATGATACTATAACAATGAGAGATAGAGATACATGGAAACAGGTTAGGATAAATATTAAGGATGCAGCAAATTCTTTGAGGAAATTCATTTATAATTCTGCAGAACTAAGAGAACTAGGGAAAGAAGTAGAGATAAAGGGTTGATGAGATGTGAGTGAAGAAGTTGATAGCTCAAAGAGGACTAGTAAAGAAATTAAGCCTGAGAAAGCAGACTTGTCTAAGGCTTTATCTATTATCCCTCCCGCATCTTCACTTAAAGAAAAAGGTAAGAAAGTAATAGAAAAAAGGCTAAGGATTTCTTACGATGATTCTGTTGAAAAGGGTACGGCTAAACTATCAAAAAAGTTAGCTACCCAGCTAGGCATACAGAAAAGATTGGAAATGGTTATCGCGAGTAAGAAAAAATTGATGTTCGATGCTCAAATTGACGATTCGATACAAGAAGAATCGAAGGTATTTGTTAATCCAGAGCAAATGAAAGACGAGGGAGTAGCCGATAATAGCATTGTTACTATTAGATCTGCCCAAGAATAACGGTGAAATTTTTGAGTAGTAAATGCAAAAAAGACTGTTATACTTATTCTACAATTTTTGAGCAAGAATCTGATAGAATTGCACAACTAATGCAAGAGCAAGTTTCTCTAATTAAAAATGGTAATATAGCTTATAATTCTTATTTATCAGATAATAGGGATGAAACTCTTAATGAATTAAAAGAGATAATTTTAAGGCTTAGAGAAATTAGAAACATTATATTGAATAAGATCGATGATTATGAAGATTTTATTAGTTGCTGTAAAGGAAAAAAGAATAAAGATATGGATCTTTTGGTAGCCTATTATTTAGAGGCAGGCTCTAAAAAAGAGGAAGAATTCTTGAAGGAAATTTCTAATGCGATAAATACAAAAGATGATCTTTTCAATTTAAGATTTCTTGTAATTAAAATAAAATCAAATAAAGACTTAGCTTATGAGGATGATAATAAGCGGGTCTAATGCGAACTATCCTGTCCTAAGGATTAAAGCTTCCTGGTTCATAGCTTTACTATGCCAATAATGAAATGGATAGAAGGTGGTGCTTTACGCTCCCTTAAAACTTAATATATAAAAATTTTGATAAATAACTTTTTAAAGTTTATAAATTTTATTAAAATAATCTAATTTCTTTTTATTTTAGAAAGGTAGAGTCTTATAGAAAGGTCAGAAATTAGCTAAATAAAAATTTGTATCATGGGTTTCAATTAATTTTTAATATCATATTATTTTTGTGATTTATAAATATTTAATTAATAGAAAAATTTTTATACTAGTCTGTATATAATTTTTACCAAGTAATGGTGAGTTTTATGGAAGAAGCGAATAAGAAGTTAAGTTCTGGAAGAATTATTGCTATAGCTATATTAATTCTTATACCATTTTTTGTTTACTTCCTATATCCAACTTATAACAAAGTAAACCCAACGATTGATGGTCTAACTTTCTTTTATTGGTATCAAACGCTATGGCTGGGTATTTCTGGAATAATGTATGCAATAGCAGCTTATCTATGGGATAAAAGGTGAGAAATAATGGTATTTGGACTTGAAGGTTGGATAGTGTTTTGGGTACTGTTTGTGGTATTTGTCTTTTTGGGGTTTTATGGGTCCAGGTGGAGAAAAGGAGACTTAAGTCAACTTCACGAGTGGGCTTTAGCTGGTAGAAAGCTTGGAGTTTTCTTAGTTTGGTTTTTAGTAGGGGCCGATTTATATACGGCATATACATTTGTAGCAATACCTTCATTAGAGTACGCATCTGGTAGCCTTGCTTTCTTTGCAGTTCCATACGTTTCTATTACGTTTGCTGTAGCAATGCTTTTTATGCCAATTTTGTGGGAAAAATCGAGACAAAAAGGCTATATAACAGCTGCCGATTTCGTTCAAGATGTTTTCAATAGTAAAATCTTGGCAGTACTTATTGCATTAACAGGAATAATAGCAGAATTACCTTATATAGCTTTACAAATAGACGGTATGAGAGCTGTTCTCAGTGTTATGTTATTTGGTTATTCGGGAGTAAAAGCTGTATCTGAATGGGCACTAATAATTTCATTCATTATATTAGCAGCATTTGTTTATACTAGCGGTTTAAGAGGTGCAACTCTTGGGGCAGTTTTTAAGGATGTTTTAATATGGATTTCAGTTATAGCTTTAATTGTTGTAGTTCCATTAAAATATGGAGGTTTTACTACAGCTTTTGCTGATGCAGCAAAAGCACATAGTTTTGTATCAGGCTTGGAAGCTCTTAAGCCGACATTCGCTTCAGCATACGTTAGTTTGTTCATAGGAAGCGCGCTTGCCCTATATTTATATCCGCATGCTGTAAACGGATCTCTAAGCGCTGAATCTAAATCAAAATTAAGAATGAGTACAGCCTTATTACCTATATATGGAATTGGTTTAGCAATACTTGCAATAATGGGAATCTTAGTTTATTCAGATCCTGCTGCTTTAAATATAACAAAGGTATTATCAGGTTTAGCCTCGATACCGGCTATTGCTGTAACAGCCTTTCCTCAATGGTTTGCTGCGATAATTTTATTGGGTATATTCGTTGGAGGTCTTGTTCCAGCTGCTATAATGGCCATAGCCCAGGCAAATCTATTAACTAGAAATATAATTAAACCTTTAAAGAGGGATCTTTCTCCCAAAGCGGAAACCGAAATATCAAAATGGGCTTCTGTCGCTTTCAAGTTTATAGCGTTAGCTTTTGTGTTTTTAACTCCACTGACTTACGCCGTTCAGCTTCAACTCCTAGGTGGTATTATAATATTAACAACATTGCCTGCAGTTTTTATAGGCCTGCTTACAAATAAATTAGAAAAATATTCATTAATTGTTGGATGGTTTGTTTCACTAGTTGCATCTATATATTTAGTTCTTCTAGCAAATCACTTTAAGACTTTAAGCACTTCATCTTATGTACTGTTTGGCCATCCAATATTTATAGGAATAATAGGATTAGGAATAAATCTTGCAATAGTTGCTATAGGGACAATAATTAAATTTGCCATAAAGAAATAAAATGTGTCAGCCCTCACACGGCTCTTCATTAAATCAGGCCGAAATCGGTCATCATCCACTTTTTTAATTATTTCATTATCTTCCAGAGTTTTTTAGCTATAATTTTTGTTCCAGCGCTTATACTATCTAAAACTTTTGGATTTAGTTCATATTTCATGTTTAGCTTTTTGTTTACATCTTGACTTAAATCTAATCCTAAAAACCATAAATGGTAAAGGACTGTCTTCGAACCCATGTATTTTTCACCTTGTATTAGGTCTCCAAAGTATGGTATCCATTCCAAAGGTTCTCTACTCCTTCTAATTAATATTAGAAAACCTCCAACTATTGGACCGATATCTTGATTTAACTTATAAGTTATGTAATTGTTTGACACGTTTTCATCTTCAATTAAATTCCTTTCTTTTAAAACCTTAGCAATTTGATTAAAAATCTGGTCTATATTCCTTCCTCCTATTTTTATAAGTATTTTTTCCCTTTTTTGTTGTAAATTACTTTTAAATAAGATAAACTCTCCTTTATTCGATTTCCTATATATAATCTTATAATTGCTACCCCTTTCAAAGCTCATACTTCTCACCTTCTTCATAAGATCTATAAAAGGTATTTAAATAAAGATATTCCGTTCTTTTTTATGATTACTTCCCAAACCCTGAAGAGTGAAGATTGCTTTTTGCTGTTTATTTAAAATAATTTTTTAATTCCTATTAGTTCATCCCATTGGACACCAAAAGCTAACAAGAACTGCTCTAATGCAGATCTTATATATTCAACATATTTTGATGTATCAACTTCAGATAGCTTTGCTAATCTAACCGGTTTTACCCCAAGCTTGTCTTTTGTTTTTATAAAGGAAATTACATCACCTTTAGACACGTTAAATCCTTCCTTTTTTAATAATAGTGCAGCCTTTACATGCTGTGGTGTGTTTCTTTCATAGTCACTTAGATCTTTGCTTAACATAACAGTAATTGCTAGCTGGTCTAAGGTATATTCCTTTTTCTTTAATTTCTGATATATTTGTTGTATTAAATCTTTTAGTTCATTAAGGGTTTTTTCAACTTCTTCTGGTTTGTTCAGCTTTTGTAAAATAGATAAAGCATTTTGGAATTCTAATTTAATAAACTCCGGTGTATTGCTTTTCTTAGCAATAAGTCCCTTTATTGTGACTTTATTAGAATCATCTATCCCGATATAGTTTTTCTTTAGCCCACTAAAAAGAACTATTTTGAATTGTTTATCGATTTCTAAATCGAGATCATATTTATCTTTTACATATTTTATTATTTCTTCTAGCTTTTCCTTAGGAGGATCCCATAAGAAAAGGCTATCCGTATCTCCATATAATATATGAAGGTTAAGTTCTTTTGATTTATTAAGAGTGTCTTTTAAAATATTTCTTCCTATAGCTGTAACGCTTTCTGCAACTGGAAGACTATATAAACTAAACGTATCCGTTCCAAAAACTCCATAGCTTGCATTTATATATACTTTCATAGCAGCCTGTACAGTATCGTACCAAATTCTCTCCTGATCTGATATGTTTTTATCTTTACTCTTCTTTTTATATATCTTTACTCTAAAGTCTCTTAATAATCCTACCAATTCACTAGAAATACCTCTTCTGCTCATGCATATTACATGGCCAACCTCAGGTACTTGCACTTGGTTGCCGTTGCAATTGTTTATATTTACTGTTTCATAACTTAAATTCCAATTCTTAATTATACTAGGATATAGGCTAGCAAAGTCTAAAACTAAAACTCTAAAATAAGCGCCTTGAGGAGGTGATAAAACTATAGCACCTCTATATTTTTTGTCTTTTATTATTGCAGTGCTTCTTGTTTTATCATGGCCTTTTGATATATCTTCTTTATTTGGTATAAGCAAGTTTCTTCTTCTATGTTCCCAATACAATGTACTTTTTATCCATGCAGAAACCTGAGTTCTTGATACTTCTTCTAATCCCATTTTACTAATTCTCATTAATAGCATAAGCAAATTCCAAACTAAACTGTTTGAAAAAGTTGTTAATGAAATTGTTAATATTGCATCTTGCAGGTTATAGCTAGCTAGTTCGTCTATACTTATATCATTTATATTGTTGCTTAATTTAAGCTTAGAAGATCCTAAGAGAGACTCGGCAACAGCATCAAGACTTTTTTCTCTATATTTGTTATTAAATGCATAAGTTTGCAAAGCTTTTATATCAAAAAGCTTATGTAGATCTAAATGCAAAGAATTTTGAAAAGTTATGTAGTCTTGGTGAAAAATTATAGGTATTTCATTAGGATTAACTCCTAATTCTATAAGTCTATTATAAATATATGGTATATCAAAATTATCTCCATTAAATGTTATAATAATTGGATACTTGCTAATTCTTCTCATAGCTTCCAAAATCAAAGCTTTTTCACTGTCGAAGAACTCTATTTCTGCATTAGGCAAACTTCCTTTAATTTTTGATCCTTCTCTATTTAATATTAATAATTGTTTGTTGTTTTTGTTATCGACTAATGATATAGAAATTATTGGATAAAAAGATTCATCGGCGTTCGGAAACTTACCTTCTGGGGTGTAAACTTCTATATCTATTGCTACTCTTTCTATATCTGGTGCTTTTTCTTCCAAAACAGGTAACCATAAATAGGCTAGTTCTTTTATGTTATCTGGAAAGCTCTTATCTATTAAATCAGACATACTTTTATCTATTTTTGAGGCTTTTTTAACCCATTTATCATTAACGTCATAAGGCATTCCTGGAATTAACTGGTTATCATAAATGTAATTTAGGAAATATTTTATATCAGCTTCCCAGACATTAAAACCTTTATCTTTCAATGCATTCCTTATGTTTTTAACTGATAGTGGGTCTTCCATTATTATTTTTGTTAATTTTATATCAGTATTTGTTAATGGATTTCTCTTTGTTACATATGCGTAGTTACTAAATGATTTATACTTGCTTAGGTCTATAAATGATTTACTTCCCTCATCAGGTCTCATATCTGTTAATAAATAGGGCTTATGACCAGTTTTGTCGACCCACTTTTTAATTTTCCCTTCATTTATATCATAAATTAATGCAACAGCTTTACCTATATCACCCTCGTATCTTACTTCTAATAGATATCCTGAGGCATTGCTATAGTATTTGTTTTCTTGATATAGCCACCAATTAGATATTTCTTTATTTTCATTAATAATACTAAAGTTTTCTTGGTAATTTTTTATCTCTTCTTTTTTTATCTCTTCTTGCTTTATTATGTTCTCTTCTTTTTGTATGGCATCGTTTGTTGATTTTAATTTGGTGTTTTCAGAGTTATCGTTGCCATACATATAATCAGTTAAATCTTTAAACTTAGCTCGTTTCTTATTTTTGTCAGCATTGTTTATGTTCTCTTCTTTTTTGTTATCTTGATATGAGCCCATCTTTTTCTTTAGATCTTCCATAAAGTCGTCAATATTTGTTTTCTTTTTTGATACCAGGGCCTGCACCCATAATATAATAGCAGATTAGAATTAAA
>NZ_JAGDXI010000021.1 GCF_023256325.1 Caldisphaera sp.
TGTAATTCAACGCTGAGTTTATACCATTCAGCAGTTGCAGATTCACCTTCAGACACTAGCTTAACACCCTAATATATTAAGTACAAACTAAACGTAAAAATTTATTTCTTATCAGTTAATTTTTTTAAAAAATAAATAAAATTCATTATTTTAAATAAAAAAATATTAGTTTATTCAGGCACAACAGTTTTTCCTTTAACTGTATTTATTACAATAGCCATTGATAAGTAAACTGCTAAAATTCCAGTTATTAATCCTATCCATCCACCTGCCTTTAAAATCATTGAACTTGTTGTAAAGTCTGCAGCGGAAAGTATGAAGAAAGTTATGAATAAAAGAGTTAATACTATACTTAAAACTCTTGCTTTGGCTAAAATAGATCCAACATCCATGTAAAGAGTAAATATACCCCAGAGGAGCATCCAAAGCCCCAATTCTGAGGAACTTATTTTTAGACCAAGTATTAATGCTAGAGCTAAACCTAGCCAGAATAAGCCGTATCCAGAAAATGCTGTTCCTCCAAAGGTATCGTTTCTTCTAAAAGATATCCAACCAGCAAAAACTTGTGCTAAACCGCCCCATGAAACCGCATAGCCTATAGTTAATCCTGTAGTCGGTATAATGCCTGCATTAGCTAAGCTTAAAGCTATAGTTGTTAAACCGAATCCTACTAAACCTAAAGCAGCTGGATTTCCCCATACCTCTTCTTTACTTGCCATTTTTAACCCCCTTCTTAAATTCAAAATAAAAAACAATTCAAAATAAAAAAACTACAAATTATTTCATGCTAAGCTTAAATTCATCCCATGCCCTCTTCAATTCATCTACTGACGTAGGATCTTCAAGAGTAGAAGTGTCTCCAACAGGGCCATTAGTTAATATAGCCTTCAGAACTCTTCTCATAATTTTTCCGCTTCTCGTTTTAGGTAATTTTCTGACAAATATTATTGCTTGCGGTGTTGCTATAGGTCCTATAGTAGTTCTAACCACTTCAATGAGTTCTTTTTCAAGTTCCTTGCTTGGATTAACCCCCGATTTTAGAACAACAGCAGCAATAGGAACTTCTCCTTTGACCGGATCTGGCATACCAATAACTGCAGCCTCGGCAACAGATGGATGTTTTATTAACGCATCTTCCATTTCTATGGTTCCTATTCTATGTCCAGCTACCTTTAGAACTTCATCCGCTCTTCCTAATAACCAGAAATATCCTTCCTCATCCTTTACAGCGTAGTCTCCTGCGTAAAATATTCCTTGATACTTGCCAAAATATGTCCTAACAAATCTCTCAGGATCACCCCAAATACCTAATGGTATTCCGGGCCAGGGTTTCTTTATTACAAGATAACCCTTCACACCTGGCGGTGTTTGATTTCCATTATCATCCAATACATCTGGTTCTATTCCTGGTAATGGATATGTTGCTGAACCCGGCTTTAACGGAACTAAGCCTAAATGAGGCGATGGTGCTATCATAGATGCGGATGTTTCTGTCATCCACCATGTATCAACTATTGGACATTTTCCTTTACCCACGACATTGAAATACCACTCCCAAACATCTGGATTTATTGGCTCTCCAACAGTTCCTAGTATCCTTAATGTTGATAAGTCATGTTTATTTACAAATTCATCGCCGTATTGCCTTAAGAGCCTTAAAGTTGTTGGAGAAGTATATAATATTGTTACTTTGTATTTTTCAACTATTGACCAAGCTCTATCAGGAGCAGGATATACTGGGGCCCCTTCATACATAACTTCAGTTGCGCCATGCATTAAAGGGCCATAAACTATATACGTATGCCCTGTAATCCAACCAACATCAGCAAAGGTCCAATGTACATCTTCTGGCCTTATATCCCAATTCCATTTGAATGCATGATATACATAAGTCATATATCCTCCAACGCTATGCATAATTCCTTTTGGTTTCCCTGTTGTACCACTTGTATATAATATGAATAGTACATCATCACTTTTTCTAGCAACCGGCTTAACGTAGACGCTATCGGAGTATTTATTAACCAATTCATGATACCAATAGTCTCTTCCTTCTATAAATTGTATTGGCAAACCAGACCTCTTTACAACTATTACTTTTTCAACCTCGACGCCTTGATCTTTAGCTAGTTTGATAGCAGATTCGACATTTTTCTTCAATTCAATCGGTTTTCCATTTCTAGGATAAGAATCTGCTGTAATCAATACTTTTGATTTAGCATCAACAATTCTTGTTGATAAAGCTTCCGCGCTAAATCCAGAAAATACTACACTATGTATTGCACCGATTCTTGTTACTGATAGCATTGATATTGGTAATTCTGGAATCATTGGTAAATAAATTGTAACAGTATCGTTCTCTTTAATTCCTAAATCAATTAAAGCCTTTGAGAATTTATTTACTTCTTTGAATAAATCTCTATATGTTATAACTCTAGAAACTCCATCTTCTCCTTCCCAATAATAAGCAACCTTATTAAATATTAGAGTATTTTGCCATCTATCTAATGTGTTAAGATTTATGTTTGTTTGAGCTCCAACAAACCAACGATAAAAAGGTGGATTTGATGAATCTAATACTTTGTCCCAAGTTTTATACCATACTAGATCCCTAGCTTTTAGATCCCAAAATTCTTCAATATTGCTTATACTTTTTTTCCAATAATCAAGATACGCATTATGATAAGGATACCTTTTTTCTTTATAAGGTAAATTTTCAATTTCTCCCAAGAGCTCACCTGTATACTGTTTAATATACTAACTAGTATATAAATATTTCCAAAATATTTAATCATACCTTTTTTCTTTATAATTGTATATTGCTATAAGTCAATAAATTAGGTTGTGCGGTGAGTAAAAATAATTTCTAATTTTAAATTAATTATTTATTGCGCATTTAATCTAAAAGATTATAATTTCTTGAAATACATTCTATATTAAAAACAGATTCAGCATTTTCATGGGAGTATTTTTCTAAATTACTTCTGGATATACCATTACTTAATAAAGTTAAAAATACATCCTCCATGTATTCTTTTGGATTAGAATTGCTTACAGCAGGATAATCAGAACCATACATAATTCTATTTATAGGAAAATCCTTCATTATTAAAGGTATCAATTGGGTTGGTAACGCTGACGTATCAATATAAACATTTTCATATTTTTTAACTAACTCTAAAGTTTCATCCATAAAAACTCCAGGGGCTATAGCGCTATAACCACCAGCATGGGCTATTATGATTTTTGCATCCCTGTATTTTTTTAAAATAGGATCTAATTTCGAGGGATCTCCATATTTACAGAATTTAGGTAATTCCCATATGCCTGGATCGCATCCCCCATGTATTGTTACTGGTAATCCTCTTTCATTAGCTATTTCTATGGTAGCTTCTACTGATGGATCATTTAAATACTTAAAAAATAGAGTAGATATTATTTTGAACCCCTTAAATCCCTCCCTTGTCGATCTCTCTAATATTGTAGATAAAGCGTCTGGTTCTAACGATAAATTTGCTGGAAATAATACTGTAAAGTTTGAAAGAGCTGAAATTTCTTGATGCTTTATAAACTGGCAAAAAGCTTCCGAAATTTGGTGTGCCATAAAATATAAATTTTCTGGTGTTAGAAAATCCTTCACTTCTCCAGCAAATTTTTCTATTAAATATTTTGTTCTATCATATTCTTTCAATATATCATCATATGGAACTTTTAAAAGCAAGTCTCTAAAAGGAGGTATGCCTAATATAACAGCTCCCCCTATGCCTGAATTCAATAATTTTCTCAAATATTCATTAACTTCTTTTGTATTTTTCATTACTGGGCTGTGCACATGTGCATCTATTATGCAGGATACTGGAATGTCAGCTTTCACGTATACTACCCAAGTTTTGTTTGTTTAGAAAAATTATAAACTTAACATATAAATTATATTTATTAATAAACATTTTATCTATTTCCTTTTAAGTATCCTCCAGAATATATAATGATAGAGCGGTGAATTTGGTGGAAGAAGAAAAGATACCAGGAAAAATGCTTAATAGAAAAATAATGTTAAAAGTAATGAATACAATACAAGAGAATACTCCACCTTATAGTTTAACCAGATTATCTGAGCTCATGAATATACCTGATTCAACACTTGAAAATTACTACCGAATATTAAGAAATAGCAAATTTGCAACAATAGTACTAGACTTTTCCAGGAGGCTTATTAGGTTAAGATTTGTTTTAGGTATTATTAGAGGGAAATGGATAGAATCTTCACCGCTTAAGGAATATTGGTTAGTTGGAAGAATGTTTAGTTCAATAGGAACTATATTACATTATTATTTTCCATATAATGAAAAACAAGCAATTAACAAATTAAAGGAAATAACAAATGAAAATGTTTATGTATTTAATGATATGTATAACTCGCGGCCTAATTGGTTGTATTATTACGATGAAAAAAATGATAAATTATATGATATAGATAAAATCTATAAAATGATAGATGGTCATCCACCAATAAACGTTGAAGTACCGGATCCAAAAAGGAAACCTGATGCCCTGGATGTATTAATATTAGCCGCATTGTCTGCTAATGCGATAGATAATTATCGTTTATTAGTAGATGCTTTTAAAGGTCCAAGTCCATTAAAAAGATTTAAACCTTTTTCTTCATTTAAATATCATTTAAATCATTCTAAGCTCTATTCAAGAGGAGGAGCTTTCCTACCGAAAGTCGGTCTAAATTCATTTAATTTAAGACTAAATGAACCTATGCCTTTTACTTCAGGATATATATTGTTAAAGGGGCCAAATAAAAGCGTAAGAGATATATTTAAAAGGCTTTTAGCTTTTCCTTATATAGGACAAATTTTTTTGGGAGATAACGTAATTTATTTTAACTATGTTATTCACGTTAAATATTTTGATACCACTATTGTAAACGAATACAGGCAATATAATTGGGATGAAGTAATACAATATAATTTATTGGGTAGAGATATTAAGGAAAGATATTTGTTACCATATAGAGAATACAATCCTTTATTAAAAGAATGGGTACCTAATAGTAATTTAGAAGAAATAGCTAGAAGGAAGGTAAAATTATCAGAATTCGAAGAATGGTATAATGAACATTATCTCAAAAATGAACAATAAAATTAAAAATTATAAAATTAATCATACAAATATATCGTCATCGCCAGTTACTGGATTCACCGATTGCAAATGTGCATGTGTTGTTGGCTGGCCAAAGTGCAGGCTCAAAACCAAACTTATTACTGCTATTACTGCAGGTAAAACACTCAAGACTTTTATCCCATACCTCTTAAATCCTCTTATACTCATACTTTCTCACCACATCCTAGTGATATTCTAGATCATCATAAACTATTATTCTTTTTTCCACAAATTTAGATAGATATTACGGAGTAAAATTTATATAGGACATTTTAATTGATAGCTTTTATGACTATTTATTTAACATTCCTTTTAAATTGAAATCCTTAAAAAACACTATGCATGAATACACAGAAATATGTATATTTTATCCCCATGATTTGCCATTATAGACTTTTCACGTAGTATTTATGTATCGAATTCCTATAGAAGTCATGTAAGGTGAATCTTAATGAGTACCCGTAAAGGTATGCGTACAATATCTAAAGGAGTAATAATTGGAATAGCTATTATAATAATTGTTATAGGAATAGGTGTATATTTAGCAACTAGAAAGCCTTCAAGCCTGCCAAATACTTTGACGACCTCATCCAGTTATAAATTATTTTCTGCAATAACAACTTCATCTAGTGCTTTAGCAGCTGGTTCAAGCGTAAACTTTTATTTACCATCATTCCCAACAAATGCCAAATACGCTTTGGTATACTTTGGTGATGGAAATATAAAGAATATTTCGTCTCAATACACTTCTTATGTATATAAATATCCTGGCAGATATATGGTAATGTATAATTTTTACACGAATAAAGGCTCATTAATAGGAGGTTCATCTCAAAGTTTAATTGAATTAACAGTTAGTCCCAATGTAAGCCTTGAACTAGCTCCATTAATTAGTGTCCCCACTATAACTTTTAACTCAACAGAAAATCCAACTGCTCCTCTATTTAAT
>NZ_JAGDXI010000025.1 GCF_023256325.1 Caldisphaera sp.
AAGCTTATAAACTTGAACTAAAATCGTTATGCGTAAATTATTTAATAAATACACTTCAACTTATATATTAACATACAAATTTGCTGGAATATTATAATTTAGAAATAATATTCTTTATAGGTGCTATTCATAACTAATTTAATGCTTTATTTTTAACATTTTAAGAATTAATAGATATACTCAAATATTATCCCAGACATTCAAAGGTAAATCGTGTTCATGAGATTTCACATTACCTATAGCAAAAGAAATAACAAATCTCAATTTTTCTATAAAAAAGTAAACGTTTGAATTTTTAATAATTTAAAATAATTGTGAAAAATTTAAAGAAATATCCCTAGTATTAAAGAATAGAAAATGTTATACATTGGTAATATAAGAACAAGGACATAATATGATCTTTTATTAGTTTAGGCTTTTAATATATTATTAATTTCAAATATAACAATAGAATGGGCCCGTAGCTCAGCCAGGATAGAGTGTCAGCCTCCGGAGCTGAAGGGCGCGGGTTCAAATCCCGCCGGGCCCGTTAACATCACTTAATATTTAAAATCAAAAACACTATATAACACTATTATAAACTATTCTATTTTATTATTTTTGTCCAAAAATTCTTTGTAAGTCTTTACAATATCATCAAGTAATAGAATGCCCAAAAACTTCTTGTTTTCCATAACAATGGCATATCTAGAGCTTTTCATTACATCAAAGGCGTCATATAAGGAAGAATTAGGTCGTACATATGTCGGTGCTGGCAATGAATATTTTATAACTAATTCGTCTTCTTTTGCTTTTATTATATCAGTTAACCTAACAATTCCATGTAAATTATTTAGTTCATCAACTATTGGTAACGAGAATAAATTTAAAGAATTCATTAGATCGATTGCTTTTTTTATATTATCAGTAGGTTTAACAAAAATCTTTGAAATTTTTGCATCAGAAACCTTTATTTTTGTTAATAATGGCATTGAAAACTCAGATGCGTGAGCTGGTGATTCTTGCCTATTTAAGGGTTGTTCATTAAAAATTCCTCTAGAATTTCTGGCAACAAGGTAAGCTGAAGCCAAAGCAGCCATTTCTGCTGGAAGTAATTGTAATCCACCTGTCATCTCAACTACCATCATTGTAACACTTATAGGTACTGAGCCTGCAATACCAAAAGTAGAAAGCATTCCTACTATCATAAAAGGCATTGGTGTAGTTACAAGACTAGGAAACAATAAATGAAATGCATAACCAACCGCTAAACCAGTATAACCACCAATAACTATTCCTGGAGCAAACACGCCTCCTTTAGCTCCAGAGCCTATAGTGAATGATGTAGCAATAATCTTTGCTAATGGTAATAAAAACAAAGCTATAATTAGGGGAAACATAGATGGCACTGCATTGAAGTTTGAAATGTACCAAAGCCATCCATATCCTTCTCCCATAACTTCAGGGAAAAAGATAGCAATTAATCCAGCTATTATCCCACCAACTAAAGCTTTCTCAATTATATTTTTAAATCTTAAATCCAAAAATTTTTTTGTTTCAAACATTAAATATGGATATAAAATTGCCATACCTCCTGCTATTAAACCAAGCAGTACATAAAGAGGTAATCTCTCAGGATTAAATGGTAAGGAATAAGTTCCAAATATAGGAGAAAAACCAGTTATAGAGGAAAATATAACATAACCTATACTCGATGAAATTAATGAAGGATATATTACATTAGGTTCTAAATCTCGCTTATAGAGTAGTTCTGCTGCCAGAAGGGAACCAGCAAACGGAGTTTTAAAGATAACTCCAATTGCAGAACCCATACCTACCGCTGTTGCTATTCTTCTATCTTCTGGAGTACCTCCTAATAAATCTATTATAGTTTGTCCTATGCCAGCTCCCGAGTGGGAAGCAGGACCTTCTCTACCTGCACTACCACCTAAACCTATAGTCATTGAAGATGAAAGTATCGATGCTGGAATTTCTATAAATCTTATCCTAAGACCTCTATGAAATGCTCTAATAGCTACATCACTTCCTACCTCTTTTGTTTTCATAAACAAAGCTATTATAACTGATAAAAATGTGGCAACACCTATTACTATAGGCAGGAATAGTAATTTTTTAAAAGAGGCCCAATAATTCATATAAAATGATTGTCCTGGATGAGGTAAAGAAACTCCAATTATATTTCTTAAAATCATGTGTTCTATAACGAAGATATTTAAGTAATATAAAGATAAATCCGCTATACCTATTATTACACCTATTATAATACCATATATAAACCATTTTTCATAATATGGCAAATTTGATATTTTCATCTTAGATCACGTTAAGCTATTATAAAATAAGAATTTAAATTTGATATAATTTATTTCCCTTCAAAGGTAGTGAAGGCTTGACAAATCTGTGAACCGTTCTGGGGTAACATCTCATCCTTTTACATTTCAACTCTCCAATCTAGCATACAACAAGATCTTATAAATAATCATCTTCATCCTAAATGACAAGATTCCCTAAATTATAGTGAAAGTTTTTAAGATCTTAAGGGTTACCTCTTTTATGAGTTCTGCTCTTCTTCCTTCTTTTGTTATTGTAAAAATAATCAACTCACCCCCCCGATTTTTAATTGACCAATGGATTTCAAGGTAGCATCTAAATACCTGTTAAAATCAAAAACTTTTACCTACGCATTATAAATGAGAGATTTGTTGTTCATTTTACCATTTATTTTCTCATGTTAAGCTATCTTTTATCTTTTGTAAAGACTCTCTTATAAAATCATTATTACATCTTTCCATAACTAAACTAATATTTTTTTCTATTATTTTATTATTAATGTTTACATAAGAAGACATAAGATTCATTTTTATAGCGCTCTTGCATGATATAAATTTTAAAACGTTTTTTAAACTAGAACAATTAACAGAATAAAAATCTATTGAATCACAAATGTCGTAATCATTTACGTGACTTAATTTAATTTTTAATAGATAGCTATATATTAATTTTGCTTTAAATTCCAAATCATCTTGATTATTTGATTCTGAAACTAGTGGAATTAATTCTCCCACATTTGATACACCTTTACAAATTTATTAAAGTGTAACAACTATTTAAATCTTTCTCTATAGCACACCAATACAGCAGTTATAATAATTAGCAATTATTTAATGTAAATATTTTAAAAATATATAAGAATGTATGATTACAAATTAATTCAGGTGATGTTGTTGATCAAACTGAAAATGCCCCCAAAAATTAAAATTTTAGAGGCAGCTGGTGCAATTGCTGACGGAAGAATTACTATAGAGAAGGCTAATGATGAAACAATTATTGCTAAGGTTATAAGCAGTGAAAGAGACAAAACTTATAAAGTTATCATAAAAAAGGCTAATGATGATTATATTGTTTATAGTGACGATAATGGGACAAAATTAAGAGGATACGTTGGCTATCCCATAATATCAGTTATGATGCTAACTGGGTTACTAAGTAGGGACCAAAACGTTGAAGATGCTCTTAAAGAAATCGAATGGCGTAAGTTAAATGAAACATATAAAAAATACTACGTTGTTGAAGAAATTGTTTTAAAGAAAGCCGAGCCAAAACTTCCTAGATCTTATATATTAGATTTTAGAAATAACATATTGAATGAATTAGAAAAGATTAAAATTTTTTATGATGAGAATCTTTCTTCATTAGCATGATGTCGTAATGCAAATCTATGAGTAGATTGTAAAACCATAATTTTTAATTTCTCCAGACTTAATTAAATCTAATCCGATATAATTGTGATAAGCATCAGGTGCTCCACTCATAGGCTCTAAAGCTACTGCTCCTTTAATGCCTGTATAAATTTGAAAATAAGGCATTTTAATAGTTTTTATAATAATAGTTGAGTATTTAGAATCTAATTTAACTTGATTACCTATATAGAAACAATCGTCATATTCTTTATTTCCTTCTATTTCATAATCTATTAGTTCCCCTGTTGGAATTTTGTTTATACTAGCACACTTTTTTACTTGAGTCGGATTAATCTTCCAGGAATCTTCTATAATAAAATATGGATGAGCTCCAACAGTTAATGGGGCTTCATTACTACCAACATTTTTTATAAGAAATTCTACATTAAAACTTTCTCTGTTTATAACATATTTAATATTTATATTTAATTCTGATGGATAACCATTATCTTTAAGATTATAGGATAAAGTTATAGAATTGCTGCTTTTATTAATAACCTCAAATCTTTTATTTACTATTAAACCATGTATGGCGTTACCTTCACTGTTCTTATTGAGAAAATATTTTTTACCATTAAATTCATACTCTCCTCCTTTAATTCTATTAGCAAAAGGAACTAAAATTGCCATACCGCTATGAGTTGGATTATTTATATTACCGTGCAATAAAATATCTTTACCGTTTATAACTATTTTTTCTACATACGCGCCTACTTCATTAATAATCGCCTCTGACGCAAAATTCCTTATCTCTATCATCCTAATCACACTTTAAAATATATAAAAAAGAATTTAAGTAGTTAATCTTCATTATAGGATTGATAAAAATGACGTACTTTAAACTAGAAAAAGAATTTAAAGGAGACGAAGAAAAGGTTTGGAAAATAATTTCAAACATCTCTGACATACCTAAATACTGGCATGGACATAGAGAGATAAATATAGTGAAAAATGATGAGAAAAGTATTGAGGCTCTTGTAAAGTTTGTCTTCCCTTCAGTAGCAAAAGTTAGGTATGAAATTAATTATGAGAAAAAAGAAGTAGTAGCCTATTATCTAGATGGTCCATTCAAAGGAATTTCAAAATTAAGGATAGATAACAACAAATTAATCAACGAGTGGGATATAAGATTTAGCGGCTTATTTAAATTGATCTCTCATTGGGAAACTAATCATTTTAAGAAAGGAAGTGAAGATGCATTAAACAGAATATTAAATAATATTTAAAATAAATTCCAAATTTTTAATATATGTATCTCAACAAAATATAAATAAGAATACCTTATCAAACAAAATATAATGAGCTAAGAAACGGTGCTGTTCATGAACAAAGACAATGTAGCTGATAGTAGCAATTTTGAATCTAAAACTGAATACTTAAGACTTAGAAAATCAAGCAGGCTGAAAAAAGGGCTCTCTTTTAAGGATCTACTTTTCTTATCACTAGGTGGACAAGCCCCATTTCTATCGTTATTAACTTATGCAACAAGCGTTATATTATATTCATTTCTTTTTTCGCCAATAATTATAGTGTTCGGTATGTTATTAGTTTTAATAAATGGTATAGTTGTCTCTAAACTATCAAAAAAATATGAAGAAGGTGGAGGATACTATATATATGCAATGTATAGCCTAACTAGAAGGCTAGGCTTGGAAACAGGTTGGATGTACATTTTTTACTCATCTTTTTATGGAGCTGCGTATATAATTGGATCAAGTTTTGTCCTACACTTTGTTTTTAATTTAAATCCATTATTATCTGCTTTAATTGTATTTATTCCAGCATCAACTTTTTTAATTATAGGAATTAAGCCATCAGCTAAATATGCTGAACTATCAGGAATAATAGAAATTATAGTTATAGCAGCTATTTTCGTTATTAGTATCTATTTATCTAATTTCCACTTTTTCAATCCTATACAAAAGATACCTCCACTAGGCCAAATAGCAATATCTTTGTTATTTGCTATAGGTATTCCAACAGGCTATGGATCCATAACTCCCTTATCAGAAGAAAGCATAAATAGTAAAGATATTGGAAGAGTAGTACTTTTGGTCATTATTATTGGAGGATTAATAACAAGCCTTGCCATATATGGTATTATAGATATAGGTTTATATAAATCACAATTATCCACTATATTATCAAGCACAGCGCCACTTCTTTCGTTATTAAAGACTAACTTTGGTATAGTTGGTTTGCTTATTATGGTTTATGCCGCTATTAGTGATGGTATACTTGCTTCGCTTTCTTTCATGTTAGGTACATCAAGAACTGTGTATGCAATGTCACAAAGGGATATGCTACCAAGCGTGTTTACATGGTTAAGAAATAATGAACCAATCATGGCATCTATTTTAACAGCATTTATATATGGGATTATCTCATTCTTAGGTTTGGCTACAATAAAAAATCCTTTTTACCTCTTCTTAGAACTGGGAGCACTAGCAGGATTAGCAAATGTGTTTGTACATTTATCTGCGAATTTTTCTCTTATATTTTCATCAATAAGAGAACTTAAAAGGAGGGCATCTATTATAAGCAATTATGCAATAAGAAAAATTATTAATTTTATTTTAACCAAAATTGGAGATATAATTATAGGTTTAGTTGCTGCATTATTTTCTCTGATAGTATTAATTTATTCATTAGGTACAGTGAACAAAATAATTGAAAATTTATTTATGGGATGGATAATAATTGGTTTCCTGTATGCTGAAATCGTGGACAGCATTAAGCAAAACCATAATCATTGAATCTTTTTTACTATTGCTTCTGTAATATTAACCCATTTAATTTGATAACCCAAATAATCTAAAACTTCTATTATCCATTCGCCGTATCTATCAACTAGTTCAGAAATCTTCTTGTTATTAAAATCTTCCTTTTTAATTTCTTCTAAAAATTCATTTTTAATTAAATAATTCTTTAACCTCGTATAACCTACTATATTGTAATTACCTTCTTTAATGTTTTCCTTAGGTACTTTAAATCTTTTAGATACGTCATTGTAGGAAATTACATTTTCGTTTAAATTAATAGTTTTATTATCTTTACTTTCAATCTTATTGATTAAATTGTTATATATTTTATTTATTAAATAATATACAGCAGCTATGTTGATCGTTTTTTTAAACTTTATTATATTTTCATTATTAAAATCTTCGTACCCTAATGATTCATCAACAACAAGTATTAAAGGTAATTTAATTTCTCTAACTTTTTCTGATTTCCTTCTTAAATATTCTTTTGTCCAAAAACCAACTATTTCAACGTATATGTTAATGTTATTTTTTGATAGCATAAAATCTGGAATAAATATTGTATTGTTAACTATTAGAGGTTGAGGTTCCCTTATTATTTCCCAATCCTTCGCAATAATTTTCATTTTAGAATAGAAATCTTTTTCTATATTGCTATCAAAAGTTATTTCGCTATATATTTCTTCTAGAGGAAATTCCGCATCATCATTTTTCGTTTCCAATATGTAAGTCCTATTATATTTTCCCACAAATTCTGCCTTAATCTTCCACACTTTATTTGAGACTATTTGAGGCAACAGCATAGATATTGACCTACCATATCTTTCTGTTAGTCTTAACATTGAAGCCGGACCATAAAATTCAACCCTAAGTGGATCATTATATGCATCATACATTAAACCTAATCTCTTTGCAGTAAACAGCAAATCCTTCCATTTATTGCTAATAAAAACATCAACTCTTAAAGTTTTCATTAGTGCCGTTTGAAGCAATTCAAAATTATATTCCCTTAATAGATTTTCAGGGATCAATTCTGGCACTTTTTTTATTATCATTTCTTCCTCTAAATCAGCAAAAATGTATTTTAATGGATCAACACCTATTTCTTCTTTAACTTTTTTCAAGATTTTTTCTTTTTCAGAATCATCAATAACAGGCCCGTAGGAATAAATCCTGCTTCTAATAATTCTTGGATCTATTGGGGATTTATTTTCTACGATAGATTTTCTAAGTAATAATGTTGATATTCCTTCAACCAATTTTGGATCATAAGCCTTTTTTAAATATTTTATCTCATTTTTGAATTCTCCTATAGATAAATTTTCTTTTAGCAACGAAGCCATTTCTTCTATTAAATCTTTCTCATTATTTCCTATATATTCAAGATATACTTTATCTTTTTTGTATTTTACTCTTAATAAATCAGTGCTAAACACCTTTTCTTCTCCTCAAACTAAGACTATAATCAGATGTTCCTTTCGTTACTATTTCAATAAGTTTTGCTCTCTTTCCCTCTTTAACTCTAAGTATTCTACCTAATCTCTGTATGAATTGCCTTCTAGTTCCATAACCTCCCACTATAATAGCAATGGATGCATCGGGTATATCAACTCCTTCATCAAAGACATTTGATGCTACAATTACCCTATATTTACTATTTCTAAAATTATCCATAATTTCCTTCCTTTCATCTTTCGGTGTCTTATATGTTACAACAGGAATCAAAAATTCTTTTGATATCCTATAAGCCATAGTAGTATCTCTTGTAAAAATAATAATTTTATTATCTTTATAAAGATTTAATAGTTCTTTTAACTTTTTTATTTTTGAATTTGAATTTATAGCAATATTAGTCGATTCATACCAAAGTTGTAAAGCTTCTCTAGCTTCCTTATTTTTACCTGCATAATAGAGAAATCGTTTAAAATCATTAATACTTTTTAATTCTATGTTTAATCTATTTAAAATTTCTTTCATTTTCCTTCTCATTTCTTTATATCTGATCTCTTCATCTTCTTCTAAGTTAACATAAATTCTTTCAACATCATATTCAGCTAAATACTTTCCAGATAATGTTTCAGGATTTATCTTATATATAACAGGTCCTACCAAATCAAGCAAGAATGTATGCCTACCATCTTCTCTTTCCGGAGTTGCAGTTAATCCCATTCTATATGGAGCAGGGCTTAATTGTGCTATTTCCATATACCCTTCAGATGGTAAATGATGAACCTCATCAAAAATTAAAAATAAAAATTTGTCCCCTAATTCATCAATTTTAGAGTATGCACTATCATAAGTAGTTACAGTAATTCCGTGAACTTCATCATACCCTCCACCAATCCTACCTGGTGTAACACTTAATTCTTTAATTACTGCCCTATACCATTGCTCAAGCAAATCTATTGTAGGGACTATAATTAATGAAGAAGATTTTAAATTGGAGATTGCCTTTAATGCTATATGCGTCTTTCCAGCTCCTGTAGGCAATACAATGATTCCCCTCTTAACCTTTAACCATAAGCTTAATGCCTTTTCCTGATAAGTTCTTAACTTTATTCTGTCATTAATAATGGGAAAAGGGAGTGGGTCTAAAACAGAATCTTTAACGCTTATACCAGACTCTTTAAAATAGTCAATTATTTCTTTATATTTATAAGCTAATGATA
Source organism: Caldisphaera sp. (assembly GCF_023256325.1). Taxonomy (GTDB): domain Archaea; phylum Thermoproteota; class Thermoprotei_A; order Sulfolobales; family Acidilobaceae; genus Caldisphaera. Next base: position 9,172 of record NZ_JAGDXI010000025.1, read on the forward strand.
TATACTTCTTCATTTTTTCGTCGTACTTCATTTGTGGTGTATAAGTATCGGAAACTATCAATCCTTTATAATAGCTTATTCTAACCATATTTGCTCCTACAATTACTGGATTATATTTTACCTTAATAAATTCTAGCTATTTTAAAAAATTAAAATAAACAATATTCTTTAGATAGAAGTAATTTCGATGCGCATATTTTAAAATTATTTTATTTATTCCTTGTCTTTAAACACATAATTATTCACAATAATTTTTATAATCATTGACTAATATAATCTCTTCTCTTCGCTCTAAAGGATAAAGGATACCTTGAGTATTAGGTTACATCACTTAATGGATTCTGCTCCTTTATTCATGTTTTCTTTAGTTTCTTTGCACTGTTGGAATAAAATAACTTCTTCTCTTAAAATTAACAACAAATATTTTTACTTTTTAATCCAAACAAATATCGAATGGCATAGGTCTAATTAAAAATGATAACTATAAAAGCTCTAATCTTAACGAAGATAATATATTTGTAAACTGATTTATAAAAATGTAGCTATCTTATTTTTATAAACATTAATAAATCATAAACATAACTTGTAAAAACGGAAGGGGTTGATTTTGAGCACTGAAGAAAGGAAACTAGAACATATCGATATAGTAGTTAATGAAAATGTACAGTCAAAAGAAAGCAATCTATTGGATTACGTTAGATTTGTTCACAATCCTTTGCCTGAAAATGATTTAGATTCAATAGACTTAAGTAAAGATTTTTGTGGCAGTAGTCTAGACGCACCTCTTGTAATAACAGGTATTACAGGAGGACATCCAGAAGCGGAAAAAATAAATGATAGCATCTCAAAAGTAGTAAACAAATTTAATTTAGCAATGGGAGTAGGAAGTCAAAGAGCAGCCATAGAAAATCCTAAATTAATTCATTCATTCAGCATAGTTAGAGAAAATGCGCCTCATGCATTTTTGATTGCTAATATAGGAGTTGCCCAATTGAATAAAGGTTATAGTATAAAAGAGTTGGAAAAAGCAATAGATATGATTAAGGCTAACGCTATTGCAATCCATGTAAATCCTGGACAAGAGGCTTATCAGGATGAGGGGGATACAAATTTTTCAAATTTAATTTCAAAAATTGAAGAAATAAATGAAAAAATAAGTGTACCTATCATAATAAAAGAAGTTGGTAATGGATTGAACAAAGAACTTATAAAAGTTCTAAGGTCTATTGACATAAAATGCTTTGATGTAGCAGGGTTAGGTGGAACAAATTGGATAAAAACAGAAAGCATAAGATCTAGGAAAAAACATGGATATCCTTTAAAAGAACCAGGCAAGTTGGCTGATTTTTGGGGAAATCCCACAGCTTTAAGTATAATAGAAGCGAGAATGGGCGCTATGGACTCTTACATTATAGGAAGCGGTGGAATTAGAGATGGCTTAGATGCAGCTAAGGCAATAGCATTAGGCTCTGATATAGCAGGAATGGCTTTTCCTATTTTAAAAATTTTAAAAATAGAGGGTGAAAAGGGATTGGAAAATTATATAAAGAAAATGATATACCAACTAAAAACTGTTATATTTCTTTCTGGAGGTAAAAATGTTTATTCATTATGGAAATCCAAAATAACAATATGGGGGAGGCTAAGGGATGAGCTTTTAATTAGAGGTATTGAACCAAATGAATATTTGAACAAGAGAACACAAGCATTATTATGGAGGATGAAAGATCATGTCATATGAGAATTTAAACAAAGTAGGAGAAAAATATGCGTCGCTTATAGATTCGTATATTTCAGACATATTAAGGGGGGAACCGGAGGATCTTTATAAAGCTGCCATGCATTTGATTAAGGCTGGAGGAAAACGATTAAGGCCAATGATAACTCTTGCGTCATCAAAAGCTCTTGGAGGTGCCCCTTCAGAAGCAAAAGCAGTTTATTATGCAGCCGCGGTAGAAATTCTTCATAATTTCAGCCTAGTGCATGATGATATAATGGATAATGATGATTTTAGAAGAGGTATACCTACTGTACATAAAATATACGGAGTTAATTGGGCCATTTTAGCTGGAGATCTGATGTTTTCTTACGCATTTTTAACGCCATATCTAGCTATTAGAGCTGGCGCAGATTATAAGGAAATTGCAAAAGCCATTGAAGTTATTGGAGACGGGTCAAGGAAGATTGCAGAGGGTCAAGGATACGATATTATGTTTGAAAAAACATGGGACGTTGATGAAAAAGATTATCTAAAAATGATTTACTTAAAGACAGGTGCATTAATAGAGACCTCTTCAAAATTAGGAGGTATAGCATCTAATTCCGATGACGAAATAACAGAGCTTTTGGGTCAATTTGGAAGGTTTGTAGGGCTTGCATTTCAAATAAGAGATGATATATTAGGAATATTCGGTGATCCAGCAAAGACAGGAAAGCCTATATATAATGACTTGAGAAGAGGAAAGAAAACTATTTTAGTTTTATATGCATCTAAAAGGAAGAGCGAGTGGAAAGAATTCTTTATTAAACTTTTTTCCGGCAATCAATCTGATGAGAACATTAAAGAAGCTGTTGACATTATTAAAGAATCTGGATCGTTAAACTATGCAGAAATGCTAGCCAAAAATTATTACAACAACGCTTTAGACAGACTTGATTCTATTGAAAAAATGGGTTTAATAAAGGACGAAGAATCATTTAAGTCTCTTAAAGAACTAGCTGAATTTTCAATAAATAGGGACAAATAGGGGATAAAGTTGAGCGAGGATTTAGAAAGCATAGTTTGGAAATACACTTTGTTAAATGCATTTGAACATGGGGGGAAAGCTCAAACAAACAGTGTAATGTCTATGATATTAGGAGAGAGAAGTGATCTTAGGCAGAAAGCTAGAGAAATTTCCAAAATAGTCAGTAATTTAGTTGAAAAAGTTAATGCAATGAGTATTGATGATCAGAAAAAGGAAATAGAAAAGCTTGGAATAAAGATAGAATCTAAAAAAGAAGAAAAAGAAGAAAAAACACTTCCTCCTTTGCCAAATGCTGAAATTGGTAGAGTTGTAACCAGGTTTGCACCGAATCCTGACTTCGTAATACACATCGGAAATGCAAGACCAGCGATATTAAGCTATGAGTATTCAAAGATATATAAAGGGAAGATGATTTTAAGATTTGAAGATACTGATCCAAGAACAAAAACTCCAATAAAAGAAGCATATAACCTAATAAGAGAAGATTTGAAATGGCTTGGAGTCATACCTGATGAAGAATATATACAAAGTTTAAGAATGAACTTATTTTATGATGTTGCAAAAGAAATTATAAAAAACGGGTGCGCTTACGTTGACAAATCAGGTGATGAAGGCAAAAAGCTTTTATCTAAACAGATGGAACCACCTGATAGAAATACTTCTCCAGAAAAAAACTTAGAAGAATTTGACAAAATGATAAACAATTATTATAAGGAAGGAGAAGCTATATTAAGAATAAAAACTGATGTTACCCATCCTAATCCAAGCATTAGAGATTGGATTGCATTTAGAATTATCGATACATCGTCTTATCCGCATCCGCTTGTAGGAGATAAATATGTAACGTGGCCTACATATAATTTTGCTGTAAGCGTTGATGATCACCTATTAGGTATAACGCATGTATTAAGAGGGAAAGAGCATGAACTTAACACAATGAAACAGGAATATATATACAAATGTCTGAAGTGGAAAATGCCTATTTATATTCACTTTGGCAGATTGAAATTAGAAGGATTTATAATGAGCAAAAGCTATATTAGGAAAATCATGTCTGAGAATCCAAAAGAGTTCTTAGGTTATGATGATCCAAGATTTGGTACAATTTCAGGACTGAGAAGAAGAGGCATTTTACCTGAATCTATAAAAGAGGTTATATTAGAAGTTGGCATAAAAAGCGGAGACGCTAAGTTAAGTTGGATTAACTTAGCCTCAGTTAATAGAAAGAAATTAGACCCGATAGCAGACAGATTAATGTTTGTGGAAAACCCAGTTAAGGTAAGTGTAGAACAACCTACATGCTTAAATGCAGAAATACCATTACATCCTGATGCGCCAAACAGGAAAAGGTCTATAAGTATTTGCAATGGCGATGAAGTTTTTGTAGATGAAAAAGATCTAAACTTAAAAAGATTTAGACTCATGGAATTAGGTAATTATGAATACAAAAATGGATCATTAAAGTTTATTAACAAGGATATTAGTTATGCTAGAAAAGAGAAACTACAAATAATCCAATGGGTTCCTCATAAAGAATTCAAAGAGATTTTAATTAGGGAACCCTATGGACTTCAATTTAAAGATCATAAGGGAGTTGTAGAAAATTACATTAATAATTACAACAAAGGTTCTAGACTCCAATTTTTGAGATTTGGCTTTATAATAATTGACAATATAGATCCATTAATAGGATTTTTAACTCACAAATGATTTTAACAATTAAAGCTTAAAACAACGTATATACTTAATATATTTTAGGAGAAAAAATTTGATAATTGTCTATGGAAATCAAGTAATATATCTAAATGTAAATGCTATATTATATATAGTAAGTGGCATTGTTGCCTTATCAGTTAGCCTAGTTTCATTTAAATATAATAAAATAATTAAGGAAAATGTATTAAATTATATTAGTTTAGGATTTGCCTTATTAGGTTTAGGACTTATTATACAAGGTTCATTAATGATATTATTATCTTTTAATATAGCAAGAATATCAGAAGACTTAAGAGCAACTTATATTTCTTCTCTAATATATTTATTTTTACAATTAATAGCATATACTATAATTACTATAGGATATACTAGGGAAGCATATTGGAGCAATGCAGAACCATTGCTCATTACAATAATTTTAACAAAGAAGAGAGAATATTTTTTATTAGGCGCATACGTATTTGATGCAGTTCAAATAATATTAATATTTTTATTAGGACTTATAGTATTTTCAGGCTATTTAATTCATATGAAAAATAAAAATACTTTCTCATTGCTCGTTTTAATAGCCTTCTCATTAATGCTAATTTCCCATATAGTTTATTTGCTGTCATCTCTATCATTTTCAGTAAATTACTATTTTATAGCAAACATAATACAATTTTTGGGTTTCCTTTCGTTATTAATATTTTTAATAAGGAGTGGTCATATTGGTAGAACAAAAGAAAAATAGATCAAGAGTAAAGATATACTTAGACATATTGGAAACCATAGAAAAAGAAGATAAAGCGAGATTAACAAGGATTATGTATAACGCGAATATTCCCTATGATAGATTATTAAAATATATAGATGAATTAAAACAAAAAGAAATAATAAATGAGATAAATGATGGAGACAACAGATATTATATCTTAACAAACAAAGGTAAAGAGTTTGTAAAAGAACTCAAAAAGATTGATTCGTTTCTAAGGGGATTTGGTCTAAGCTTATAGACAGTTTGTCTATACTGTCTGTACTTGCTAGTATATATTTATCATAATTTACGTTTCTTTTTGGGGGATATAATGAAAGGACCAATTATAATATTTGGCGCCGATGGTTATATAGGTTGGCCATTATCAATACATTTAGGAGTCAAATATGACATACCAATAATAATGGTTGACAATTTTTCGACAAGAGCATTAGTTAAATCAGTAAAATCTGATTCATTAACACCGATAAAGTCTATGTCAGAAAGACTAATAGCTTATAAAGAAACCTTTGGAAAAGACAATCTAATATTTGAACCAATTGATGCAAGAGACCCTGAGCAAGTTGATCATTTAATTTCAAAATATAAACCTGAGGCTGTTGTACATCTCGCACAACAAAGGAGTGCTCCTTTTAGTATGATTGACCAAGAACATGTGCTTTATACAGAAATTAACAATGTTATTTCGAACATAAATATAATGTTTTCATTAATAAGGCACTCTCCAGGAGCTCATTTGCTTAAAATGGGCTCTATGGGAGAATATGGAACACCTAATATAGAAATCACGGAAGGAGATATAGAAATAGAATATAAAAATAGGAAAACAAAAGTTATGTTTCCTAGGTTTGGACAAAGCTACTACCATCTTACAAAAATTTTCGATACGTATAATTTGCTTTTAACAAATAAACTTCATGGAATCAAGGCAACTGATGTTATGCAAGGAGTAGTATATGGAACTAAAATTGACGAAATAGTTAATGAATCATTAGAAACAAGATTTGATTTTGATTCCAATTGGGGAACCGTTATAAACAAATATGTAGTCCAAGCTGTAATTTTAAATGAACTGTTAATTTATGGAAAAGGGAAACAAACAAGAGGATTCTTATCATTATATGATAGTATTAATGCCTTAACTCTATTATTAGAGAATCCACCTAAAGAAGGAGAATATAGAGTTGTTAATCAGCTAGATGAGATCTATAATACATTAGAGCTCGCTAACAAAGTATTAGAGATAGCAAACGAATTTGGAATTAAACCAAATGTAAAGCACATAGATAATCCTAGAGTAGAGGCAGAAGAACATTATTATAGCGTAGAGCATAAAATCCTGCCGTCCCTTGGATTTTCAAGGAAAAAAGATATTAAAGACGTAATTAGAGAAATATTTGAAACAGTAATACAATACAAACACAGAGCTATGATTCTAAAAGAACTCATATATCCAACGGTAAAGTGGAGAAACTTAAAACACATGAGATCAGATTTATTCCCGATGCCAGAAGAATATATGAGAGTATTGAGCAAAAATGAAATTATGAAATACTTTGGTCCAGTTATTGAAGAAAGGATAGGGTGAAAATTAATGAAAGTTATGTTAGTTTCTGAGATCGATGGTAAAACAAAAAAATTAAGAAGAGGGTCATATTTAAGATATAAATATCCTCCAAAAGGTGTTCAATATACTATATTTAACGATGTTATCCCTTTATTTAAGAATTCATCAAATTACGAATTTAATAAAGATAATGTGATATCAACTCTTTCCAGATTAATATTAAAGGGATTATCACAACCAATTCCTAAGGATGAAAAAATTATACACTCATTCTTTTGGAATTTTTATCTATATTCAAGACCATGGATACATGAAAATGATGAAAGTCCTAGCCAATTCTTAGATCAATACTATGGTGGAAAAGGATTTACTTATAATATTGCACTAGATTTTCTAGTTTATTATCTTAACTCTTCTCCTTGCAGAGCAATAATAACATGGTCTGATTGGGCTAGAAAAGGTTTTATAAAAGACGGTGTTGATTCATCAAAAGTTGTTTTAATTCCTCCTCCAATGCCGATCAAAGCAAGTAACAAAATTGAGCACAAAGGAATCAATATATTATTTATAGGCAGAGATTTTATTAGAAAAGGAGGAGATATAGTATTAAAAGTTTTTATTAAATTATCAAAAGAGTTTAATGATTTGAACTTATTTTATGTTGGCTCAATACCAAATAATATAAAGAAATTAATCAGCAGTTATAAAAATATATATCATTTCAGTAACCCTGATGATAACGTTCTTTATAAAAAAATAATACCTGCATCAGATATTACATTTTTACCTACTAGATACGATGCTTATGCATTAACGATCCTAGAATCTATGTCCTACGGTGTTCCAGTAGTTTCGTCAGATATTAATTCTATAAGAGAATCCGTAATTCATGGATACAATGGATTTGTGGGCAAAAATGAATATGATTATGAAAAATATCTGTCGATATTAATTTCGGACGAGTATGTTAGGAAATCGTTTTCTGAAAACAGCATTTCACTAATTAAAGAAAGGCACGATCCAGAAACAGTTGGTATTGAACTTACAAAAGTTTATGAAAATGTTTTATCAGGGTTATAATTTTATGAATAGAACCTTAAGTAATAGGGTTCTATTTGTATCTACATCGATAGTTAGGTTTTCTTCTATTATAGCCCAATCAGTTTTGCCTTTATATGCGTATTCACTTAATATAACTCCTTTTTATATTTCCATAATAATTGCAATTTTATGGGTTTTTAATGGTATTGGTTCGCTATTAATTAATGTTTCAAAAAAAGTTAATAACTTCATAGTAATGAGTTTTTTAATTACTCTAATGGGATTTATTTTAATAATTTTTTCAAAAAACTTCTTTTACTTAATTATTTCAGTAAGTCTTGTAGGATTAGGATTAGGCTCTATATCTATTCTATTGGCGCCTTCAATGCATATCGATAATAAAGGATTCGAAGGCATAGGCCTATACTCTTTTGCTTTGTCTTTAGGTTTAATACTTGGAACATTATTTTCATCTATTATACTTTCATACCTCTCATTTTTCTATATATTTATTTTCACAGCTATCTTATTGATTATTCCAATAAGCTTAGCTTTAAAATACAAGTTTAATCGTCATGATTTCAAGTTAATATTAAAATTTAACATTATTTTTTCAATCATGAGGAATAAAAAATTTTCCAAATATTTTATTTTAAATTTTATCTATTCTTTTACGTTACCATTAATAATATCATATTGGGGAATTTATGAAGAAAATTCAGTTAAATTAAAATCAAATATTGTTATGCTCTCTCTATTTTTATTATTCTTAACCTCTTCCATAATAAGGTTCAAATCAATAAAATCTAGCGAAAAAAATCTTGTGAGACAAGAAACTGTAGCAATTTTAGTTCTTCCAATTTCATTTATTCTTTTGAACATTCATAATATATATATTAATATACTTGCATTACTCCTATTTGCCATTCCGCATTCAATTTTATATCCAACTTTTCTTTATAATGCTTATAAATCGTTAAACAAGAATAACATAATTGCTGGTAATTTATTATTTTCTGCTTCTTCTGGAATTGCCGAGTTTTTATCCCCTATATTCGCACTAGGTATAATAAATATGTTTACTATAAAAAGTCTGTTTTTGTTTGCATTACCAATATCCTTTTTAATGTTGATATTTTATTTTAAATGATTGAAGGAGATCCCAATTGAGAAAAAGTAGTATGCTAATCATAGGAATCATAGTAATGTCATTCAATTCTATATATCAATATTCATGGAATGCCTTTGCACCCCTATTATCATCAGGATTTAATGCTAGCTTAAGTCAAATATCACTAGCATTTTCGCTATTTGCAATATTTTCAACTATTTTTCAAGTAATTGGAGGTTATATAGCAGACATTTATGGCCCAAAAATTATAGGTATTTTATCATCAATATTATCATCAATTGGTTTCTTAGGTACCTATACTAGCAAAAATCTACTTTCGTTTTATGCTTTCTGGTCAATAGGAAGCGCTGGTGAAGGAATCCTATATATGATTGCATCTAATTTAGCTGTAAAATGGTATTATGAAAAAAGAGGATTTGCTACAGGTCTAGTTTCATTTGGATTTGGTTTAGGAGCAACTATTGCAAATCCCTTCATTATTGAATCTAAATCATTTAGAGAACCTTCTTTAATTATAGGAATTATAGAGTTAATATTATTACCAATACTTCTTTACTTTTCAGATTATCCTAAAAAAGGGATTTCTGGTATAAGACCAACTAAAATTATAGTAACAAGAAAATGGTGGTTAATTTATTTTTCATATGTTTTTTCGGTAGTCCCACTACTATCTATGTCTAGCGCCCTTTCATTTGTATCTCATCAATCTGAAATAAAAATATTGGCTATTTTAATAAGCACATTTGCTTTAATGAGTGGCTTAGGTAGACCAATAATAGGATTCGTATCAGACAAATTAGGTAGATTTAAAACACTGTTTATTTCAATTTGTTTGGTTATTATTGGAAATATTTTGTTGATAATAAATCAAATATTCTTATCTGCCATAATTATAGGTTTATTCGGAGGAGCTCTGATACCATTATATTTCTCTTTAGTCGGAGATTTATTCGGAACAAAATATTCAACTGCAAATAATGGGATTTTATATACCGGAAAAGCCATAGCAGGTATTCTTGGAGGGGAAGTCTTTTCCATAATTTTAGGAAAGGGAGTATTGTTGAGTGGAATATATTTATTAATATCATCAATATTAAGTATAGCATTATTATTAACTAGTTCACATTAGTTAAAATCATAAAATATTTATAATATTTATATTTTTCATTCAAAATTTTATGTAAAGAACTTTCTATTGTTAACCGGGGAGTTAACAATTATATTAATAGTATCTGAATGCTAATTATAAAAAATAGCTCCATCAAGGTTTAATGTAAGCAAAACCCTCTTTTTCGAGTTCTGCAATCTTAAATACTCCTGAAGGAGTTGTTTTGCAATACTCTATTAGATCTTCTTTTCTTATGTTCAAGGCTTTCATAGATCTTTCGCATATATAAATTTTGACACCTCTTTCATTTAATTCTTTTATAAATCTTAATTTATCTTCATTAATACTACTCTTCAAAAATAACAAAGGGGCTTTATAATTTGCAACAAGAGCTATTTCATATAAATAATTTTCTAATAAGGACTCATCGATGAAATTTTTTATATTATTTAGGGAAAGCCTAAGTATTTCATCCTCATCTTTGTCGATATGAAAAACAACTTTTATTTTATGATTCAATATTATTCACCAAGATCTAATGTATTGAACGAAAATAAGTTTTTATTTATATATTAAAATTTTTTACTCTTCTTCAACTAATTTATAGCTTATCATTGGATATGGTATTATTTCCTTTATACTATAAACACCTGTCAAAAGCATAACAACTCTGTCTATGCCTATACCTACACCTCCTGTAGGGGGCATACCATAGCTTAAAGCCCTAACAAAATCAAAATCATATGGATGCGCTTCCTCATCCCCTCTTTTCATCATTTCCATTTCTTTTTTGAATAACTCATCTTGTAAAATTGGATCATTTAACTCCGAATAGGCATTAGCAAGTTCCATACCGGCTGCGTACAGTTCAAACCTTTCTACTAGGCCTGGTTTATTTCTATGGGGTTTACATAAAGGCGTTGTTTCAATAGGATAATCGAGAATAAATGTTGGTTCTACTATATTATCAGCAACAAGCTTATCAAATAATTTCTCTATCATAAAGCCTCTTATATATAGATTACCTCTTGGTTTTTGATTAATTTCATCTAACATTCTTTTTAATTCATCATCGCTAACCGATTCTATATTTTTGCCAATAGCATTTGATAATGCGTCAAACATCGTTATCTTATTAAATGGTTTTTCTAAATCTATTTCATATTCTTTTCCATTAATAACTTTTTTAATTTTAGGTTCTTTTAACGCTTTTTTAGCAACTTCTCTTATTAGGTTTTCTGTCAAATTCATTATGTCTTTATAGTCTGCATATGCCCAATAAAGTTCTAACAGCGTATATTCTGGGTTATGAGTTACATCGATATCTTCATTTCTAAATACCTTCCCAACTTCAAAAACTTTGTTAAATCCACCTACTATGTATCTTTTCAAATATAACTCTAAAGATATCCTTAAGTACCAATCTTCATTTAGCGCATTAACATGAGATTTAAAAGGTTTTGCTAAGGCTCCGCCATATACAGGTTGCAAAATGGGTGTTTCTACTTCAATAAATCCTTGATTATATAAATATGTCCTTATTTGTTGAATTATGTTAAATCTAGTTATCATCAGTTCTCTTGCATTTGCATTGTATAAGAAATCGACATATCTATGTGCATATCTAAACTCAGGTGATAATTTTGACCAATCAGGAGGTTCGATGAGAGCTTTAGATAATAATGCGTAATCATTAATTCTTAAGGTTAATTCTCCTTTCATAGTATAGAATAAATCTCCTTTAACCCCTATTATATCTCCTCTTCCAATTATATGAATAAACTCATTATACTTTTCTTCTCCCAACTCGTTTACTCTAGCATATAATTGTAGTCTTTCCCCCTCATCAAATATATCTATAAAAGCTGCTTTTCCATGCCTCCTAATATTACCTATTCTACCTACGGTTGATACATTATGCATAAAAGGTTCATGACTCTTTTTATTAAGTTTATTTACTTCATCTCTTATCTGTTTAATAGTATGTGTGAAATCAAATTTTGGAGGATAAGGGTTTATACCTTTGGATCTTAATTCTTCTAGAATCTTTAATCTTTCTTCGTCCCATTTCATTTAATTTACACCTATATAATCCTAGATATTTAATATTTTAAGCTTTAGTTTTCTATTATTGCTATATGTTAATTATATTGCATAAAAGATATAGATATGCATTTAATAATTCATAAACCAATTATATAAAATTGATGGCAAAATGAAAATACTGCTGTTAAGTGATATACATGGAAATATCGAGTCTTTAAAAGAAATTATAAATAAGGAAAACTTTGATTATGCTTATTTTATTGGAGACGCTGTTGATTATGGTCCACGACCTGCTGAAGTTATTGAAAAATTAAAAGAAATAGGAGCTAACTCTGTATTAGGAAATCATGATAATGCTATATTATATAATGTAGATTGTATGTGTGGCGAACAGACTCATTGGATAAGCGTTTATTTTAGAGAAAATTTTACTAAAAAACTTTTAAATAAAACCCATTTAGATTTTCTCAAAGAGTTTAAAAATAAAATCAAAACTGAAATAGAAGGATTCGGAAAAACATTAATAATTCATGGATCGCCATCTAGTCCTCTTTATGGATATATATATCCTTGGTTAGATGAAGAGAAAACAATAAATATGTTAAACAGAGAGGTAAGATTAAATGAGGCAAAAAATATCAAATTGGAATATGATTTATATATAGTAGGTCATACGCATTTTCAATTCATGAAGAAAATAGATAATAGCTTATTAATAAATCCTGGTAGTGCAGGAGAACCCAGGGATGGAGATAATAGGGCTGCCTATGCAATAATTAATACAGAAAACAAGACAATAGAATTAAGAAGAATTAAATATAATATAGAAAAAGTTGTTAAGGATTTAGAGGATCTAATGATTCCAGAACCCTATCTGACATATCTAAAATATATGTTTATTAATGGTAGAATTCTAAGGAGAAACGCTTAAAATTTTTAACCACTATATAGTGATAAAAAATAGGAGATAAAAATGAAAGCAATTTATTATAATTCTCATGGGGGGATTGATGTTTTAAAATATGGTGATGTTGACGAGCCTAAAATTAATAGAGGGGAAGCACTAATAGAAGTAAAATATTCATCAATAAATAGAATAGACTTGCTTATAAGAAAAGGATATCCAGGCATTAATATACCATTACCTCATATACCTGGAATAGATCTATATGGTAGAGTTATAGATGTCGACAATAATGATGAAATAAATCCTGGAGATTATGTAGTTGCAAACACAGTATTTGGTTGCGGCCATTGTGAATTTTGTTTATCAGGAAAAGAAAATATGTGCAATCTATGGAAAATGATTGGATTTCATATAAACGGATCCCATGCAGAGCTTGTTAAGGTTCCATCGAAAACACTAATAAAAGTGAAAGGTAATGGAGAAAAACTAGGAGTGACTCCTCTATCATTATCAATATCCTGGAGTGCATTAGTTACTGTTGGTAAAATAAAAAAAGATGATTTTGTTTTAATATATGGTGGTTCAGGAGGCGTAGGTACATTTGCAATTCAAGTTTCCAAGTTATTCGGCGCCAAATCTATTGTAACTACTAGAAATGAAGAAAAAGAAAAAATTTTAAAATTGATAGGTGCAAACTATGTGATAAATGGCAATGAAGAAAACATAACAGAAAGGGTCATGGAAATAACGGATAAAAAAGGCGTTGATATTGTAATAGACTATATTATAAATCCAACTATGCAAGTTTCCTTAGATGTTGCAAAAACTAATGGAAAGATTATAGTATTTGGATTTTTAGGAGGTAACGTCTTTCCCATAAACTGGCAAAAATTTTATTTAAAAAGTCTGAGAATTTACGGTATTCATAATGCATCTAAATTAGAATTAAAAAATGCTATTAAATATGTTGAGAATAATGAGATCGAGCCATATATATCAAGAAAACTTAGCCTCGAAGAAGTAATAGATGGCCACAAAATAATGGAGAATAATGAAATCATAGGAAAGCTATTAGTAAAAATTTAATTTATTCTCAATAATCATTTCCAAAAATTTTATTAATAATTTTAAATATTTCTCTTAAATAAAATTTTATTATGCAATTATAAAAACTATTGATTTATGAAATATACTTTATAAAGTATCAGTTACTTATTTTTTCTTGGATAAAATTCGATAAATTCTTATTTCCTTCTATCTTAGGATCATAAGGTATATATATTAAATCTTTATTTAAAATACGCTTGTTTAGTGACATTATAAATCCTCTTTTTCTTGGTTTAATTTCTTTCACATCCGAATAAAAAATTATTGTTTTATTGTATGATGGCCTTTTATAAATTTCTAAATGATCATCATAAAAATTTATATATTCATTAGCACTGGCTGCCCTAGCTATAATAGGAACCAATAATAAGAATAAAGATATAATATATGCCAGCAAAACTGAAAAAGATGATATAAAAACTATAGAAATAAGTAATAAAACAAAAATTAATAATGATATTTTTATGTAAGATGAACTAATTCTTAGTGATACAAGCGGCTTATTTAAACCTTCTCCTGATCTATATGCATTAATTGTTTTATTCATAACTCCAAAAAGATAAGACATATAAATTATTCCAAAAATAGCATAGTCAGCATCGAAATCCCCTATCAATTTTCCATTATCAAACTTTAACTTTCCAATAATCATATTATTACTATCAATAAAATTAATTTCTTTGCCATTTATTAAGTTTAATGAAACCTGTTCTTTACTAACATTAGGTTTCACTGAATTACCTTTATATATAACATTAAATCCTTTGCCTCTACCAACTTCAATATTATCCTGAATTATCCTATAGCCATTATAACCGAGCTTTATAATAACATTATATGGAAATTTTCCTTCAACTTTTATTTCTTTTTTACTTAATTTGATATCACAACATACATTTTCGTTAATCTTTATTTTAGACCCATCAAGTTCAATCCTCAAATATATCCCTATATATTAATGATTTTTAAAATTAATATATAATTGGTTAATAAGATAAAACAATAATGGCGGTCTTAGATGAGAGAGTTACGCTATAATCCATTAACAGGCCAGTGGATAATGGTTTCTTCGATAAGAAAAGAAAGAAGATGGAGACCTCAAAATTTTTGCCCATTTTGCCCAGGAAGTGAAGAAACGGGATATAATTGGGATACATTAGTATTACCAAACAAATATGCTGTACTAAGCTTTGATTCTGAAAATGTAAAAAGTGAAGGATTTTATAGAAAAGCAAAATCTATGGGAGAATGCGGAGTTATAATAGAGACTCCTATTCACGACGTAAAGGATTTAGATGAATTACCTATAGATCAATTAGTTAAGGTCATTAAGCAATGGATAAACGTGACTAACAAGTACATAAATGATAAGAGAATAGCATACTTAATGATCTTCAGAAATAAAGGAGAGGAAATAGGAGTTAGCTTAACTCATCCACATGGACAATATTATGCCATGCCTTTTATCCCTTTAAAAATAAGAAACATGATACAAAATTCAAGAAACTACTTTAAAAGATACAATGAATGTATTTTTTGTAGAATTATTAAAGAAGAAATAAAAAGCAAAGATAGAGTTATATATGAAAATCAAAACTTCATAGTATTTCTTCCATATTATTCGAATTGGCCATTTGAAATACATATATATCCAAAGAATCATTTACAATACATAACACAATTCAATAAAGATCAAATTTTAGATTTTGCTGATGCAATAAAGCTTAGTCTTAATTCTCTAAATAATTTATTCGATAGAGAGATGCCATATTCTTTTGCCCTAATTCAAGCTCCATTAAAAGGTAATTTTTCAAATATATTCCATATTCATCTTGAAATTTATCCGATATTAAGGGATAAAGATAAAATTAAGTACGCAGCTGGGATAGAAATGAGCACATGGGATTTTACTTATGATGGTATTCCAGAGGAGAATGCAAAAAAGTTAAAAGATGTTTGCAAAAAAGTTAATAAATCCTATAGAGGGATTTGCATAGAATGAGGTGATAGAATGCCAAAAATCTTTTCTCCTGGAAGAATAAACATAATAGGTGAACACACTGATTATTCTTATGGATATGTAATGCCTATGGCCATAAATTTAGGAAATTATTTGGAATACGTACCTTATGATAAAATTAGCTTACGTTCAGACGCTTATAATGAAGAAATAGAACTTGATTTAAGTATGATTAATAAAAAACAAAACAAGTGGATTGATTATATTTTAGGTGTTTATAATGCTTTGTTTGAATTAAATTTAAAACCTGGAGGAATTAAAGGTAGGATTTATGGGAACCTACCAATAAGTTCTGGTCTTAGCTCTAGCGCAAGCTTAGAACTCGCTATATTAGTTGCGTTAAATAATTCCTATAATTTAAAATTAAACAAATTACAGCTAGCATTAATAGGGAAAAAAGCAGAAAATGATTTTGTAGGTGTTCCTTCAGGAATATTAGACCAATTTGCTGTTACTTTTGGGAAAAAAGGTTTTGCTATTTTTCTAGATACAGAGACTCTATCATATGAATACATACCTTTTCCGAAAGATATTTCTGTTATAGTATACAATACAGGCGTAAAAAGAGAACTAGCTAAAACTGGATATGCTGATAGGAAAAAAATTGTTGAAGATAGCTTAAGAATACTTAATAAGAATTCCTCGAAAGAAATTATAGAAAAAGACTTGGAAAAACTAGATCCATTATATAGAAAAAGAATGGGATACATAATTAGAGAAAACAACAGAGTTATTAATGCCAAAGAAGCGCTAAAGAAAAATAATTTAGAACTTTTGGGAAAACTTCTAATAGAATCTCATAACGATATTGCTAAAAACTATGAAGTTAGCAGTAAAGAATTAGATTTCATAGTAGAAACTTCGATGAAATACGGCGCTTTGGGAGCAAGATTAACAGGAGCTGGATTTGGAGGATCTGCTATAATACTTGCTTTAAAAGATAAAGCAGAAAAAATTGCAGAATCCGTACATAAAGAATATATTAAAGTATTTGAATATAAGTCATTCTATAATATAGTTGAAAGCAATGATGGCGCAAATATTATTGAAAATTAATTTTTAATATTTAATAAATTAGAAAAACTATATTAAAATTTTTAATATTTAATAAATTACTTTAATTATTAAAAAATAATTTTTTTATTAAAGTCTTTAAACCTGAATTGATATTAAAAAAATGACAAAAAAGAGGTAACCATTATGGCAAAAGTAGTACTCAAAGAATTAACAAAAGTATTTAAAAAAGGAAAAAACCTAATTTATGCTTCTAACAAAATAAACTTAGAGGTTAACGATGGAAGATCGTTTGGCATATTAGGCCCAAGTGGCGGAGGTAAAACTACTCTTTTAAGACTTATTGCAGGTTTAGAATTGCCCACTGATGGATATATATATTTTGATGACAAAATGGTTTCAGCTCCAAACAGGATAATTGTTGATCCTGCAGATAGAGGGATTGCAATGGTCTTCCAAAACTGGGCTCTCTATCCAAATATGACCATATATGATAACATAGCATTCCCCCTTAGAAACATGAAAGTTCCTAAATCAGATATAGATAAGAAAGTTAAAGAAGTTGCAGAAATATTAAATATAAAACATATACTTGATCATTATCCTAGAGAGGTTTCAGGAGGGCAAATGCAAAGAACTGCTTTAGCTAGAGCATTAGTAAAAAATCCTAAAATCCTTCTTTTAGATGAACCATTTAGCAATTTAGATGCTCAAATTAGAGATAGCGCAAGAGCATTAGTTAGAAAGATTCAGAGAGAATTAAAGCTTACAACAATTGTAGTATCTCATGATCCTGCAGACATATTTGCCATAACAGAAGAGGCAGGGGTAATTGTTAATGGGATGCTCGTACAAAAAGGTAATGCATCAGAAATTTATGATAATCCAATAAATGAAACAGTTTCCAAACTATTAGGAGATATTAATATAGTAAAAGCACAAATAAAGGATAATTATATTAAGTTTGGTAATATCTTGATACCTATAAATAGAAAATTAGACAAAGAAGAGGTTAACATAGGTATAAGACCCGAAGATATCAAAATATCAGAGACTAATGAGATTTCTGGTTTTGTTAATGTAGGAAAAGTAAAAATAAAAGTTTCAAGTTACGTTGCAGGTACATTCAAAGTAGTTGTTAGCCCAATAGATGATGAATCTATAGAGCTTAATGTTAATACAGAAAGGCATATAGAAGCAGGAACTGATATGAATCTTTTTGTTAAGCCAGATAAAATAAAAATATTTGATGAAAAAGGAAATAGAATATAAATTCTTATATTTTAAAGAATTTGTCTTTACCTTCCTTCATTCTTATTAACGCGTTCATAGGTATTGTATGATAACCTGTCTTTGCAATAATTTCATATACTGTTTCATATGTAGCTCTTTCTAATAACCAAAATGATAATGATATATCTAGTTGATCCATATTCTCCCTTATTGGCTCTGAAATTGTCTTTATATATTCGTTTAAAATCTGTATTGACGAATTATATTCCCACTCAAGAATATCATTATTTAACAAGTCCAAAGAATCTTTTACGCTAGAGCCATATATTAGTTGCAATGCCATTATTGCAGTATAATCTATACTTCTTATGAGCGCAGCCAAATCCCTTTCTGGCATTTCTTTTTCCAGTTTATTTCCTGGAAACTTGTATGGCTCTCCTTCAAAATCTGTAAAATAAATGTTCTTATCTGAAACTAAAATTTGATATAAATGCAGATCTCCGTGAATTCTCATCAAATTTTTTCCTATCAAATTTTTTAAATTTGGTCTTATAATATTTAACATCTCATCTATAGAATCTAAAGCCTCTATAGCCATATTTCTATCTTCCTGATATTGTAAATTATCTAGGTTATTCTTTATCCATTTTTCTCTGTATTGAATTCTATTCATCCAACTTTCCAGCACTTTTTCACTTACAACTTCGGTATAACAAAAATCTTCTCTGCATTCCTTCAATATATTATGTAAATTAGCCAAGCTGATGCCAATATTATTTCCAATAGATTCATAATTTCCCAACTTCTTGATAAATCTAACAGCTGAATTTATGTAATATGTTGCTGCCGGTTCTCCTTCTATGATTTCTGTAATTAATCCATAATAATAATCTTTATATCTTATTGAACAATAATACTTAGGTATATTTCTATATCCTGCGTTAGTTAAGTATTTTATAACTTTATCTTCTATGTTGTCAATCTCTAATCTTTTCATTACCTTTAATAAATATTTATTATTGTATTCATTAAAAATTTCATATATTACAGATCTGCTTCCATAAGTAATTGGTTTAATATTAACTATTTTTCCTATATCAGTTTTACAATCAGAATTAAACGATTTTACCTTATTGTAAATTAAATTGTTGATAAACTCTATATTTTCTTCAGCTAAGATCAGACTATCTCTTTTATATAATAATGGAGCAAATAATATTTCATTGCATCCTTCTTCTTTGATATAAATTAAGTCTCCATTGCTAATACAATCGCTATCAAAAGAACTACAATTAAGTCTCCATTGCTGGTTGTCTATATATTTAATTAACTCTGAAAAGCATTTCACAAATGACTACACCACATCTATTAATAAAAAATAGTTTTTATAAAGTTTATTTAAATGTCTTTGTTGTTTCATTCAACAGGATTAACATTTTATTCCCATAATTTTGCGTAGATGCTAATAAAATTAAATAGTTTTTATAAATTGCTATAATTGAGTTACCAGCTTGAACATAACTGATGTTACCCATACTATTAATTGAATAACCATATAGACTTGCTATAGATTGAATATCTTGGTTTAATAAAGGTTCTCCACTAACATTTGCTTCTACTACTTCTATTGCTAGCATATTGCTTGAATTAGATTTTTGATAATATTCTGTAACACTTTCTAATATCGTATAATTATAGAAACTATTACTATAAATATTAGGATAATTAGATGCTGGATTCTCAACTGTTGTACCATTTACAAAACTAATCTTTATAGTATTATTGTTATGATTGATAGAAATATAGCCTGAGACATTACTTATAATGATCCATGTGCCGCCAAATATATTGTTTATTTTATCTGTGGAAACATATCCAGGATATAGTGAAGGACTTAAAGAAGTTGTTTTTTGTTTATTCATAACTCCGTAATAATAAACGCCTAACGATGCAACTACCGCTATTATTACGATCGCAACAATCACTGATATCTTCATTTCCAAATTTTACACCAAAAATATTTAGTCATGCTGAGATTATAAACTAATATAAACAATAAATGATAAAATTTTTGCAAAATATTGGAATCTTACCTTTTATATGAATTTAAAATATATTTAATATTTATTTTTAATTAAATATCTTTATTTTTAGAACTTAAATAGATATAAGTTTTAAGAAACTCTGCATGACTCCATAACAATGGCGTAACAGACAAGGGGGAGCCATCGAAGGGATTAATTTGCTCTGGTATTAAACCAGTAGGAGTAGAAATACCTTCAACCCATTTAATTAGTTTAGCAGCCTCTTCTAAGTTATTGGATTTAATATAGTGTTGTGCTAACCACATTGTTGTTATAATCCATGGATTACCCGGTATACCGTTATAATCTTCTTGTACTCTTTGATAATAATCATTTTCATATCTAGCTAATCCTCCTGTAGTTTTTACCCAGAGTTTTTCTTTTATTTTTTCAATACTAGACATCAAAGTTTCATCGTTTGCATCCAATACATCAAATAAGGATAAACCCAATATGCTAGATTCTACAGACTTATCATAATCAATAATTTTACCATTATCGATTACAATGCTTTTATAGTATGTTTTTCTTTCCTTATCAAACATGTATTCCTTTAATGATTTAGTCATATCCTTTGCAATCCTCCCCCATTTTTCTTCATTATTCCAATCTCCTAAAAACCTAGCAAGCGATGATGCTGATCTAAGACCTGCTATTACAGATGAAACTGTATAAGTATGAACTCCTAGTTTCTCTTCCCATAAATCATATGACATCAAAGGCAATTTTAATTTTTCATCTGTAAAATTTACTAAAAAATCTGCAGCTTTTTCAATAGTATCATAGTAGTCTCTAAGAGAGCTATAATCTTTAGTTATTATAAAATGATTATAATAAGAAAATAGCGATGTAGCAGTTTCATCCTCTTGTATATTAAGAGATTGCTTTGTTTTTACGGTCCAAGGATGCCAAGTGCTACCATAAGTACCATCCGAATTATATTTTTGATATAAATATCCTTCATCGTTGAATAATCTATTAAATAGAAAATCATAATACTTATTAGTAAAAGAATAATAGCCTGCAATATCTAGAGATAGCGCCGTTAGAGATGCATCTCTAGGCCAAACATATGCATATGTGTCTAAGTTAAACTTTAATATACTTGTATCTAAAGATGCTGGTATTTCTCCATTTTTACCTATATGCCCTATTATTATAGCCACGCTTTGTTTCGCTAACTTATTACCAAAAGGATCTATTATATCTTTCCAATATCTTGTATCTCTTTCCATTTGCACACTACCTTTACTTTTTATTATATTGAGTTTTTTAACTATATCATTATAACTATTACCTGCTATGATATAAACGAAGAACTCCATAGATGCTATTGAAAATGCAGAATCCACTGAACCCTGAGAGATTGGATTCTTTGATAATATTCCATCGTTACAATCATTTATAACTGTCCCTTGATCTCTTCTCCCTGTTGTATATTCATATAACTGCTGTGAAGACGATATGATAAACCAAGTATTTTGCTTATAATGAATTAGAGAGTCTGTTATTGGATCATATAGAGCTGTATCACCTACTTCATTACCATTTAATCTGAAGTCATTATAAAATATTATTCTATATAATCCTTTACCATTTATTTTAACCTTTCTTATTATGGCTGGATGAGACATTGATATAACATCTTTGAATTCTATTGATGTATCTTCTTTATTGGCTTTCATGGTTATGCTTAGCCCATTCATGCTTATAGTTTTATCCCATGATTCCAGCCATTCAAAATATCCATCCTTCCAGACTCCTACTTTAAACATTCCATTCAAAGATTGGTTATATTGCTGACCTAAATAAGGATAATATATTGATTTTATGTAAAAATTAGAGTCATATAAAGCTGCCATTTCTCCATTACTAAGAAAACCTGTTCTCATCTTATCTAACCCCAAATAGATAGAGATCTCCTAAGATCTTAAAGATTATACCCTTTTATGAGTGTCACTATGTTGTTGTTAAATACCATATAAGATATTGGCGACTTTAATTTCTTACTATAATTTTTGCAGCTTCTTCATTGAATCTAACGTTATTTTTAATATCTTATTAAATCCGATTACAATTTATAGTTCAATTAATAATTCATAACACCTTCTTTCATGGTCTATCAAGTTAAATAAAACTGTTTTATCCAAAATAAAAGACGGGGCCTGAAATTTAATTTATCATAACTCATTTTACAAATATATAAATTTATTTACAAAGATCTTCACAATTGTAAGCTGGGAAAGATTTTATATTTCCTTCAGTATAAGCATAAACATTATGTGGGTGTATGCTTTCTAAGCTTATTGCTTCAGCTCTTATTACTGTACTTTCAGGTAAAGATATAGATAAACATCTTAGACCTCTTATAGCATCTCTTACCACATCTTCTACAAATTTGGGGTTTTTATGGGCGCTAATAACTAAATTAGCTTCCTGCATTCTTTTTAGCAAGGTAAATGATGGAGCCGAAAAAGCATTAGATAAACACCTAGCAATATCTTCTATCCTAACTATATGGTTTTCTTCTGTTTCTATAGTTCCATATAACAAAACTTTTTGGCTATGACTTGGAGATAAATTATCAGAACTTATTATATTAGATATTGTCTTCTGCGCACTAGGACAAACTGTCATACCATAAACTCCAACTGTTATTGACCACCTTTTTCTTTCTGAATTTCCATCAATGCTAACTAGAACTTCTACAGGTTCTAATTCTTTTAATCCATTAAATTGTATTTCAACACCATATTTAGTTTTTGCTTCAACTCTAGCACTCTTTGCATATGTATGTAGCTTTAATAATGATTTATGAACTTTTTCAAGATAATATTCAATACTATTTGCTTCCATTGGAAATTCTATATCTTCAGGTAATGCTTCAACATTTCTTGATAAGTGAGCCCCTTTCTTATATTCAGGAATTTCTACATATGCATTAATTTCTAAATCTAAAGGTACAACGCCTAAAGGCGAGTCTATTAAAACTCTTCTCCATAATCCCTTAAAACCAACCCTATTTATTGGTATTGTATAATCGGGCTTAGTATCCTGAATTTCCAACATACTCACCCTAAATCTAGCTCTCCATATACTATAGGATATTCCAAACTAAACTTCTCTAGTATGTAGGGGCTAACCTCACCAAAATAACCAATTATCTTATTGTTTACAATTAAATCAGCTGATCTTCCTTTAATTAAAAATTTATTTGAAGAACTTAATACCTTAAATTCTATGTTTAACATTTTAAGCAAAGAATATACAACGGACTGAATATCTTCATAAGAAAGGCTCTCATCCATTATAGCAATAGAAATTCTTTCCTTATCGACAGGTTTTCCTAATACTTTTTCAACAATTTTCCCTATTTCAAAGAGTTTTACTGGTTTGCTTGCCATAATATTATTTTTCATGGCCATTATCATAGAAACAAAAAGATTTGGCCTTAATGAATCGAAATCGTTAGTTATAGGATTTAAAACTTCTATATAATTTTGTTCGTCTAAATCTTTTAAGATTCTAGAACTGACCAAAGTTAATGATTGTATTTCCGTAAAACCTAATCCAATCATTATATCCCTTATTTTTCTTTTAAGTATAGTAATGTTTGTTAAAGAACCTCTTAGCATAACTTTGGGCTTATTTGGCACTATATTATTATATCCTATTGACATAACTATATCCTCTACTAAATCTATATTGCTTATAATGTCAGCCCTAAATGGAGGAATCACTACTCTTATTTCATTATCGTTAAGTAAAACATTATGTCTCATTCTCATCAAATGAAAAGCTATTTCATCATTACTTAATTTTTCTCCCAGAATCTCATTAACATAACTAGAATCAATGACTTCCTCGCTTTTTTCCATAAGTGGAGTGTATTTTCTACTATTATTTTCAATAATTTCTACTTTGCCTATTTTAGTATTTTTCCTTTCTGCCAAATTAGAAACAATTATATCTAACGTTTTGTTTACATAATAACTATCTGTACCTGTAACATCAATCAATAAGTCTCTTGTATTTTCATCTAACCTAGTTATGTTTGAATTGATAACTGGAGGGAGAGATATTATTTCATCACCTGATATAAATGCAGGATGCAAATCGTTAATAAGACTAATATTTCCATATTTTATTCCCTGATCAGTATTTTTAAGTATTTCCCTTATGGAAACATAGTTATTAGATCCTAGAGGCATCATCTTATCATCAATGCTTACATTCTTATATTTTAGCTCATTTGATGGAACCTTATTTAAATCGTGAATCCCTATAGCTACTTTTCTTCTTTTTCTTCCTATTCCTTCATGTAGTTTTTCTTGGAACTGTATAAGTTCTACTAAAAAATCATTATCTAAATTAACATTATAAATCACTGCTGCTGAAATTATTGGTCTAATGTAAGGAATCTCGTTTATCAACTTAAATTTAGAATTTTCATAATCATATTCTTTGAATCCTAATTCATTATTTGTTATACCTCTTATTGCTCTAGCTATCCCTTCTCCTATATACATATCAGGCCTATCGGGATTAATTTCAACTTCTAGTTGATTTTCATTATTTATAGATGCTTCGCACTTTAAAGAGAACAATGCATCTTCTAGTGTATTAATTCCTAAACCTGTTAAGTTTAATATTCTTTCAGGTTTAAATTTCAAAACTGGCATTTGCTTCACCTCAATTTAAAAGATCTCAAAAAATCGTAGTTAGTTTCATATAATTGTCTTATATCATTAAGGCCAAGCCTTGCCATAATTAGTCTTTCTACACCCATACCCCAGGCTCCTACTCTATAATCAATGCCTGCCATTTCTAAGACTTCTGGCCTAAACAAACCTGCCCCAAATAATTCTATCCATTTATTATTAATCTTAGCATATCCCTCAACGCTTGGTTCTGTGAACGGGAAATATCCAGGTTTGAACTTAATTTCAATACCTAGTCTTTCTCCAAATTCTTTTAAAATACCTAGGAGGTCCTTAAAAGTATAGTTATGATCTCCCATTATGCCATCTAGCTGGTGAAATTCGGGTAAATGAGATGCATCAATAACATCGCTTCTATAAACTTTACCTATAGTAAAGTATCTTATTGGAGGATTAAATTTGTTTAATAATAGTCTTGCTGATACTGATGTTGTTTGGCTTCTCAAAACATATCTTGATGATATTTCTTGATTAAATTTATACCTCCATCCTCTTTCATGTACTCTCGAGACCCTGTCAATTAAATCTTTCATTTCATTTATATCATAGTTCCTTGGATCCTTAATCCAAAGCGTATCATGAATTTCTCTTGCTGGATGATCTTGTGGTTGAAACAACATATCAAAATTAAAAAGCTCTATCTCTACTAAAGGTCCATCTGTTTCTTTAAATCCAAGTTCCTTCATTATGTCCTTAAGTTCTTCAATAAATTCTATAAAATAATGTTTTCTTGCAGGATAAACAGTTGGGGGTTCTGAGGCTATATCGTACTCTCTTAATTTCAAATTTTTCCATAATCTTTTTGCCAATATCTCATGAGTTAATCTAGATGCCAATATCTCAACTTTACTAATTGCATTTTCTTCTACAATAACTGTTGTTTCAGTTACATAATCGTATTTTATTAAACCTCTAGATAGCATATCCTTTTCTGTATTTGAATCAAAATTCAAATTTATGAGCATGTTTTTAATTTTATTTAGCAAGTTTTTTGCATCATTATAATTCATGATTAAAAGTACTTTACCTTCTTTTAGATCTATAATTTTTAATTTTTTAGCTTGCCCAATAGCTATGTTAGCATCTTCACCTAATAATTCTTTAACCTCTTTTATATTAATTATTTCCTTGCCATTTAATATATCAATTAATTTTTCTTCTGGTAACCCTTCTTCAAGCACCTTTCTACCTTTATCAGTGAGTTTTATAACTTTAATTCTTTTTTCATTAATTTTTATTAAATTTTTTGATTCCAATAGCTTTAGAAGACTAGCCAGTTTACTTTTTTCAATTCCAATTAATTTTTCTCCTTCTTCCAATTTGAATTTTTTTATTCCTTTGTCATTTAATGCTTTTAAAATGTAATATTCGCTCTCGCTTACAGCTATTTTTTCTTCTCCCAACTTTTTAACCCCTTAATACAAATATTACCTTTAAAATCGTCCTATTAAATTGTTTTTCTTACATAAATGGTATTTCAAATTTAATCATTTAAATTTTCTCTTATAACCCTATATGCATTTTTCCACAAAACTTTTTCCGCATTCTCATTTAACACTTCTTTTATTTTATTTATCTCAGATATTTTTTCGAATCCCTTAATGGTTTCTTCTATACCTAGAAAATCTGTGCCTATACCTATATAATCCCAGCCATAAGAATCTCCTAACTCTTTAATTACATTTAAGTAACCATCTAATGTTGGTTCGGGTAATACTTTATGCCATGCCATTATACCTATAACGCCTTTGTTTTTTATTACTGCTTCTATTTCTTCATCATCAACATTTCTTGGATGATCCTTTAATTTTTTATATGCTGTATGAGATATTATAACAGGTTTCTTTGAAATCTGAGAAACATCTAATACAGTCTGTTTAGAAGCATGAGCTAAATCAATAATTATACCAAGAT
The DNA here is from genome assembly GCF_023256325.1 of Caldisphaera sp. Lineage (GTDB taxonomy): Archaea > Thermoproteota > Thermoprotei_A > Sulfolobales > Acidilobaceae > Caldisphaera. The sequence goes on from NZ_JAGDXI010000025.1 coordinate 36,286, forward strand.
CATTAGCAAGCTTAACTAATTCTTCTCCTTGACCAGTTAATCCATAATCTTTTTTGGACATACAAGAAGACGCAAATTTTGTATCATAATTCCACGTTAAACCTATAGCCTTAAAATTAAGTTCTTTCAATAAATAAATATCTGAAGGATCAGTTAAAACATCAGTTCCTTCTAAACTTATGAGAAACTTAATTCCTTGTTTGTCAAGGTCTTCTTTTTTTCTAACTAAACTAACTATTTTTTCATTATCCAGCTTATAATAAATCTTAACTTGATTTATAAGAGATTGAAAATACATATTTGAATATCCTGACAAAGTTTCTTGAGCAGGAAAAACAACAGAAAATATTGTTACATCGCCTATCGATTTTAATTGATTTAAATCTGATTGATAACTCCCATTAATAAGATCTTTGCCCATAGATGCTGAATATCCGAAATCCTCATGCATATCTATTAGTCTCATAATTATCCCATTAATAATATATGGCTAAAATTTATAAACATTTAAATCAATTATTATATACATGACTTAAAAACAACGTGACATGCTCCATCATTTATGAAGGGTTCATATGTTACATATATTTAAATCATCTGCATATAATATAGACTTGCTCTTAGGAAGCAGGCTAAATCTAATCTTGATTGGCTTAATTATTAATCCTTTATTTTTGTAACTTCTTACATATACTATGTTATCATACATAAAATATAATGGAAACTTGAACAAATCTTTATACAACCCATTAATCAAATATATGCCTGTGATATTATTAGAACTTCTTCTATTAATCAAATTGAGCTGAAGATAACTGAAAATCTCTTTATCTGAAATCAAACTATATGCAGAGTCAAGAGTTAGATCTATTATTATGGAGGGTTTTATTTTTTCTTCTTGCTCATTTATTTCATCAAAATAATCCACCATGGATAATTTAGTTATATTAACGGGCATTATAAATATATTGCTTAATATAATTTCAATCATATTTTTTTCAAATTGTAAATTGGAAAAGCATTTTTCTATATTTTGCTTAAAATCGTCAACTAAATGATTTTGAATTCTTATTATAGTTTTTCCTGATCCGGTTCTTAAATAAGGAGTTCCTACTATAGCACCTAACATGCCAACAATTGTTAAAGCATCTTTACATATACTTGGATTAACTAAAATTAAATTTTGAGATCCTTTATAAAATTCATATTTAAGTTTACCCAAATTAACAATTATTAATTCTTTTGATGTTCTTTGGCCATAATTTATAATTCGTGGCATTGAAATCAATTCTATTGGCTTAATCCTAAATGGGATATCCATTAAAGGCAAATCACTACCTCTAAATTTTTTAATTTCCGCTAATCTTACTATCCTACCTTTTATATTAAATGCTTTGAGATAAATAATTACATCAACGATAAACTCCTCTACACCAAAACCAAAATTTTGGGTTCCGTATGGGACTTCTTCAGTTATTACAAGTTTTCTTTTACTTAATTTTGACAACCTGTAAAATAAATTATGTATCAGCTCTCTGACTTCAATTTTATTACTAAATGCTTGAAATATTGGGGAAATACTATCTATAACTACTATACTCGCATTATATTTTTCAGCATATGATATGATTTGATCTAATAAATCATTAATATATTCTTTCTTAGTTAATGTTATGACTTCTAAATAATAAAACTTTCTTTCATTTTCAAACTTTTCAAAATCTATACCTAAATTTTTCAAATTTTTTAAGAATTCGTTTTTACTTTCAGTAAGGCTAACATATAAAGCAATGCCATTATTGTTAGTGATTTCTTCATAAATAAATTTTGAAGCCATTATTGTTTTTCCAGTTCCTGGATTACCGGTTATTAGTATTAAACCTCCTCTTTCTACCTGATTAAATATGTCTTTGAAGCCATTATTATATGTTAAAATTTGATTGATTTTTTGCATCAACTTTCCCATTTTCTATTATCCTATATATTAAGGTTTATATTTTTTAATATACGTTTTATTTAGAATTTATTTTTAGGTTTAAACCCAAATTTTTTATAATATCCATGAACTCGTTGTTTCTTAAACTAAACTTACCATTATTGCTCATATATTTCATTAGAAGTCCTTCAAATCCTCCTTTACCTATGTCTTTCATATAACTTAATAAATAATCGATTTCGTCATTTGTATAATTATGATATTCATTTTCATGAATTAAATAATTTATTGGAATTCTTTTTCTTATCTGAGGATCTTCATCCGGTATTCCTATTACTAGCCCAAAAAGCGGATAAGTTCTTTCCGGTAAATTAAACAATTCTATTATTTTCTTTGACGCATCTTGAACACCGCCTATAAAGCATATCCCGTAACCCATGGATTCTGCCGCCACTGCCATTCTATCTGCGGCTAAAGCAGCATCTATAGTAGAAAATATTAAAGGAACAAAATCATCCTTTGCTCTATCGATTTTAATGTACTCCATAATTTTTGAGTTTCTATATAAATCTGCTAGAAATATAAAAAACTCCTGAGCATCTTCAACATGTTTCTGTTTTATAAGACTTGCTATTTCTTTTCTCTTATTTTTGTCAGTCACTCTAATCGCTGACCATAAATGTAATGATGCATCTGTAGGTGCTCTTCTAGCGGATTCCATAATTAATCTTAAATCTTCCTCTGGTATATTTACTCCAGATTTAAACTTTCTTATTGATCTATGATTTAATATTGTCTTAACAGTTTCGTTGCTCATATCTACTTACCAAAAATTCTTCTAATTTATCAGTT
>NZ_JAGDXI010000047.1 GCF_023256325.1 Caldisphaera sp.
TAAAGCTGTTGAGCAGGGATTTGCTAGGAAAACAACAACATACAAAGAAGAACTCCAAAATGCAACAGAAATAATATTATTATCTAGGAAAAAATTAGAAACTATCTTGGAAAAGAATCTGATAAAGGATCCTCTATCAAAGTAAAAATATTAGGGCTTTAATAAATATTAATGCTGGGATTAATAATGTCTGTTCACATAAAAAGAAAAGGAATTTCAATAAGCTTAGAGGAATATTTAACTACAATTTTTAAAGAAGGCGGAGACAAAAGTTGGATAAAGTTCGGAAAAATAGCCAGTTATTTAGGGACAACGCAGGCTAGTGTTACAGAAGCAATGCAAAAACTTGCAAAGGACGGTTATCTGTACTATTTTCCATATAGAGGAGTGAGATTAACTGAAAAAGGTATAGAATTAGCATCATCGATTGTTAATAAAGAAAATGAAATAAGGGACTTTTTAATATCAATAGGAATTGATGAGAAGGAGGCCGAGGAATTAGCATGTATTCTAGAACATAAAATTAGTGATAGTGCTATTAAAAAGATCAGAGAATTCATTAATAATTGCGCGTCAAACAAAAATTATTAATTTTTAAATACAATATAGAAATAGGCGATATGTGTATTGACCAAAAAAAGATTTGGTATAAGTATACCAGATAACTTATATGATGATCTGAACAAATTATCTGAACAACTAGAAACTAATAGAAGTGATCTAGTTGAGCAAGCAGTTAAAACTTTTATAAATGATTATAAGCATTATTTAATTCCACATACTTGCACTGGCATAATGATAGTTTCATGTAAAGATGAAAAAGCAGTGAAAGAAATTATTGATAAGTTTCAAGATATTGCCAAAACTTATATTCATACACACGAAAATAACACGTGTATCGAACTAATGTTTGTATCCGGCCCTTCAGAAAAAATAGCATTATTACAAAAGAGTCTGCAAAAAGATGGCAAGTGTAACCCAAGATATGTACCGATAATAGGATTAAACGAATCTAAATCTTCGGAATCTCGATAATAGACCACGCTCTATCTATAGCTTTCTCGAGCTTCTTTTGATGCTCTTCTAAGAACTTTTCTAAACGAGAGAACCCAAAAATTTTACATTCTCCACATAGCAATGAGCCAGACTTACACCTATTATAGATATTAACTAATTCGTTATCATCTTGTATTAAATGATATAAATATAAATCATATACTGGACACTTATCAGGCTCTCCTCCTAATTTTCTTTGTTCTTCGGCCGTATTTCTACCTCCTGTTAAAGATGACATAAATTTCTTTTTCGCAATGTCTATTGGATCTGTTAGAAATATTGTTACATCTGGTTTACTGCTACTCATTTTCCCTCCATCCAAACCTCTTATGAGCCTGTGATAAATAGATGCAGGAGGTTCTAATTCTATTTCACCCTTGAACCTTCCTGCTAAGTCTCTTGTCAATCTTAAATGAGGATCCTGATCAGCACCTACTGGAACTACAACATGTTTGTATTCCCCATACTCTGGTAATTGTGGGTGCAATATATCAGCTGCTTGAGTCAACGCAGATATAATTTTACCTGGAGTTATTTCGCCGTAAATAGCTTCGAGCTCATTATAAGAAATTTTTGACGCAAACAATTGTATTAATGAATGGTATGAACCCTTTCTGTTTGTCTGGAAGTAAAAATCAGTTTTGCTTGGATCTAAACCAAGTGCTATTAAGTTAGCAACATATTCTTCTATACCTATTTTTATTATATCTTTTCTTGATATATGCCTTACTGCATATGCCTCTGCATCGGCAAGCCCTACAAATATTTTAAAGCCCAGCTTTTGAAAGTATATTAGTTCTAAACCAGTCATCATATGACCAAAATGGAATCTTCCACTCGGCATAAACCCAGTCATAGCAGCAGCTCTTTCTTTATTTTCAATGGCCTTTAATATTACATTATCAAAATCTCTATGACCAAATATTATCCCCCTTTTCATAAAGGGGCTTAATTCGATACCGTCACTTTTCATTCTATTAATTAATTCACCAAAAGGCTTAATTCCAAACACTTCATAAAGTCTGTTATAATCTTTTATTTCAGGTCTTCCCCATGGATCCAATTTAATTTCGTTTTCCTCTGGCATTCAATGCACCTACCTATAATATTAGTTTGAAAATTAAATATTTAGGTATTATTGATAAGGAAATAATTAAAAATTATAGCCTTTAGATACAACTGTTTTTTATGGTGAAAGTTTGGAAGAATTAGATGAAATCGACTTTGAGCTATATGATATAATTAAAGAGTATATGCCAATAACTTTATCTGAGCTTGCTAGAAACTTAGGCCATAGCAAGAGTATGATATATAGAAGAGTTAAAAAGTTAGAAAATTCAGGTCTCATAAAGGTATCTTATCAGGGAGGCGTTTCTATAATAACCGCTAATCAAAAAAATGATTCTATAATAACTATAGGAATTCTTAGAGCTAGCGAATATCCATATATAATAAAATTTGCTAAAAAATTGGAAAATATTTTTAATCATGTTAAGATAGTTGTTTACGATGAAGCATACAAGGAAGCCTTAGACTTATCAATAGGAAAATTAAAGTTAGCTATGAACCCAGCAGTTTCCTTATTAGCTATACATAGGATAAGCAGGGGTCAAGTCCATATAATTGGAGGAGGTAGTGGTGGAGGTAGTGGAATAATTAACAATTTAAACGGTAAAAATGGCCATTCGACATCTATCATGTCATCAATGGAACTATGCGCTGATATGAACAAGCTAGAGATGCCCAGAATATATGGCAATAGCGGTCAAGAGATTTTAAACAAGGTCTTAAAAGGTGAAGTTAGGCAAGGAGTTATTTGGGAACCTTTTTTATCAATAGCATCAAAAAACAATTTAAAAATAACTTCTTGCGAACTAGATACCTGTTGCCTCTTAGGAGCGCATTCATCCCTATATGATAAATATGATAAAATATCAAAAGCTTTTTCAGATGCCATATCTAGCGATATCTCAGATCTGGAAGGTTATGCAAACATAATTAATATGCCGTTAGATGTAGTAAAATTATCAGTAAAGAGCTATAATTTCTTTGAAGAGCCAGATAAGAATTATTTGAAAAGTATAATTAACAATTTAAGAAATACAATATTGCCTAGCGATATCATAGAAAGATCAGTTATTATCTAGATCTTTTAAAGCTAATCTAAGTTCTGCTAGTAAATTTGGCAGAGGAGTCATTAATGCTGTTAGATGAGGTCCTTTTATATAACTTAAAACTTTTTTCCATTCTTCTTTAGGCCTTGATTCTACATAAGATTTTAACGTCTCTTTTACAAGCCTAGGATTTGCTTGAAATGTTCTTGCGTATGCAAAAAATACTGCTAAATCCCATGCTGCTTTTTTGTGAGTATAATTACTTACTTGCTCAGCATCTATAAGGGCCATATTATCATTATCTATCATGACAAAATTTCCTGGATTAGGATCCCCTAAAGTCCTATTATGATTATGTATTAATGCTAAGCTCTTTCCCATATTATACCAAGCATAGGGATTCTTGCTCTTTAATACGACCTCTCCATCTAGGAATTCTCTAACCATCTTATACTCATATTTCTCTGAACATAAACTTAAAATTTTTGGGGTATTAATTATTTTCCTTAAATCTAATAGAGATTTATATTCATTAACTAACCTTGATAATGGAGTCTCTTTAAACGGAAATATGGATGCTGAAACAGCTCCTGCCATGAACCACTTTAATGTGCCATAGATATACTCTTTTATTACTATTTTCATCTCATCATTTTCACAAATCTGGCTTGAAGATAATATTCCAGGCCTCTTACATCTATAATCTTTACCTAAAATTTTTTTAATATAACCATCATAATCACTACAACTCTTAAATATTATACCTTCTGGAATAGAAATCACACTGTACGGATTTTTTATTAATTCTATTGGCTCACACGACTTTCCGGTATTAACGTTAGTATTAGAATATAATGTTAAAAAACCGAGTATCACATTTTTTCCTATATTACCCATTATTTTATTTGCCCCAATAGTTAGCGTGTTAAAATTTAAATTTATATTACCATTATCAATGCTTCCTATGTTTTTTATGTAAGCTTCGTAATCGTCCCTTAAACCTTTAAGGCCTACTTTATTAATGACTTCATTATATATGCACGAATAAACATCTTTAAGATCAGACATTTTAGACAAGGGTATAAACTCTATAGGTATCTTAAAATAGTTTGCAAGTTTTCCATATCTTTGCATAAATTCATAAGCTTGTTCTATGGTTACTCTTATCTTATAATATTCAATTAAATCTTTAAAATTTTCATCATACTCAACTGGAGGAACTAATAGGCCAGAAACTATATCACCCAATGTACCTAATTTTACATCTGCAGACAGAACCATATCACCCACTATTAATTTGTTATTTTCTTCAAATGATGGCAATTTAAAGCCATTAACAACTTTTATTGTATAATTAATACCTCTTATTTCACCTTCCATTATTAAAGCCCCTTTTCCATAAAACCTTTCCATCTTTTTTTCTTATCTCTACAATTCTATGTATAGGTATAACGGTTTCATTATCGCTTAATGTTATGGCCCAATTACTAACTGCTATAATATCATTTGTAGATAATTGCAAAAGCCTATTGCCATGCTCAGGTGTCCTATCAATATATATAATTATATACTCTTCCCTTTTGTCAAATGAGTTTATAGCTTTACCAATAATATTTTTTATCGTACTCCTCTTTTTAGACATGCCGCACCATTATCTAATTATATAACTAGATTAATATATTTGTTATAGGACTTTAACATGGTGATAAAATTGACGTGTGTATTTTGTGAAATATCAAGAAAAGAAAAACCGGCTCACATAATTTATGAAGATAAAGATATAATGGTCATACTTGATATAAATCCAATTTCTAAGGGTCATTTATTAGTAATCCCTAAAGAACATCATGAGGCAATTCAAGACACTCCGGTAAAAACTCTAGTTAAAACATGGGTAATAGCTTCAGCTTTTGCGAAAATCTATAGAGATAAATTAAAAGCTCCTGGAGTTAATGTTATAACTAACAGCGGTTCTCCAGCTGGGCAAGTTGTTTTCCATTTTCACGTTCACGTAATACCAAGGTGGGAACAAGATGGTTTTAAGAAAGGGGGAAGACATGTTTTAAGTGAAGAAGAAGCCAGTGAAGTAACTAGTATGCTTACAGATTATTTAGATATAGTAAAATCTTACTTAAATGAAATTTCTATATAATACTTCTAAAATCTCTAAGCTTTATAACGCGCAACCTATATATCCCATTAGAATCATTCATTATTGTTACTAAAGCATTTCCGCTATTTTTAATTAGCTTATAAGAATTATATGCACAAACTTCATTATCCATTATGAATTCCACTTCTTCTCCTTGGCTCATTTTTCCAAACTCTCTGTAAGCTAAAAACATAGGTTCGGGACAATCTAAATTAGTTAAATCTACTCTCCTCAATACTATCACCTCAAAGCTTTCTAAAATCATTAAAATAACAATTATCCAATTTTTCTGTTTTTATATTATCTACCTCGAAATAGCTATTTTTTATTATTTCCAATAGTTTATTTATGGATTCGTTATTTCCATTAGCAATTATTTCAACACTTCCATCAGAAAGATTTTTAGCGTAACCTTTTATGTTAAGCTTTTTTGCATTAGACCAAATAAAATGCCTAAATCCTACTCCTTGGACATGCCCATTAACAAGAATCTTTAAACATATATCCATTAAATCACCTCAATATAAATTAAACTTGCTCAAAACTTCTTGATCTAATATATACTTTGTTATATTTTTTGGAGCGTCAACTTCTTTCTTTCCTTTTTCAACAATTTCTCCTATTACATAAGGATCGTAACCCTTATATTTTAGGTCTCTGATAACATCTTCGTAAATTTCTTCTGGAGATATTATAATAAATCCACCATTAGTGCCTGCTGTAGCATTTGGCATCAAGAAATTTTCTGTTGCAAACTCTGATATTTCAGGGAAAAGCAATGGAAAGTCATATAGCTTTATATGAGTATTTGTTAAATTCGCCTGTTCCCAAACAACCAATATTCCTGGTCCAGTAACATCTGTTGCTGAAACTATGTGTTTTTCTTTAGAAAAGTCTTCATTCAAATCTGGTAAATATTTTGCTATAACTTCCCCCATGGCTTTGTTCGGTGTTGAGATTATATTGACAGCTTTTTCTTTAATTTTTTCCAACATATCTAAATCTATTCCTTTCTTTTCAAGTTCATCTATAATGCTCTCATCAATAGCTGTTGATAAATATGTTGTTATTGGAGATAATTCGCCTAAAGGCCTAGTAGTTATTATTTTCATACCAATATCTGCCTTATCATGAAACATTGGCGGTTTCTTGTCACTAGATGCAATTACTGTTGCTCCTAATAAAAGCCTTCCCTTTTTAGGTTGTTCTATGTCTAATAGTTTAGCACCTATTTCGTTAGCAAACCTTTTTGAGTTTTTGTATAGTTCTTCTCTTAGTTCTTCTGTTGGGCCATTTAATACAGGAGCTATCTTAAGATCTTTATAAGCACCAACTACAAACAAGTCATTTAGTGAGTTTGATATAGATCCTGAGACTTGTCTATAGTCCGACGGAAGACTAGTTGGATCTATAATGTGCATAGTATCATTATTAGCAGCTATGAGCTCCTCCCCTTTGTTATATGATATTAAATCAGCCAACATAAATTCATCTTCTCTAAATGGCGTTACTATAGAATGTCCTTTTCCTACATTAATTACGGGTGCGCATTCACAAAGGCTCTCATATGCAGGCATGACTTTTTTAATAAACTTATCTGCCTCATTTGCTGCTAGCTGATAAACCTGTACTAAAATAATAGCTCTGATTTCGCTTTCATTTTTATAATTTAAATTAACTTTTTCTCCTAAAGGTAATATTTTTCTATTAATTTCTATAGAATCCGAATCTGCATAAAATATATCGGCATCTTCTCTTTCTGCAATTCTTAAATTCTTTGATTGAAGATATGGTCTAATTTTTTCCATGGCTGGATAAACTATTCTTAATAAATCAACTTTAACAGCGCATCCTGTTGCAAGAGATAACGGATCTGCTCCCAAATTCCTATAATATGAAAGTCTATGTCTAATATTATTAAGCAACTCAACCTTTTTTTCCTTCATATCTATCCCTTATTCTACATATCTACGGACAGTTTTTAAATATTTCCTATATAGAGAATACTTTAGATTATATAAAAATTCCTACATAATAACCAGTTCCATTAAAATAATAAACCAAATTTTAAAATCCAAATTTATATGTAGAAATCGGGGGAAAATTTGGTAAAAATCAAAGAAATCGACTCGATAAAATCTGATAAACTAGATATGAAAACAATTATAAATAAAATAAAGGAAATCTTAAACAGTGGTTATCAAGAAGAAGCCATAGTTGTTAAAGATAATAATGTAATTAAAAAACATGAAATATATTGGGCATTAAAATACTTAGGCACGAAATTTATTGCAGTATCTAATGAGGAAGAAAATGTAAAGGTATCTTTAGATTTCTTAGGTTTTTACGATGAAGTTTCTGACCCAGGTATCAGGGTTTATAATAACACTATAGAACTAATAGAAAGGGATAGACCAACTCCATTAGTAAAGTTAAATGGTATAATAAATGACAAGAAAATAGGTATATGGGCAAAATTAGAATGGTATAATCCTTTTAGCCTTAGTATAAAAGATAGAACAGCGTGGTATATAATTTATAATAATCTAGATAAATTAAGTGACAAAGAAAAAATTTTTGAAGCTACGTCAGCAAATACTGGAATAGCTATTGCTGCTATATCATCTATATTAGGCAAAAAAACAAGGGTTTTCATGCCAGAAACTTCTCCGGATTATGCAAGTAAACTATTAAAAATTTATGGATCTGATGTAGTTAGAGAAGGCAATACTACTAATGAGTTAATAGAAAAAGTTAAAATATATGCTGAAAAAGAAAATGCTTTTGTTCCAAATCAATTTTCTAATATTTTCAATTTATTAGTTCATTTAAGATATACAGCAAAAGAGATAGACTATCAAACAATATATGGAAAACTTAAGCTTAATGGAATTTTTGCATCTATGGGAACCGGAGGGCATATAGCCGGATTAACCTTTTATTTCCATAACAAAAATAAAGCAGTAAAAATATTTGGAATTCAACCCGAAGAAAATGGCACAATTCCTGGAATAAAAAAGCAAGACTTTAAAAATTGGTGGAATATAAATGATTCTCCAGATGACATTTATTCTGTTAGTCTAGAAGAATCTATAGATGTTTTAATCACAACAGCAAGGACTAATGGAATCTTACCAGGCATTAGCGGTGGAGCAGTTTTAGCCGGATTAAAAAAGGCTTATAATAATGGAGATCTTGACGAAGGAGATTATGTTTGCATAATACCTGATAACGGTATTAAATATCTTGATGAAATATACAATGAAAGGGTATTATAATCAATTATATTTTATTAATCATCATTGTAATTTATATAAGATTGAAACATTATAAAAATTAAATCGTAAAAAGTAAAATTAAATATGGGTATAAACATGTACAAAAAAAGTAATGAGTTTCTTAAAAGCGCCTCAAAGGCTATTGAAATATTAAAAAAGAAAAGTATATTCGAGAAAAATGTTAGCAACTATCCAATAGCTGTTATAGGTGATATACACGGTTATATGAAAAGCATAAATAATTTTAAGAAGATCATAGAGCAAACATCTCCTAATAAGATAATATTTCTAGGTGATTATGTAGATAGAGGCTATGAGGGAGTTGAAGTATTAAATGAAATATTTAATTTATTAATCAATTACGAAGATAAGGTTATCTTAATAAGAGGTAACCACGAAGATCTAAACATGAATCAAGATTACGGTTTTTTTGAAGAACTTGTATCAAAAATTGGTAAGGAAGGAATAAAATTGATTGAATTGTTTTATTCTAATTTACCAATATCCGCGTCGTTAAACAATATATTCTTTGTACATGGAGGGATACCCTTTATTAAGATAAATAACGAACATATTCCATTAAAACTAGATGAACTGTATCAACTAAACAAAATTAAAGGAAACAAGGAATATTTAGAATTCGAAAACAATATATTGTTTCAGATGGCATGGAACGATCCTGATGGATACATCGATTGGTTTGAACCAAACTATATGAGAGGTGATGGAGTATTCTATTATGGGAAAAAAGCGTGGAATGAATTCATGGATGTTAATGGTATAAACTTTATGGTTAGGGGACATGAAATAGTTGATGGTATCCATATATGGAATAATGATGGAACTTTTATAAATAAAATTAAAAATCATCAGAAAATTTATATAGATCAACTGTATAAGAGCGTAATAACAGTATTTTCAAGTAGGTACCATATAGGTAGAGCTGGTTCCATAATAATATACAGAGATGAAATAGAGTTTGTTGAAATATGATCTAGATCTTATATAATTCTCCTTTCCATTTAACCCCTTTATATTTAACATTAATTATGCTTATAACTAGAAAGTAAGCTGGAATAAAGTAAAAAATACTAAAAGGTAGTTTAATTCTATTTGTTAGTCCACCCAGGTAATAAAATATGTTCTCAACAAAATATGCTGAAAAAAATAAAAAAGATAATAAATATCTTTTTAATATTAGTAATGGAATCCATGCTAATGGTAGATAAAATAATAATATTAATGCAAGGGCTAATAAATAAACATAAAATGTAGAACTCAAATTTTTCTCATAATCATAAAATATCCTTGAAAGCAAATTTTTTATATCATCAGAATTATTCCATGATTTAGTTTTTATAAAGTTCCTTGCATCGACAGGTATAATATTTACTCCCATTTGCTTTGCTCTAGTTGCTAAATTTTTATCCTCAACTAATTCATTTTTTACAGAAGCGTGACCACCTATTTCATGATACGTATAAGGTGATATAGACCAACAACAACCAAACATTAGTCCATAATTTTCCTTCTTATTAACAGTTTTATCATACCCAAAATATCCATGAAGAATAGATGACAAAAATGATTGAGATACCTTAGATACAAAATTATCACATTCAAAATAAGGTAAATAAGCGTATATTTGACCCTCTTTAATATTTGATGTTATATCTATAATTCGTTGCATATCTCCTTTTACATCAGCGTCTAAAAATAAAACAGCATTTTTAAAACCAACGTATTTCATTCCTTCATACAATCCAAACGATTTTGGAATCCAGTCTTTATTAACGTTTTTAATGTTTATCAGTTGTATTCTTTTATCTATATTCATGTATTCTTTTACTATTTTTTCAGTATTATCAGTACTCCTATCATTTATAATTATGATTTTATTTAATTTGTCATCGACTATTATTAAGTTTTTAAGCAATTCAACAATATTTTTCTCTTCGTTTCTTGCAGGTATTATAACTGTAACTTTTTTATTTCCGGACCATTTTATTGCTTTAAATGAGTTCATACTTTTAATTAAAGATCTTATACCATAAATTGTTATTACAATTATTCCAAACGATATTATTATCATTAAGGCATCTATTAATATCATTTTTCCTCAGCAAATTAAATATTTAATGCGCTATTAAAGCATATAGTATATATAATAAAATAATTTCTTCGATTCAATGAAATATTGCATTGACTTAATACATTAAAAGATATTAAATAGGCGCTATACTATTTAATTGGTTGATAGGATATGACTAAAGAACAAAAAACAAAAGAACATAAATACAAAGTAACAATCCAGTGGTTTAAAAGGGACATGATAGACTTAAATGATGTTTCATTTCAAGTGTATAAGCTAACTAGCAAGGAAGAAAACGAGGGTAAGGGAGATCCTTTAAATGCTTTATATAATTTAGCTGAAGAGGAAAAAAATAAAAGAAATAAAGGAGACTTTTTTATAATAACGATTGAATCAATTGAAACAAAATATGTTATTGCAGATGGTATAAAGGATAGAAGTACGAGACTTCTTTATAATATACCAACCAAGTTAAACAAAGTAGGCTTAGTAAGCAAAGATAAATTAAAATTGGGACCAGAAGGTTATTTTATACTAAAAAATAATGATATAAAATGGATAGATATTAACGAAGAGTTATATGTTTATGATGGCCCATTGAAGTCTAATGAAGATGTTGAACTGATAATTTTTGATACAGATAAGGATAGAAGAGTTATAAAAACTCAACATCTTTCGACGATGAAGCTATCCTTTCAGATTCCTCAACAACAGAATCAATCAGATCTTGATAATGAGAACGCATTAAATGAAGATAATAACCTTTCTTAGTAAAAGGACCTTTATTACAAAAGTAGCAAAAAAGAACTCCATCTTTAGTTGTGTGCAAATTGGAACCTACTTTTTTAATTGCTTCTATTACATGAGATGCCAATATTGAGGTGTTAAAATCTTCAGCTTTTTCTAAATCACTTGCTATTCTAGCTACATTATCTGCTATTAGAGATTCAAATACTTTTTTTCTTGACAAAATCCATTCCCTTTTTTATTTATCATCAGCGCCTATTAAAATTTATCTAATATATTTATAAAACATTGAAACTATTTTTTAAATAATTCCTTATACAAATTTGAAGCAACTTTTCTTCCTTCTTTGCTTAAATCGTAATATATACCTTGAGGTTTATGTTTCATTTCCTTAGATTTAACTTTAAGCCAGGGCTTTATTGATGAAGTTACCTTCATTTTTAATTCACCTTTATAAACAACTAGCAAACCATCATCTTTTAATACTTTACAATATTTTTCTAATTCATCAGGATCATATTTTGTTGTATATCCATAATTACCTAATAGCCTATGAGCCATTAGCCAAGGTGTATCCGGGCCAAACTTATATATGTGCACTAAGATATATTTTTCTATAGCACTAAGCTCTCTCATTTTTATCTATAAAATTTGTGTTTTATTGACTAAATAAAAATTTTGCTTTTTGACAACAAATGATCAATATATCATATAATGAGCAAATATTTTAAGGCTATAAGAGTTAATATAAAAAAGGTGAAGCATAAATGAAAGGTCTACTTATTGAAGGAAAAGAAATTGAAACAGAAAACAGGGTAAAAGTTAGATCTCCATCAAATCCAGACAATATTATTGATGAAGTAAGCTTTGCTGATAGAGAAACGACTAAAAGGGCAATAGATGTTGCTTTGGAAGGATTCCATAAAATTTCCAGTATTCCTCTGAAAGATAGGGCAAAAATAATTAAGAAAGCGTCGATTTTGATAGAGGAGAGAAAGGAAATTTTATCTAGATTACTTTCTTTAGAAAGTGGTAAACCTTTGAAAGATTCTAGAGTTGAAATGCTAAGGGCAATTCAATTATTTAGCATTGCAGCTGAGGAGGCTAGATTTATTCTAGAAGGGAAATACCATAGAGTTGATTCATATGAATACCCACCAGGTAATGAATACAGAATGGTTATAGAAACGAGAGAACCAATAGGCGTAGTAGCAGCAATTCTACCTTTCAATTTTCCAGCAAATTCATTTGCTCATAAAGTAGCTCCAAATATAATGGCTGGAAATTCCGTTATAGTTAAACCTTCTCCTTATACTCCTTTAACGGCTTTAGAACTAGGCAAAATTCTTTATGAATCAGGGCTTCCTTTTGAATCTTTAAGCGTTCTGCCAGGTGACGTTGATGTAGGAGATGAGCTAGTGACCAATAAAAAAGTTTCCGGAATCACATTTACTGGTTCAACAAATACAGGTATTAGTATAGCCAGCAAAG
Organism: Caldisphaera sp.; assembly: GCF_023256325.1. Lineage (GTDB taxonomy): Archaea > Thermoproteota > Thermoprotei_A > Sulfolobales > Acidilobaceae > Caldisphaera. The sequence continues at coordinate 12,931 of NZ_JAGDXI010000047.1, forward strand.
CTGTTCAATCTGCAAAAAAACTTATGATCGAAATGGGAGGATCTGATCCAATAATAGTTTTAGATGATGCAAATTTGGATGCCGCTATTAATGTCTCAATTAAAGCTCGGTATGAATATGCTGGACAAAACTGCAATGCTGGCAAAAGGATTTTAGTCCATGAAAAAATTTATGAAAAATTCGTTAGCCAATTTATTGAGAAGGCTAGAAAACTAATAGTTGGAGACCCATTAGAAGAGAGCTCTGATTTAGGGCCATTGATATCAAAGGAAGCATTAGAAAAGATGGATAATTATGTTGAAGATGCTCTTAACAATGGCGGTATAATAAAACTGGGTGGTAATAGATTAAATTTAAAGGGTTATTTCTACTCTCCAACTGTAATCAGTGAAGCAAACACTAATATGAAACTATCGAAAGAAGAGGTATTCGGACCAATAGCTCCTATATTTAAATTTAGCGATGATAATGAAGCATTAGAAATAGCGAATTCTTCCCCATTTGGACTTCAAGCATCAATTTTTACAAATGATTTAAAAAGAGGTTTACGTTTAGCCAAAGAATTAAAAGTTGGAGGAGTCATGATTAATGATTCTCCAAGGCTAAGATGGGATGCTTTGCCTTTTGGAGGAGTAAAGTTAAGTGGTATTGGGGCAAGAGAAGGAGTAAGATCTACAATAGAAGGCTTAACAGAAATTAAATTAATTTCAATAAATATTTCATAAGCGACTAATAGCATATTGATTTTAAAAAATATTATATTCTTCTTTTAATACTCCATTTTAATACATTAAACATAGTAGATATTTTCATGTAACTCTTGGTGGGTTCACATTTACCTTTTCTTATAGCATCTAATATACTATACAAATCACATTCATTACTTTCTATCTTCGTTGGGGAAGTGCCTAATTCTTGCAATACATGTGCATCACTGCCACTAGTTTTCGGCTTAAAATATTTTTCTGCCAATTTCATGGCTGGTTTATTTAGAAAAGGAATTCCTCTAGGATTCCATACCTCAATAGCATCAAAATCCTTGGGATTGTTCTTTAAATATCTCCCAACGCTTTTTCTACCTATATGAAACGGATGAGCAGCTATAGTTATACAATTATTCGATATAGCCCATTCATGAAGCTCATTTGGAATTTTTGGAGGTTCTTCATATGGAATCCTTTCGCATAAAACCAATACATCTCCTCTTATCGTTCTTACCTCATTAGCCGGAATTACAGTTATGTTTAGATCTAGTTTTTTAGCTGATTCTATAGCTATTGCTGATCCTCTGAATGTATTATGGTCAGAAACCGCTATTGCAGAGAGACCCAAATATACTGCCCTTAAAACTATTTCTTCTGGAGTTGATTTTCCATCACTTACTGTGCTATGCGAATGAAGTTCAGCTAAGCATTGCATTTTCTGCCCCATAATATGTTATGCTAATAAGACTTATTTTATCTTTAATAAATATGAACAAAGTTAAACAGTCAATACTAATATTTAATTAAGCTTATTTACTTTAATTAGAATTATATTATTTGTGATGTAAAGCAATTGCTGAGCAAGAGCTATGAAGAAGGACACGATTGCTGAAAACAATATAAAGTAATAAATTAATAATACTGATTTTTTATAAAAATTGAAATCTTATTATTTAATAAAATAAACTAAGGACTAATCAAAGGAATTTTGTTTTATAATAATTACTTTTTAATATTTTAGAATCAATTTAATAATAGAAAATTAACTAAAAAATGCAATATATTAATTTTAATTTAATTTAATGAAATATTTAGAATTAATAATGCCCACCATAATTAACTATTAACAGAAAAGTATAATATTATATATTAGTTAATTTATATATGTATTTAAATGGTGAAACAAATGGCAATTAATCCACCCGTATTAGATATGCAACCCAATATCTATCTTATAGAAGGAGAAAGCGCGTTTAGTTATCTTCCTATAATAAGGAAACTACAAAATCAAGGGAAAAAAGTTATAAGTTTTGGTATTGGACAACCTGACTTTCCAACACCAGACCATATCAAATCTGCCGCAAAAGCAGCCCTAGATGATAATTTTACAGGATATACTGAAACACAAGGTATTCCTGAACTAAGAGAGGCAATTGCTAATTATTTGAACACAAGGTATCAATCAGATGTAAAAAGCGATGAAGTTATTGTAACTCCTGGAACAAAAACGGCAATATTTATGGCTGCTTCGTCATATATAAGGCCAAATGACGAGGCAATAATTATTGAACCCAGCTATTATGCATATGCCCAAGTAGTAAAACTATTTGGTGGCATACCTAAATTTGTATCACTTGATTTTAATCCACAAAAAGGATTTAGTTTAAATGTTGAAAAGATTGAATCTCAAATAACTAATAGGACAAGAATGATATTTATAAATAATCCACATAATCCTACAGGCGCTGTATTTTCCAGAAAACAACTAGACCAATTAGTTGAGTTGACTAAAAAGAAAAACATAATAATCGTTGCAGATGAAATATATGATAATTTTGTATACAGTGGAAACTTTAAGAGCCTAATAGAATATCCTGATTGGAGAGATAATCTAATATATATAAATGGATTTTCAAAAACTTTCTCCATGACAGGTTGGAGACTTGGCTATATTGTTGCACGCAGAGAAACAATGCCTAGATTCAATGATTTAGCTGTATCATTATATAGCTGTGCTACATCATTCGTACAAAAAGCAGGTGTTATTGCTTTAAAAGGTGATTGGGCTCCTGTCAAAAATATGGTTAATGAGTTTAATAGAAGAGCTAAAGTCTTATATGATATTTTGAAAAAAGCACCAGGTTTTGAACCATACATGCCTGAAGGGGCATTTTACATGTTTCCAAGAATATCTTCCATATTAAATAGGACTAATCTTACTGTAAAGTTATTTGTAAATGATCTACTAGAAAAAACTGGAGTATTAGTTTTACCTGGGGATACATTCCCTGATAAAGCAGGTAGGGAGTTTGTAAGGTTCAGCTATGCTACAGACATGGAGTCAATAAAAGAAGGTGCGCAAAGAATAGTAGAGTATTCTGAAAAAATATTTAATAGCTAATAAATAAGCTAACCCGCCTGATAGGCGGGTTTACGGTGACATAAATGAATATCGGTATAATAACTGATTTTGGGAATAATTTTTATGTTGGCATAATGAAAGGTATAATGAAGAAATTAAATAATGATGTAGAAATAATAGATATAGATAACAATGTTCCTAAATTTTCTATATTATCTGGGTCATATATATTATTTAACTCATATAAATGGATGCCTAAAAATTCTATAATACTTTCAGTAGTAGATCCTGGAGTTGGAACCAAGAGAAAAGGTTTAATAGTAAAAACGAAAAATTACTATTTTGTCGGACCTGATAATGGTTTATTGTATGAAAGTGCTATAGAAGATGGAATTGCTTCAATTTATGAAATAATACCAGAAAAACTTAATGAATATTTAAAAAATAAGTATAATTTTAGTGTTTCTATATCTCAAACTTTTCATGGAAGAGATATTTTTGCGCCAACTGCAGCCTTGTTATCTATAAATGAAAACTTAAGCTATTTTACTAAAATATTAAAAAATAATGAGATGATAGAGCTTAAGCTATTTGATATTAAAGAGGAAGATAACAGATTATATCTAAAAGTTATTTATATTGATGATTTTGGTAATATTGTTTTAAGTTCTAAGTTTGATAATTTAGATATTAAATTCAAAAACACTAAAATAATTAAAGATGGTATCGAATTTAACATAAATGTAGGTAAAAAATTTGCTGACGTAGATGAAGGCCAACTACTTTTATACAAAAATAGCTTTGGATTCGCTGAGATCGCAGTGAATAAAGGTAATGCATCAAATCTACTCAATTCTAAAATTGGAAACACGTTATGTATTGTAAAAAATGAATAAAAACTAAATATTAAGAATCATTCAAATATCCATGCATATATTATCAAATATTTCGACAATTTTTTTACATCCTTTTTTAAACCTTAAAGGGTCTAGATAATTAGGTTGTTCAATCTCGTCTTCTATAATTTTTACAAGAATTTCTGATAGACCTGCAGATAGAGTTAAACCTGCACCATTTAATCCGCTTAATACGTAATTATTATCATTAATTTTTCCGACAATAGGATATCCATCGCATGTTGTTAAACATGGTGCTGACCATGAATTTATAGGATACATGTTAAGGGCTTCTTTATACTTTTTCGACAATTTATTTAAAATATTATAGACTTCACTATTATCAGTTATAAAACCATCTTCAGGTCTATTCAGCAATACTCTTTTTCCATTACCAATTATTGCTCTATAAGAAGATTCTGGCACATAATAAAATTCCATTATATCGTCTTCAATTATCTTGTTTATTTGTTTTCCTTCAACACTATGAGCTTGACATTTGTACTTTATCAAACCTTTTAGTTGTATATTATTTTCTATCCAGGGACCATTTGTGTGGATAATTATATCATATTTTTTATTATGATCATAGTTACTGAGTATTCTTCCTCCTAAATCTACTATTTTTCTAGATAATTCATTAATCGCCTTACCAATATCTACGGTAGGTTGAGAAATGAGTAATCCTTTGCTACCTAATAAGAATCCATCAATCTCGTCACCATTTATAATTTCAGCCTTAATTCCTTTTTCCTTTAAATACTTTGATATATTAAGAGCGCATTTATATTGTTCATCTCTTGGTATCCATATAGAATCATACCAATGCAATATATTATCTCCTAATGAATTATATAATTCCATTGATCTTAAAGATACATTTAATATTTTTTCAGGCAGCTGAAATGATAATATTCCAGCGGCTTTACTGGATGCGCCATAGCCAAGATAATTTGTCTCTATTAAATCTACATCATATCCTCTCTTTAATGTTTGTATCGCTGTCCAGAGCCCTGAAAATCCTCCGCCAATTATCTCAACTTTCTCCATTTTTACCCTTAAAGCATCTACTTTGTTTAGGTTAATTTATTTCTTTATGCTTTAATGGTAATTAGTTTGACTATTTTTTGCCAAATTTTCGTAAATTTTTATAGCTTGATTTAAAATTTCATATAAGAATTTTTCTTTAATATTTCCTTCAATGTAATGTTTAATTATTTTATCTTTAAGCTTTATGATTATAACAATTGTTGGGGAAGCCTTAATATTAAAATACAAAAAGGCGCTTCTCGCACAGCTTGAATCACAATTTTCTGTAAACCAATTACACAGAGCAACATAAAAGTATATGTTATCTTTCTTAGAGAATTTTTCTTCAACAAAAGGATACCATACTAAATTAAAAAGCCTGCATGCAGGGCAAAAATTATTGCTGAAATATACAAAATTAACTCCATCAAAAAATAAATTTAAATTAACCTCTTCACAGGCTAGAGGAAGCCAATTAAGTGTAGAAGAATCAAAAAAATAAAGACCATTTGATTTAAAGGATAAGTTTTTATTCATCACCATATTTATCACTAATATATCATCCATAAAATGGAGACCATTTCATCCATCCTGCAGTATGTTCAAATGACGCTGAAATTCCAATGTATAATGCTAATATACCAGCCAATATCAATAATAATAAAGCTATATAGCTCCAATATTTTTTAGCTTTTGTTTGCAATATTGGACTTAATAAACCATTAATCCCAATTAATAAATATAATGCTCCAGCTCCAGATGGAGAATTAGTTAAACCAAAATGAAGAATTACTAAACCATAAACAATAACTGGTATAGACAAGACAGAAATTCCTGCTAAAACTCCGAGCATTGGAACCTTATATGTATTTACTAAACCAAGAGCTAATAATGCTATCCCATAAAGGCTCCATGGATCCGTTAAAACTAAGTTATATGAAGAAGGCAAAGGCCACACAAAGGTTCCCCACAATCCTGTTGCTAGCACATAAATACCTAATGCTAAGAACAAAAATCCAAAGCTTTTATTTATTTCCGTTAATTTTTGTTGGTCATAATTTAATGAAAAGTTTAGCAGAACCCAATAAGCTATTAAGAAGAGACCCCCGCCTAACAACATTAATTCTATATCTAATATATCTACGAAGAGCATTTTTTCACCTATTAATTATTTACCATGTAGAGAATTAATATTTTCTATATGAAGAGATTAATATTATTTATGTAGAGAATATTTAAATACAAAGGTATTCATAAAATAATTAATTTTTTAGGCTATTATTTGGAAATATAAAACTATTATTATATTGCTAATAAACGATTATGGTTTTTGTTTAATTTCCTTAATGTATTCTAATAAATAATTTAGAACGTCATTATTATAGACTGGTAATTGATCCTCGAGTAATGGTAAATCAATAGAAAACATGTAATTTGTTAATTGTATTATTTCCTGAGTTTTAATCATCCATGGTTTTCCATTAGATGTTAAAAGTTCTATAGCCTTTCTATACCTATTTCCATCAATAATCATAGCCTCACCTGGCGTCACAACTATAGCTAAATCAACAATACTGGATAACGATGTTGGTGATGCAACATTAGAATTAGACTCTATTACAACTATTTCATGTCTTCCTTCGAGATAACTTAAGCATTTGTCTATTTCTCCAGATGCCCCGCCACTAATAATATTTAAAATGTAATCATCGTCAACTTTAGCAATATTTCCTAATACCGATATTAAATCTAATAGTTCATATTCCATGCTTTTTGATATTCTATCCATAGCGTTCATATTTATTAGGTGCAAATTATGCACAGAGCTTATTGGGCATATTGTTAATCTTGATATAGCTAACCTCATGTTAGGCATATAAAGAGCATTATTAAAACTACTTAGTTTTCTTAGTTTTTCAGGTAGTATTGGTACCAATAGACCTCCGAATGGATTTATAATGCTTATAGGTTCCTTTTCTCTGGAAAATTTATGAAGAATTAGAGAGTCATTAGTTACAACCATTTTATATTTCTTAGATTCAGATAGAGCCTCTGGATGCTGCCATAATTCAGTCGCACCTAATGGTTTAAAACCTATCGCATCATATCCTTGGTTTGTCAAAGAATTTATCAAACTCGAAGCTAATACTGTTTTCCCTGAATTTTCTTCTAATAAACCTGAAACTAATATTTTCATTTTTATCCTTGTTCTATAACTTGTATTACAGGCTAAATTTCTTCATTTGAGATTAAGATATGAAAAGGATTAAAAATCTTTTTCATTATTATATAAATATGGCGATGAAGATAGTTGTGCCCGAATGAGGCTAAAAGCGATGATAATCTCTGGGGTATCGGAGCCTTTTCTTTACTAGATGAGATCACTTCAGAAAAAGGAGTATATCTAATAGTCTTTAAAATTATAAAAGGTTTTAATTGTATTATAAATAAAAAATTTTACATTTTCGATAAAGGATATCTATTATATATAGGTTCAGCAGGAAATGGATTAAGAAATAGATTAAAAAGGCATATAAATAAAAAGGGAAAACTAAGGTGGCATATAGACTATATATCCCATAGAAAGGAAACAGATGTAGTAGTTTTGTTTTATAAAGAAGGAAATTTTGGCGTAAAATTTGAGGATAAACTAAGCGAATACTTTTACTCAAAAATAAAACATGTGGATTATTTAGGATCTACAGATTCATCAATGCCGCACCTTTATTACAGTAAAGAACCGAATATAATATTAGATATTATAGAAAAACTTGATGGAAAGATCATTTTCTTCTCAAAATTTTTTGAAAAAAATTAGCACTAAAATTATTTATAATATGTTATAAAATATATTATTATGTTCTGTAATTTTAATAATAGGGATATAAGTGAAAAAAATAAAATTAGTTGTTTTTGATGTAGATGGTGTTTTGACAAAAGAAAAAAGCAGTTGGGAATTTATTCATAAATATTTTAATGTGGAAGATAAAGCGAAAATATATTTCGAAAAGTTTCAAAACGGAGAAATAAACTATTTAGAATGGATGAAATTAGATACTAGCCTTTGGATAGAAAAGAATAATGGAAAACTTAAGAGAGAAAAACTTATTGAAATACTTAATAAAATAGAAATTAGACCGGAAGCAAAAGAAGTTTCTTATTGCTTACACAAAAATAAAAAACTCATCGCTCTTATAAGCGGAGGTATAGATCTATTAGTTTCAAGAGTTAGTGAAATAGTAGGTGCAGATTACTGGTTTTCAAACGAATTAGAGTTTGACAAATATGGCTATCTAATCCCGGGTGGATATCCATTAGTCGGTACAAACAAAGAAAAACCATTAAAGATGATTTTTTTATCTGAGGGTATTAGCTCAGAAGAAACAATTTATGTAGGAGATTCTATATGGGATATGTCAGCTATGAAAAATGTAGGATATCCGGTACAATTTGGAGATGATAACTCATTATCTAATGTGGCAAAGTATAAAATAAATAATTTAAAAGAAATATGTGATTTAATTTACAAAATAGAAAGATTATGATTGTTTGATGTAACCTATTATAACATCAGTGTATTCTGTTGTTGATATAGGTGTAACTCCAGGCATTTCTCTTGCAAGATCATATGTAACTTGTTTATTCTTTATGGCATTTCTTATAGCATTTTCTATTAACTCTTTAACTTCTCTCCATCCCATATAATCTCCTATTAACACTGCAGCGCTTAGTATTTCAGCTGTTGGATTTATGACGTTTTTACCTGCATATTTAGGAGCTGTACCATGGACAGGTTCGGCAACCGCTATTCCATCTCCCATATCCATACCTGCTGCCATTCCTATGCCTCCAACCAATGCATTAGCTTCATCACTTATGTAATCTCCATTCAGATTTGGTGCAACTATTATGTTATATTCTCCTGGTCTCGTTATTATTTGTTGTAACATATTGTCTGCTATTCTATCATTAACAACTATCTTGTCTTCTGGAGTTTTACCTCCAAATTTTGTATTTATCTCATCTTCAGTTACAACATAGTCTCTAAATTCTTTTACAGCTACCTCATAAGCCCATTCTCTAAATGCACCTTCAGTGTATTTCTGTATATTACCTTTATGTTGTATAGTTACGCGTTTAATGTTATTTCTTAATGCCCATTCCATAGCTCTTCTCATTAATCTTTGTGTACCAAATTTTGATATGGGCTTTATACCAATTCCAGCATCGGGTCTCAATTCAATTTTTAACTCTCTTTTGAAGAAATCCCTTATCTTATTTGCCTCTTGAGAATCCCATGGGAATTCTATACCCATATATACGTCTTCTGTATTTTCCCTAAATATAACCCAATCAATCTTTTCTGGGTGACAATGAGGTGCTGGTTGTCCATACCATTTGACTGGTCTTATATTTGCGTACAAATCTAATGCAATTCTTATAGAGACATTTAAACTTCTAAAACCACTGCCTACTGGAGTCGTTAAAGGACCCTTTAAATTAATCCTAGCTCTCTTAAATGCCTCTAGTGTAGCCTCTGGTAATAAATTACCACATTCTTTTTGAGCTTCTTCACCTGCAGCTACTTGCCACCAAGTGATTTTCCTTTTACCACCGTATGCTTTGTAAACAGCGGCATCTACAATCTTAATTGCACTCTCAACTATTTCAGGTCCAATCCCATCTCCTTTAAAGAAAGCAACAACAGGATTATCAGGAACAATCAATTTTCCATTTTCATACTTAGCAAATTTGCCTTCTGGAGGTGGTTTTAATTCATCTGCTTTACACGGAATCTTCCCCATCCAACTCACCTTTTAAATTTGCATATGTATAGAGTATAAATTTATTAATTTTGACCAGATTAAAAACAATCTAATTGTCTTTTTAACTTAAAGTGCTTTATTACAAAACTTTTAATGTAATTTAATAATAGAACATCATCTATTAATATAAAATAAAAAAACTTTTTTATTAGACCCATATTTATTTATCTATAATCTAATAACTATACATAATTGCTTTGAAATTATTTAAATATGGCTTTTTAACTATACCTTTTTCGGTTATAATACCCTCTATTAGCTCTGGAGGCGTTATATCAAAAGCAGGATTGAATGCGTGAGTTCCATCAACAGCTATAGTTAACTGGCCCATAATGTTTAGAACTTCGTTTGGTGATCTTTCCTCTATTACAATGTCATTCGGATTTTCCGTAGGCTGGACAGTACTAGTCGGAGCAGCTACATAGAAAGGCTTCTTGTGATAATTAGCCGCGAGTGCCAAGTTAAATGTACCTATTTTATTTGCAACATGCCCAGTTAAAGTAATTCTATCGGCACCAACTATTGCTAAATCAGCCATATTTTTACTAAATAATAAACCAGACGCCCCATCAACAATTAAAGTAGAAGGTATTCCTTCTTTTTTCAATTCCCATATAGTTAATCTTGCACCCTGAAGCAATGGTCTTGTCTCATCAGCATATACGTGAATATTTTTACCTTCATAAAATGCGTATCTTATAACTCCCAAAGCTGTGCCAAAACCAGCAGTTGCCAATGCCCCGGTATTACAATGAGTAATTATTCTAAAATTGTTGTCTATTATTTTAGAGCCATGCTTACCCATTTCAATATTATTCTTTATATCTTCAATATAAATTTTATGCGCTTCATTTAACGTTTCTTCTTTCATAAATTCTACATCATTCTTTTCTGAGCTCTTCAAAATTACATTCCATAATCTATTCAATGCCCAAAACAAATTGTATGCAGTTGGCCTTGTTGAAGCTAAAACATTATATGCTTCTTTTGCATAATTTAATAAATCTTCAGGTTTATTAGCATTACTGTACTTTAGTGCTAAAGACATGCCGTATGCGGCTGAAACACCAATAGCTGGAGCCCCTCTTATTTCCATTTCTTTTATTGCTTGTGCAACTCTTCTAAAATCCTTTGTATTTCTATATAGTTCTTTCCATGGTAAAAGTCTTGTATCTATCCATAAAAATTCGTTTTTATCAAAATCCCAATAAAGAGGTTTTATTTTTAGGTATTGCTCTAATTTATCTAATTCCTTCCTTATATCCTCCATGCTTTCACCTTATATTTTATTTATGTATATTTGTACTTTTTAAACTATAATTATTAAATTGGAATTAATATATATGATTTATGAAAAAGAAAAGTATTTTAAAATTATTTTTAAACTAATAATGGGTGTATTAAGTGAGTCTTAAAGAAGAAATAATAAGATGGCTTAAAGAAGAAAATCTTGAAGTTTCGGAAATACCAATTCCAAAAGAAGCACCAATAGAATGGGCTATAAATGCCATGGTTACTGCGCCATTTAGAGTTTCTATATCAATACAAAGACCTAAAGGAAAAACTGAAAAATTAGCATGTACAATGGGTGTTAAAATAGCTGATCAGCATAAGGAAAAAATAATTAAACTATCTGAACAAGAAAAAGCTTCAATGATAGGAGAGCTCTTAAAGAGTTTATATTTTATTTGCCCAACATGTGTAATAATTATTCAACCAGATTTAATTAATCCAGACAACATAATAGTAACAAAAATCATATATAGCGATAAAATTAGCGCTAGTGAAATAACTGATTCTGTTAGACTACTTTCAAATTCATATGGTTTAATCGTTACTCATTTTACAGTTAAGTTGGGAGGATCTTTCAAACAAGGAGAGCAAACAATGATGCACATTTGAAAGAGTGATTGATTTGAATTTACTTAATCCTGCTGGAATCCTTGCAAAATCAAATTGTTTTTACATAGCAGCGCCTATAGTAGATGCACCTTGGAATGCAAATAAAAATGTTGAAAATGCTATTTCAGATATTATTGATGGCTTAAAATCTTGGGATATAAACAACTACAATTTAAATAAAATTGAAAAAATATTATGGTATGCAACTGTTTATGGAGGACTCGTTCTGGTTTACGCTTGCGATCCTATAGTCCCAATAAGCAGAGTACATGTAGACGTAGGTCTATCATTTATTTCAGAAGAAAACGATAAACCCAAAGAATTAAATGATTTAGACCTAATTAAAGCATGGGCAGAAATATTTGATGGAAACGAAATAGAAGGACTCAACATGTTGGCAGGAGGTATGGTATATCCAGAAAAATTCAGTTGGAGAACAGGAGGTAAATATAAAATAGCAGCAAGAGGAATAAAATATTGATTCCATAATTAACGCACTTTATAAGTTGTTTTCTAAGCAATATTTCCTTATTTTGGATATATTAATGTAGAAATTTTTCATGATTAAATTGGCTATATATTTTCCATAATCTGTTAAAACTATTTTGTCGTTCTCATATTTAATTGCTTTTATAAAAGCTAGTAATGATAATTCATTTCTCATATAATTTTCTATATCAATGCCAAATAATTCTTCAAAGATCTTTTTATTAAATTCTAGAGAATAAAACTTGTAAATGAACTCAAGATAAACTTGTTCTCTTAATGACAATTTTTTGCTTAGCACAACTGGCATGTTATTATTATATATCATTTTTTCATATTTATTAATATCAAATGAGTTAACATAATATTTTCCATTTATATAACTCATTGCACCAGTACCAATGCCAGCAAAAAATGGATGATCTACTATGTATTCGTCAGTTATGGAATCGTGATTTTTTGTAAATGTCCATGCATTTGATTGTATAAAATCTGAATTTAAAAAGCTCTTTAATATATAATAATAAAATGGTCTTTCGTTCCTTTCATCTGGTTCTTTAAACAACTCGCTATTCCTTATAGATGGCATTATAGGGTAAAAAGTAATTTGATTGGCTTTTGATTCTTTGGCCCTATTGATTTCATATCCTAAATCTTTAATTGTTTGATGAGGCAAATTAAACAAAATATCAACATTTAATGTACTTATAGAAGAGGCGATTTCTATTTTATTCATAATTTCTTCATCGTCCAATTGAGGTCTTCCTATATCTTTTTGAGTTGCTGATTGAAAAGACTCTATCCCTAAAGAGAGTCTTGTTATGCCAACGTTTTTAAGCATATCTATTTTCTCTTCATTAATATCATATATAGAACCTTCAATCGATACATCTTTTATATTAAGGTATTGTTTAATATAATCTATTAAATCGCATACTTCATATGTTGTTAATGTTGGTGTTCCACCGCCAATATATATAGAATCAAAATTATAATTATTTTCAATATAATTTGTTATTTCCTTTTTTAAAGAAGCAAAATAATCCTTTACTAAATTCTTTCTATATAACATGCTATGAAAAATGCAAAATGGACACAAAGAACTACAAAAAGGAACATGTATATACAAAGCTTTGCACTCTTTGCACTCTTCTGGTTTTTCTCTTAAATCGTTGTTTAGATGCCAATCGTAATTACCAAAAATATATTTTAGTATACGTTCTGTTATCAAATTTATCCCAAATCAATATATAAAAAACAAAACATATAAAGTTAACATTGAAAAGGAATATATATTTTGTTAACTTAATTAGTTCTTTATTCGACACAATAATAAATTTTAAAATTAATTTTAAAAAAACATTGAAAAGTAGCATTACTGCTTAAGGATTTTAGAACACTAAATAATAGTGGGGCACTAGTATGGAAAGTACATTGAATTTTCAGCTCCTAGATGTAAGCTATGAGATAGTCAATAATACGCCAATTATTAATTTATGGGGAAGGGATTTAAATAATAAAAAAGTGTTGCTAATAGACACAACATTTAGGCCTTATTTCTATTTATTGCTTGACAAGGATTCTAATTCAGAGAAAATTAAACAAGAAATATTAAGCAGATCAAAGACAAAAAGCCCGATAATTAATATTGAAGAAGTAAATATGAGCTATATAGGTAGACCTGCAAAGGCTATCAAAGTAACAACAACCATACCTGAAAGTGTTAGAGAATATAGAGAAACTCTTTCAAGTATTGAAGGAGTTAAAGATGCCTTAGAGGCAGATATAAGGTTTTCATTTAGATATACGTTAGATAAAAATCTGTATCCCATGAGGTGGTATAAAGTAAATGTAAAACCTTTGGAGAAAAAAACTAACTATAGAGTTGATGAGATGTATGAAATTAATGGAGAAATTACTGAAGATGAAAACAGAGTAAATGTTAATCCATTAGATGGATTAAAAATTATGGCGTTTGATATAGAAGTTTATAATCCGCAAAGAACTCCTGACCCTTCTAAAGATCCCATAATTTTAATAAGTATAAAATTTAATGATAATAATGATACAATATTATTAGAAGCAAAAGGTCATGATGATAGTGAAATCATACACAAATTCATAGAATTGATTAGAAAAGAAGATCCAGATATTATTATAGGCTATAATCAAAACAAATTTGATTGGCCATATTTAATAGAAAGGTCTAAATTATATAAAATAAAATTAGATGTTGGTAGAAAAGTTGATTCTGTACCAAACCCAAGCGTATTCGGTCATTATTCTATACAAGGAAGATTAAATGTTGATCTTTACGATTTCGCTGAAGAACTACAAGAAATCAAAGTGAAATCACTCGATGAGGTTGCAGACTACTTAGGTGTAAAACCCAAAGATAAAAGAGTTAACATAGATTGGTGGCTAATAGCACAGTATTGGGATGATATAGAAAAAAGAAATACATTAAAACAATATTCTATAGATGATGTAGAATCAACTCTAGGATTAGCATACAAATTCTTGCCCTTTGGAGCACAATTAAGCATTATAAGCGGACTACCTATGGATCAAGTTGTTGCTGCAAGCGTAGCATTTAGACTCGAAGCAAGACTTATGAGAGAAGCAAAGAAAAAAAGCGAACTTATGCCAAATAGAATAGAAAGAAATATAGAATCATATACAGGAGCAGTAGTGTTAAAACCAGAACCTGGAATACATGAAAATGTAGCAGTGCTTGATTTTGCAAGTATGTATCCGAGCATTATGGTTAAATACAATGTGGGTCCTGACACTCTGTTAAAAGATGGAGATGCATGTAAAGTAAGAAATAAAGCTCCTGAAGTTAATCATGAATTTTGTGCTGATAATCCAGCTTTTATGAGACTAGTTTTAGAAAGATTTCTAAAATGGAGAAGTGAAATTAAGAAAGCCATGAAATTATATAAAGAAGGAAGTTCTGAATACAATTTATTAAATGAAAGACAAAAAGCTATTAAAGTATTAGCCAATGCTAGTTATGGCTACCTAGGATGGGGGGCTGCTAGATGGTATTGCAGGAGCTGTGCAGAAGCAATAACTGCATGGGGAAGGGATCTTATATCACAATCGATAAATTTTGCAAAATCAATAGGATTAAAAGTATATTATGGAGACACTGATAGCATATTTGTTGACAATAACAAAGAAAAAATAGAACAAGTAATAAACTGGATAACTAAAGTTTTGGAATTTGATATAAAGATAGACAAAATTTATAAAAGAGTCTTTTTCACCGAAGCTAAGAAAAGATATGCCGGATTATTAGAAGATGGTAAAATAGACATAGTTGGATTTGAGGCTGTAAGAGGGGATTGGAGCGAATTGGCAAAAGAAGTCCAATCAAATATTGCTGAACTAATATTAAAGACAGGAAATCCAAAAAAAGCGATAGAGTATGTTAAAGCAGTGATAGAAGATCTTAAAAATGGAAAAATAGTCCTTGATAAATTAATTATATGGAAAACTTTGACCAAAGAAATCGAACAATATGAAGCTGAGACCCCCCATGCATATGCAGCAAAATTAATGGAAAAATATGGTTATAAGGTTACAGCTGGTAGTAAAATAGGGTTCGTAATAATAAAAGGTCCTGGATCTATTTCTAAAAAAGCTAGACCTTATTTTATGGTGAAGGAATCCGATATAGATACAAATTATTACATAGATAAACAAATAATACCTTCTGCATTAAGAATCCTTAGCTATTTCGGAATAACAGAAAAAGATTTGAAGGTTGGTTCAAAGCAACCTTCTCTCTTTGATTTTTTGGATTCAAGTTAAATCACTAAAGGTAGCAAACTTAACATCTCCTCTTTTGGATGATATTTTGCTACCCATCCTTGCTCCAATTAATAGAACTATTCCTTTGTCTCCTGCTAAATCTAATATTCTTTGGGTGATAATTCCGTCAAATATTATTGCATAAGCAGAATTCGGTTGAGCTGTATCAAGCCATGTAAACAAATCTCTAACCTTTATCCTTGTTATTTCCTTCCAGTCTCTGTCATAAATTATTGCTTCTAAGGTACCTTTAATGTTTTTGATGTTATCTATGACTTGCTTTGGAACTACTAATTGAGAAATAGATTCTGACTTTTGTTCTCCCTTTGCAATTTCTTGTAAAACTTGTTGATTAGAGACTTCCTGAGCAATTTCTTCTTTCTTTTCTTCTGCTTTTTCTTCTGCTGTTTGAACTTCTGGCAAAGTCTGTTCATGGGCTGCTTCTGCTTCTTCTTTTGTTTCCTTTATGCTTAATAATTGTTGTTTAACCGCCTCTGCTGGCATCATTTGCGACAAGGATCTTGCTATCTCTTTTCCTGTTAATTGTTCAACTTCCATCCCTTTTGGTGCCCTGGCTACATAATCGACATGTACTTGATCCAATAAATTTTTGAGAATTAAATCTCCTCCTCTATCTCCATCAACAAACGCTATAACTTTTTTGTTTTTAGCTAATTCGACTATTGTTTTTGGAACTTTTTCTCTTGCACCTTCTAATGCTACTGTATTAGTATATCCATACTTCATTAAGTTTATGACATCAGCTCTACCTTCAACTATGATAATCGTATCAGCTTTCTCTACATCTGGTCCAGCTGGTAATTTCTCTTCTCCTATTTCTATCACTTTTGGCTGTACTTCGGGCTTTTGAGAAATTTGTCTTAAAATTTCCTTTATATCAGGTTCTTGTTCTTTAACCCTTTGCAAAAGCTGTCTTGCTCTTTCGACTATCTTTTGTAATTTTTCTATTCTTAAATCTTGAATATCATCTATGTTAATTCTTGAATTATATGGTCCAACTCTGTCTACACTTTCTATCATAGCTGCGAGTAAAACAGTTTCAACCCTATCTAAATTGCTAGGTATTTGCAATATTCCAACAGATTTTGTCCCTTGGTATTTCATATCTATGTGAACTCTTCCTATTTTGTCTTTGTTTTGTAGTTGTTCCAAATTGAAATCACTGCCTAATAGACCCTCTGTTTGGCCAAATACAGCCCCTATTACATCATGTTTATCTACTCTACCATCAACCTCGAATGAAGCTTTAATTAAATACTTCAATTCTTACACCCTTTTTATTGAGAGGTATACCGAAATTGTTTATATCTGGCATACCTCATTAATTAGGCTCTCGCCCTTCTCTAAATATTGACGTTTTTGTCAGAGCATATAAATTTATTAAAAATTTTAATTAAAAAATTACCTAGTAATCCCCTTCAAGATTTCTTTAGCTAACTCCTTGGTTTCTTCTTTTTCAAATATTTTCCTTACAGGCCTCAGCATTTCTATTAAGGAATTTATTGTTGCATTTTTTAAGTCCATCGGATGAACTTTTCCATCAACATAAGCATTTTCCAATTCTTCATAGCTTTCAAAAACAACTGTTCCGCCGTATTTTTCAGGTCTTTCTAGAACTAACTTAAAGTTTTCTCTTGCAAATAAGAGATATTTGTTTATTTCTAATATAGGATTAAACTCAGCTTGCTTTGGAGGACAATAAGCATTTAATATTTTTTCTTTTATATTATTTTCGCTATCATTTACAAATATAGCTGTGTTTGGTTTCGACTTTGACATTTTATGGCTTGCTGCTTGCTCATCTATTTCTCCAAAGCTCATTCTTTCTCCTCCATCAAGGC
Source organism: Caldisphaera sp. (assembly GCF_023256325.1). Lineage (GTDB taxonomy): Archaea > Thermoproteota > Thermoprotei_A > Sulfolobales > Acidilobaceae > Caldisphaera. The sequence continues at coordinate 30,817 of NZ_JAGDXI010000047.1, forward strand.
TTGTTAGTATTGGCGTGTGCAGAGCAATCGGCTTTTTAACATTTATTTTTTCAGACACTTCCCTTGCCAAAATATGCGCTTTCCTTTGATCTAAACCACCCAATGCTATATCTAAATCCATGTAAATTATATCACTAACTTGCATCGCTGGATAAATTAGCTTTGAAGTATCTAAATCTGCCTCATCCATGCTCCTTCCCATTATTGTTAAGGCTCTCTTCATTCTAGCTAGACTTGTCATCTTCATAACTTTAATAACTAGGGCCCAATAATCTTTATCTTGGGCCATTTCTTCTGCATCTACGAAATTTATCTTTTCGGTAGGTATATCTAAAGCTTTCATTACCTCTCTAGTTAACCTTGCCGCCTTTCTAATTAGATCCATATTGCCTCCTAATTTATCATTTATCATTGCATGCCATGTTGCTTCTAATAAATTAAACTCTACTCCTGCATTTATCAAGTCTTTTACTTTGTTCATCCATATTAGCCAACCTAAATGAGCTAAACCACTTGGTTCAAAACCTAAATAACCTTTAATTTTATCTCCATGTTCTATTTTCTCCATTAATTCTTTTTCAGTTATAATCTCTACCAAATTTTTTTTAATCAGCTCGAGTTTCTCATTTGTATCCAATAATTTTTCCACCTCACATCTTATCATTTCTAATTTTAATGTTTTCAATATAAAAATTTTTAAGGTATTTTTGCTCTTTCATATTCAAATCCTGCATTTAATGGCTTAGTTGCATCTATCCCTATTTTAGATGTAAGACCATCTTTAGCGCTAGGATCAAGGGTTGATCCTCTTGCATTATTTATTATTATTAAATCTCTATCTGCCTGAAATCTTGTTGCAATGGCCCATTCAACATCATTTATGTCATATATATTAACATCAGGATCAACAACAATTACATGCTTAAGGCTTGGATGAGCAGAAAAAGCGGCTAAAATTGCATTTTTTGAATCACCATCATGATTTTTATCTATGGAAATGATTGCATGCAACCAGCCTCCGCTGTTTAATGTTAAATGAACTCCGTGAACTTTCGGAACAACCTTAGATACTGCATTGTATATGCTTGCCTCCCTTGGAAATCCCATAAGCATAGCATGTTCATACCCACCGGGTAAAATTACATGAGTGGTCTCATCTGAATTAAGATAAACCTTTTCTGCTTTTAGAACTGGTTGTTTTCTTATTTTATCATAACCCCCCATAGCCTCAACAAAAGGACCTTCATCTACCTGTTTTTCTGTTATGAAACCTTCTATAATTGCTGCTGCACCTAATGGTATAGGGTTTTTATGTATAGGCGAATTGTATATCTCAAGGTTACCAAGTATATTCGCTGCTGCATTTAATTCAAAATATCCTAGCTGTGGGGAACTTGATGCGGCTAAAATGATAGCTGGATGAATTCCTATAATAACAGAAACAGGAAGAATCTCATTATTTTTTAATGCCTCTTTATATAGATAATATAGGTGTCTTGGAACTATTCTAACTGCAGCTTCTTTATCGTTTAGCATCATTATCCTATGTATACTTGCATTGCATATATTTTTATAGCATGCTATTATTAATGAACTTGTTAAATAATAACCTCCATCTTTTTCATAGAATTTAACAAAAGGCAAATCTTTTAAGTTTCCTTCTTTTAGTTTTGGTTCTCCAACCTTTACCATTTTCCCTTCTCGCGAAAAGGAGTCTAATAGCTTATTGTATGCATCTTCTAAAGTATTTACAGACAAGGATTCTAAAATTTTTCTTTTTGAATCAACAACATTCCCTGAACTTATTTGACTTATATCATCAACATTAAATACTTGAATTTTTTCGGTTCCTTGTTTAGATTTTAATAACCTAGAAACCTCATAGTCCCTTGACAATTTTCCAGAATACTCGCCGCCTATTTTATCAATGAATTTAGTCAATGATCCATCCAATTTCTGCTCCCTCTTAGTGCAATAGCCATTGCAGATCTTACATCTTTATCCTTAAATATTTTGAAGATAGGTGTTTTTGGCATAAATTTTGCTACTTCATCTTCTCTAATCATTTTATAGGGCAGACCATTATTTATCAATGAAACTCCAGCTGTAGTCCACCCTTCACCAGTACCTAATATAACTTCCTTGCTTTTGTAGGGTATTTTATTTAATTCTTCTTTGATCACGTTTCCTATTTTATTGCAATCTATTTTCCCCGAATTTATAACAATTCCATCTCCCATTATTATATATCCACATAATCTTCCTGGATCTATTCCAATCAATATGTGAGAAAAGTCTAATTTAGGATATGCAATAGCTTTAAACAAAGCTATATCCGGATCGTCCTCGTATATAACATTGTTAAGATTTTTAATATTATCATGATAAATTTCATATTCTGGAGTGTTTTTTAATGGAGATATAATAACATCTGGTTTAGTATCTATATAATCATTTAAAATTATTATACCTTGTTTTTCTAAAATGTCTTTCTTATTCTTTATTGTTTTTATTGCATTATAGTCAGCCCTTAAGCAAACTATTACTTTAGCCGAACCGTTCCACCTCAATACACTTAATTAATTAAATAATATAAGAAGTTAATTAATCTTTATATAAAAATGCGTTAAGAATGAAAGTGAACTTTATTTTAAAATATTAAACTTTTTAATAGTTATAGGTGGATTAATTGCTATGCTCGCCGCACCATATAATACTTGATCATCACCAAAACTACACATTTTAATTTCAGGTACTCCAAGAGCGCTATATTTTGGTATGTATTTCAATAAGTATGGCTTTATTAAGTCTTCATTATATAAATAAATGCTACCTCCAATATAAATGACTTCTGGATCGTATGCGGCTATTAAAGTTGATATACCAGCAGCATGAACAATATTTAATAAGTCAACTAATGATTTCGAAAACTCATCATTTTTCCTAGCAAGATCGTAGAGTTTCTCCGGTGTTAAATCACCATTAATAGCCAAATTATATCCTTGAGTTTTTTCTCCTTTCCATTCCTTTGCCATCTCATAAGCTACTTTAGGTATATTTTTTCCTCCTGCATATGCTTCCCAATGACCTAATCTACCGCATCCGCATATAAAATTGGAATCGAATTTTACAACTGCGTGTCCTAGCTCATGAGCATTTCCTCTTCTTCCAACCATTAAATTACCATCAACTATTGCCCCTACTCCTATACCAGAACTCATAGTAATGTATGCTAAGTCATCTTTGTCTTTTCCATCACCAAGAGTTTTTTCAGCCCATACTGCTGCCATTGCGTCATTTGCTATATATACTTCCTTTCTAAATTCTTCATATATAGGATCTTTTAAAGGGATATTTTTAAGTCCAAGATTTGGCGCTAATTCTATAATGCCTTTTTTTAAATCTAATGGACCTATAGATCCAATTCCTATTGAATTAAAATCTCTATCAGGAGAAAGCTCATAAATCATGTTTATAATAGATTTTGAAAGAAAACTAGGATTATCCTTAGGTGTTTGTATTTTAAGTTCTTTAGTTTTTTTATTATCTTTAAACAATGCGACTCTTAAATTTGTAGCCCCAATATCAACGGCTATTATGTTCATGCGTTCCCCTTTTATTAATAAGTTAAATACCCATTATAAATAGATTTGCAAAATTTTCTAATTATTTAAAATTATTAGTATATTAAATATTTTTAATATATACATTTGAAAATTAAAGCTTAAGTATTCAAAAAAGAATACATATTGGTGGAAAAAAAGTGGTATAGGTGAACTATATGTCAGAAGGAATGGGAGAATTAGTTTTGATTCCTCCGTATGTTAAATATTTAACAGAATTAGCTAAAAAAGATCCAATAAGCTTTTGGGAAAAAATTGCTATAGAAAACATGAAATACATTTATTGGAAAAAAACATGGGATAAAACATTTGAATGGGGTAAAAATGGAGAACCGTATAAGTGGTTTATTGGAGGGATTACAAATACCGAATACAGTCATATTGATTTCCAAATAGAAAAGGGTTATGGAAATAAAGCAGTTTACATATATGAAAACCCTGAAATAGGAGTTTCAAAAACTTATACTTTTGCTCAATATAAGAACATTGTAGATAAATATGCTTCGGCAATGAGAGGTATGGGAGTTAAGAAAGGCGATAGAGTTTTAACATATATGCCTACAAGGCCAGAATCGGTTGCAATACTACATGCAGCTGCAAGAATCGGGGCAATACATTCAAGCGTTTATGCTGGTTTTTCTGCAAAAGCTTTAGCTGATAGAATAGATGGAGTTGAAGCTGAATGGATATTTGTACAAGATTATAATTTAAGAAGAGGAAAAGTATCTAATTTAAAGCAAGTTGTTGATGATTCATTAAAGTTGGTGAAGACTAAGGTTAAAAAAGTTGTTGTACTAAAATCAGGATATTTTAATCAAGATGTAAATATGGAAAAAGGGAGAGATATCTATTGGGAAGAATTTTTAGACTTTTCTAAAAGCGGATCAAGTGAAGTAGAATGGATGGAATCCAATGAGCCAGTCTTTATCACTCCTACATCAGGCACTACGGCAAAACCAAAACCTGTTGTACATAAGCATGGAAGTTTCCAAAACCATGTTGTAACCATGGCCCGTTGGATCTATGATTTAAAGCCAACCGATACTTGGTTTATAACAAGTGATGTTGGATGGCAAGCAGGGATCAGCTATATGGTTTGGGGTGTTCCAATATTTGGTATACCAAGCATATTATATGATGGAGTTCCTGATTACCCAAAGCCTGATATGTGGTGGGAAGTTATAGAAAGAAATAAAGTAACTAAGGTCTGGTTTTCACCTACAGCAATTAGACTTTTGATGAAATATGGAACAGACTATGCCAAAAAGCATGATTTATCAAGCTTAGAAGTAGTGTTTAGCGCAGGAGAGCCATTAAATCCAACACCATTAAAATGGTTGATGTATGATGTGTTTGAAAACAGAGTACCCGTTATAGATCATTATTGGCAAACTGAAACTGCAGGACCAATAGTAGGAAACACTTATGGAATTAAGATGTTACCCATAAAGATTGGTAGTGCAGGTATACCATTACCCGGTATTATTGGAGAAGTCGTCGATGAAAATACTGGGAAACCAGTAAAACCTGGTGAAAAAGGTGTGCTTGTTATAAAACATCCGTTTCCAGGATTTACTTCAGAGTTATGGAAAGATCAAGATAGATATTGGAAATCATATTGGGAAGCGAATCCAAACCTTAAAGGGATGATATATACAGGAGATGCTGCAACTATTGATGAACATGGCTACATATGGTTTATGGGAAGAGCCGATGATGTAATAAAGATATCAGCTCATAGAATTGGTACATTTGAGCTCGAAAGCGCGTTAGTATCCCATCCTGCTGTTGCAGAAGCTGCAGTCGTTGGAGTACCTGATCCAGTAAGGGGAGAAGTTGCAATGGGATTTGTCATACTAAAGGAAGGATATAAACCCAGCGAAGAACTCAAAAACGAACTTATCGAACATGCCAAGAAAACATTCGGACCTATAGCGGTATTTAAAGGAATTGAAATAGTTAAAGCCTTGCCAAAAACAAGAAGTGGAAAAATTATGAGGAGGGTAATTAGAGCAGTTTATTTAGATCAACCAATGGGAGACATATCTACTCTGGAAGATGAAGCTTCAGTTGAAGAAATTAAAAAAGCAGTTGAAGAATTCAAGAAAGAAATAAAATGAATGTATAAATTAATTGTTTTACTTTTAAATTTATAATTAGATTTATCTTTTCTATTATTTCTATTTATCAATCTTCATTTTAGACAATTCGATACCTCATATAGACAATCTCAAAGTTTAATACAAATTTAAACTTTTGTCTTAAAGCAATTTATTTTATTGTTTTTTCATTATTTATTATTAATAAGTAATATAATCTGAAATTGAATAGTATTTAATTTCTCTTTACTAATTTAAAGAATAAAAATTTTAACCCTATAGTTCATTAATAATTAGGGCTGATATTAAATTTGCCTAATAAACAAATTTTATTAAAACCTATTGGCGAAGTTTTAACAGATTTTAGTGATGATGAAATTAGAAACTCTTTTAACGGAGTTAGAGGGAAAATACTTATATATGATAAATATAAGGATGGAATTTGCTGTTTAGATGGATTTTCCCATCTTTTAGTTATTGGATATGCAGATAAGGCAAGAGAAAATTCTCAAGCAACATTAAAGGTCAAATTTAGAAAAATAGAAAGGCTCTATAATATAAAAACACCTGAAGTCGGGGTATTTGCATCAGGTTCTCCAGATAGGCCTAATTTGCTCATAGTAAGCATATTAAAGTTAATGGGAATAAAAGATAACATCCTAGAAGTAGATAACCTTGATATGTTTAATGGAACTCCAATATTAGATATAAGACCTTTTACCGTAGAAAGGATCCCTAAAGAAAAAATAGAAACACCTGATTGGTATAAGAGAATTTGGACTGACTTCCTCCCTGCCCTGAAGGGCGAGGGTTCCCCTCATCGATTCGGATTTACATCTTTCATTTGAGGGGCAGCCGAGAGGGTCAGAGACCCCCTCCTATTAAGATTCATGATTGCAATAACGTCACGATCATTCTCATAACCACAAGAAGTACATTTAAACCAACGATAACCAACTTCAACCATCTTTTTACCACACTTAGGGCATGAAACAGAAGAGTACTTTGGATTAACGTATTGAATTAGAATACCTTGTTTCCTAACCTGCCAAGAAATCCAGTACTGCAAATGACGGTATTGCATCAGATAAAGTTTATCCCTAAACTCCTTAGGTAGCTTATCTACATTCTTAATGAGGTTCCTTAGGTTCTCGAGCTTAATGACGTTGGCACCCATAATTCTTGCAACCTCAACAACCCACTTCCCCACTTTCCTAGCGAAATCCTCCATAACTCTCCTAGCCTTTAGGTGGAAATAATGAATCCTGTGAAGGATTCTCTTGTTGTCCCTCCACCTCTTTGGGTATTTCTTTTGTAGACTTTCAGCCAATGACTTCCAGTGATGAGCCTCGTTCAAACGAGTTGGAATCCTAATATAATTAATATCGTCCTTTCCTACAACAACCTCATTCATATTAATATCAACAGCAATACTTTCCTTTGGCTCTACATTCTCTTCTTCCTCTTTCTCAAAAACCACTTTTAGGAAAGCCTTCCCATTCTTAACCATTAACCTAGCCTCTTTCATCCTCAAGTTTGCATACTCCCTCAAGTTCCTAGGATGA
>NZ_JAGDXI010000028.1:0-264 GCF_023256325.1 Caldisphaera sp.
CCTGGTTAGGGCTTAGAGCCCTACCAGGGCGGAGGGCTGAAAGGTGGCGGGCCGTGCCGAAGATTTATATATTTGTAGCTTTGGGTGATTTTCATGGAAGTTGATCCTAAGGATATGTGGTGGTTGTTTGGTGTAATAGCTGGTGATGGGCATGTCGACAGATATTTTGTTGAGATTAGTGATATGTACAAGGAAAACTTAGAGGTTGTTGCTGGAATTATCAAGAAGTTAGGCTATAAAGCTGTAATAACTAGGGATAAGAGG
>NZ_JAGDXI010000028.1:274-3187 GCF_023256325.1 Caldisphaera sp.
GGAAAATAGATATAGGCTTTGGGTAAATAGCAAGGCATTTGCAGATCTTGTAAGAGGGATTGGAACACCGATACCTCATGTAGAATTTGATAGAATTGCATTTGTTCAGGGACTATATGATGCTGAAGGCTATGTAGAGTTTTGGAAGCCCCGAAAAATCATTAGAATAAATTTTGCGAATAAAGATGAGGAAATAATAAGGCTTGTTGTAAGAACGCTTAAAGATATAGGGATAGAGAAGCCATACATAAGATATTCTATGCGATGTTATAGGGTTCAAACTTATAGGAAAGCTGATGTGTTAATATATATCAAAAATGTCGGATTTAGGTATCCAACCAAGCAGAGAAGGTTGTTATCCTTTTTATCCCAAGATTCTCATTTTTAGCATTATTCCTTGATCTAGTTTTTACCAAGAAATTAGGTGGCACGGCCCGCCGCCCAGCATACTTAAAGGAATTGGCGGGGGGGCACCACAAGGGGTGAAGCTTGCGGCTTAATTGGAGTCAACGCCGGAAACCTCACCCGGGGCGACAGCAGGATGAAGGCCAGGCTAACGACCTTGCCGGACGAGCTGAGAGGAGGTGCATAGGGGGCAATCCCCCACTAGGTGAGTAATATTCTAATATATTGTATTTTATTTAATGTACACTATAATAGTGATTGAAAGCATATTCAGTGGGGGAGCCTCCGCATAGGGCCGTCGCCAGGCACGCCCATGGTTCCCATGATGTTAAAGTGCTCCATATATTAAGGGAATTTTGGATGCTAAAGGGAATTGGGAACCATGGCGTGGGCGAGCTCGTGCCGTGAGGTGTCCAGTTAACCCAGATAGGGGGTTAGTAAGCAAAGTCAATGGGTGTATAGGCCTAGTTACGGAGATAAGGTTTTACGGTGGATGCCAGATGGGTAGGAATCAAGGGTATAGGGTGATAATATATGGTAAGGGGAATATTAATAAGGTTCTTGAGCCGATTCCCATGCGATGCTCTAAATCCCATAAATTTTACCCTCAGTTTTTATACGCATATTTAACTCCCTATCTGGGGCTGAGAGTCTGGCAACGAGCGCGACCCCCGCTCCCTGTTGCTACCCTACCCTTCGGGGTGGGGGGCACACAGGGAGGACTGCCGGCGTAAGCCGGAGGAAGGAGGGGGCCACGGCAGGTCAGTATGCCCCGAAACCCCGGGGCTGCACGCGAGCTGCAATGGCGGGGACAGCGGGATCCGACCCCGAAAGGGGGAGGCAATCCCGTAAACCCCGCCCCAGTAGGAATCGAGGGCTGCAACTCGCCCTCGTGAACGTGGAATCCCTAGTAACCGCGTGTCACCAACGCGCGGTGAATACGTCCCTGCCCCTTGCACACACCGCCCGTCGCGCCACCCGAGGGAGCCCCCAACGAGGCCTCTTTTCTCCAGGGTAATCCCTGGGGAGGGGAGGACGAGTTGGGGGCTCCCGAGGGGGGCGAAGTCGTAACAAGGTGGCCGTAGGGGAACCTGCGGCCGGATCACCTCCTCTGGGGATGGGGTGTTCAAAGGGAGTTGGGTTGGCACCTACTCTGACTAAACCACCATCCGCACCAGCAAGCCGCTCGGTGGATGGCTCGGCTCAGGCGCCGAGGAAGGGCGTGGCAAGCTGCGATAAGCCCGGGGTAGGCGCAGGCAGCCCTTGAACCCGGGATCCCTGAATGGGGCTTCCTACCTGGGCCGAATAGGCCTAGGTGCTCCGGGGTTTTCTCGGAGCGGGAACCCCCCGAACGGAAACATCTTAGTAGGGGGAGGAAGGGAAACCAACAGGGACCCCCTGAGTAGGGGCGACCGAAAGGGGGTTAGCCCAAACCAAATCCCTGCGGGATAACCGTGGGGAGATGTGGGGTTGAGGGCCCGGGTATCGCCGGGGCGACCTAGCCGAAGTGGGCTGGAAAGCCCCGCCGTAGAGGGTGATAGCCCCGTAGGCTAAAGGCCGCCTGGCGGAGTCCCGGTGTCCCAGAGTACCACGCCTTGGTTTTGGCGTGGGAAGCCGGGGGCCACTGGTCTCTAAGGCTAAGTACGTCCTGAGACCGATAGTGCACTAGTACCGTGAGGGAACGCTGAAAAGAACCCCGAAAGGGGAGTGAAAAGAGCCTGAAACCGGGCGGCTAAAGGAGGGGCGGCCTGAAAGGATGCCTTCCTCCGAAGGAAACCGGGGTGAACCCGGGAGTACGAGGAGGAAGGTCCAAGGTCGCCCCTTCCGTCTAGAAACACGGGCCGGGGAGTTCCCGCCCGTGGCGAGCTTAAGGGGTTAAACCCCGAAGGCTTAGGGAAACCGAAAAGCCCGTAGCGGGGGTGACCCCGTGAGGGGCTGGGTCTTAATGGGCCCGTAGTCACGGGCGGGAGACCCGAAACCGGGCGATCTAGCCCTGGGCAGGGTGAAGCGGGGCGAAAGCCCCGTGGAGGCCCGAAAGGGTTCTGATGTGCAATTCGTTCCCATGACCTGGGGCTAGGGGCAAAAGACCAATCAAGCCCGGTGATAGCTGGTTCCCCCCGAAGCGGGTCCCAGCCCGGCCTCCCTGGAGGAGGCCCACGGGGTAGAGCACTGATCGGGGATGCAGGGGCCGAAAGGCCCCGGTCCCCGGTCAAACTCCGAACCTGTGGGCTCCGAAGAAGGGGAGAGGCGGGTTCCTCGGGGTAAGCCTGAGGGCCGAGAGGGAAACAACCCAGACCGAGGTTAAGGCCCCTAAGTGCGGGCTAAGTGTCAACCTAGAAGGGTGTCCCCCGCCCAAGACAGCGGGGCCGTGGGCCTAGAAGCAGCCATCGGCTAAGAAGTGGGTAACACCTTACCCGCTGAGGCGGGGGGCCCCGAAGATGTCTAGGGACTCAAGCCCGCCGCCGAGACCCCGGGCCATGGATCATTGGATCCATGAGCGGTAGGGGG
>NZ_JAGDXI010000028.1:3197-36814 GCF_023256325.1 Caldisphaera sp.
CGCGGCCATGGGGCAGAAGCCGGGCCGTAAGGTCCGGTGGACCCGTGACCGATGCAGATCCCGGTGGTAGTAGCAGCGAAGAGGGGTGGGAACCCCCTCCGCCGGAAAGGACAAGGATTCCATGGCAACGATAATCAGCCATGGGTTAGCCGGTCCTAAGGTGGGGCCTAATTGGTACCTGCCGAAAGGGAAACGGGTTAATATTCCCGTGCCGTGGGGGTAGGTTTCGCGGTAACGCAAGCCCCATCTCCGACGCCTCGGGATAGGGTGGGCGGGGGAATACCCCGCTTAACCGCTGAAGGCCGGGGAGTGCCGTAATGGCGAGAACCGGCTGAAGGCGGGAATAGCCGGGCCTTGAGCCTGGTCCACTCGACTCCTGGGGCCCATGAAAAGGAGATGGGGAACGAGCCTCCACGACCGTACCGAGAACCGACACAGGTGTTCCTGGGTGAGAAGCCCAAGGCGGCTCGGGTGACCCCGGGCCAGGGAACTCGGCAAATTAGCCCTGTAACTTCGGGAGAAGGGGTGCCCGCGGCTCTGGTGTTTTCCCACTGGAACCGCGGGTCGCAGTGACAAGGGGGACCTGACTGTTTAACAAAAACATAGGTCCCCGCTAGCCCGTAAGGGTGTGTACGGGGGCTGAATCCTGGCCACTGGCGGTACGTGAAACCCGGGTTCAACCGGGCTAAGCGCCGCTGAAGGCCGGGGGTAAACTCCACTGACTCGTCCTCAATGGGCGGGTGGTGGGGGCCTAGCTCTGACCCTCTTAACGGGTCCCTGGCAAGGAATGTTTAGAATTAATTAAAAATGTGAAAATAAAATGATACATGAGGAAGAGGAGGATTTTAAGGAGGACTATATTATTGGTTAAGATAATTGAGAAGACCAGGCAGCCTAATACCTACGCATATGTTACAGCTATCAAAGATTGGTGAATTGTATTTTAAGAGAAGCACCAGTACCGGTTATTAGTCTTTAATCTATTGCCAGGGCCCGGGAGGAAGGTAGCCAAATGCCTTGCCGGGTATGGGCTAGTGGTGGGTATGGTTCCCACCCTAGCCTCTCGATAGTTCCGGCGTGCATGAATGGATCAACGAGGTCCCCACTGTCCCGGCCCGGGGCCCGGCGAACCCACCTCCGGGTGCAGAGTCCTGGGACCCCCGACGGGGCGAGAAGACCCTGTGGAGCTTTACTGCAGCCCGTCGTTGGGGTGCGGGAGGGGGTGCATAGTGTAGGTGGGAGCAATGAAGCGCGGTCTCCGGGCCGCGCGGATGCGCCAATGAAACACCACCCACTCTCTCCCGCACCCCTAACCTCGGGTAGCACTCGGGGGACAGCGGCGGGTGGGCAGTTCGGCTGGGGCGGCACACCCCTGAAAGGATATCAGGGGTGCCCAAAGCTCGGCTCAGGCGGGTCAGAACTCCGCCGTAGAGGGTAAGGCCAAATGCCGGGCTGACTGCGCCCTTGAACGCAAGGGGCGCAGGGGGGAAACCCGGGCCTAACGAACGCTCGTGCCCCCACCAGTGGGGGCCGGGCATGACAGAAAAGTTACCCCAGGAGTAACCGGCTCGTCGCGGGTGAGAGTTCCCATCGACCCCGCGGTTTGGTACCCAGACGTCGTCTCTTCCCATCCTGGGGGTGCAGCAGCCCCCAAGGGTGGGGCTGCCCGCCCATTAAAGGGGAACGTGAGATGGGTTCAGACCGTCGTGAGACAGGTCGGTCTCTACCCGCAGGAGGTGTCGGCCGTCTGAGGGGGAGGTACCCCTAGTACGAGAGGAACGGGGTGCCGCGGCCTCTAGTGTACCGGTTGTCCTGGTGGGCAACGCCGGGCAGCCACGCCGTAAGGGGTTATCGCTGAAAGCATCTAAGCGAGAACCCTGACCCGAAAAGAGACGGCCATCTGCCTTCCAGCGCAAGCTGGAGGACAGCGAGGGCTCCCGTAAAATACGGGTTTGATGGGGTGGGGGTGTAAGTCGCGAGGGCGAAAGCTCGAGCGATTCAGCCTGCCACTCCCAACAGCCCGAGGCTGCAGGTCAACCTTGGGCTGGTGCTAGTTGGCTCCTGGTTGGGCTGGATGTGGAGGACAAATCTAATCAACAGGTTAAAAACAGGGTGGCGCATTTATTAAATAAAAATTATATTGCAAAAATTATTATTTTTTATCAAAGCCTAATACATCCGCATAGTTTCCTAAGTCTAGTAAACCATGACCAGAAAAACTAATCAATACTGTTTTCTTCTCTTTATTTCTCTTAGCATTTTCAGCTATTTCACCTAAAATAGGTAGAGCGTGAGCTGTTTCTGGCGCAGGTATATATCCTTCTGTTTCTGCAAACATTTTAGCCCACTTAAAAGTCTCTTCCTGGCTATAATCTCTTGCTTCAACTATACCTTTATTCATAAGAAGACTTAACGTTGGTGCAACTGCATGATATCTCAAACCGCCGGCATATATAGGCGGAGGTATAAAGTCACTACCAATAGTATACATCTTTAATTGAGGCAATATCATTGCTGTATCTGGAAAATCATACTTATAGATACCTTTTGTCATCTTAGGAACTTCCGTTGATCCTGATGCTATATATTTTCTCCTCACTTTACCTTTCCTTAACTCTTCTCCCAAAAATGGATACGCGAGCGCTGCATAATTTGACCCTCCACCTACAACACCTATTATATAATCAGGATCTTCGCCTATTTCTTCCATTTGTAATTTTGCTTCCATACCAGCTATAGTCTTAAACATTATATCTGAGTTTACAACGCTTCCAACAACATATTTTCCACCGTTATCCATTGCATATTTTACTGCCTCACTAATTGCAATTCCTAAAGATCCTGGATGATTTGGATCCTTTAATAACAATTCCCTACCAAAATCTGTTAACTCTGAAGGACTCGGATTAACATTAGCCCCATACATCATCATCAAGTATTTTCTGTAGGGTTTAGCATAATAACTCGTTCTGACCATAAAAACGTATGCTTTCATTTTGAACAGAGCAGATGCTAATGAAACTGCTGATCCCCATTGTCCCGCTCCTGTTTCTGTTGATACGAATTTAGCATTGTCATTTTTTGCGTAATATACATGAGCAAGTGCACTGTTAATTTTATGAGATCCGGTATATGTGTAGCTTTCCATTTTCATATAAATTTTAAGGACATTATCAAATTTTTCTTCTAATCTTTTTGCTCTTATTATTGGCGTAGGCCTACCTACTTGCAAATATCTTTCCAAAAGTTCTTCGGGTATTTTTATGAACCTCTCCTGAGAAAACTCATATTCTAAAACTTTCGTTGGTAAGACAATTTTCAATGTTTCAAATGACTTACCAGTAGCATCTTTTGGTTCAGGTAAACTTTCAGGCAAATCAGGTAATATATTGTACCAGAACTCAGGAATCCTATCTTGCGAAAGGTCATACCTCACTAAATCCTTTACCACAAAGGTTGACCACCTAAGTTTTATCATTTTATAGGAGTTTAAAAATTTTAATCAGAATCACATATATTAGCAAACAGTAAATTTTAAGTGGGTGGTGAATGTGGACGAAGATTTTGTTGTAAAGGTTACCTCGGATTTAATAAAAATCAACTCTCAAAACCCACCAGGTTATACTAAGGGCGTTGTTGATTATATAAAAGATTTACTTAATGACAATGGAATTAAATTCGAGATTTATGAATTTGAAAAAAACAAGCAAAACCTGATTGCTAAAATAGGAAATGGATCACCAACACTTATATTAAATGGTCATATGGATGTCGTTCCTCCAGGAGATGAGAGCAAGTGGATTTATGATCCTTTTTCGGGCAAAATAGTTGATGATAAAATTTTTGGAAGAGGAGCAACTGATATGAAAGGAGGTTTAGCTACTATACTTGTTGCTACACTACAGTTATCAGATATCATAGAAAAATCAACAGGTTCATTAATTTTTGTAGCATCTGCTGATGAAGAAGTTGGTGGTCATGCTGGTATGCAAGGGTTAGTGAAAAATAATTTAATTAAAGGAGATGCTGCGTTAATAGCTGAGCCATCAGGCTATAATAGGGTTTCTATAGGTGAAAAAGGTCTTTGCCAAACAAAGATTCTAACTAAAGGAATACCATCTCATGGAAGTATGCCAGTACTTGGAGAAAATGCCATATTAAATATGTACAAAGCCATAAATATAGCAAAAGAAACTATTGATGAACTTAATTCTAAAATAATTATTCCAACTGATGTTGAATTTGCCATAAAGGAAACATCAAAAACTTATGAATCGGTTATAAAAGAAAAGAAACTAAACATTTCTGTTGAAGATATCGAAAAGCAACTCAAATCAGTGTCATTTAATCCAGGTGTTATAAAAGGAGGAAGTAAGATTAACATGGTTCCAGATTATTGTGAGTTGGAATTAGATATGAGGACTCCACCAGGCTGTAATTGCGAGAATGTAAGAAATCTATTAAAAAATAAACTTAATGGAATTGCAGAAATATATCCTATAGACACAAGCGAATCAAACTTCACCTCAACAGAAGAGAGAATTACTAAAATAGCATTAAATTCTGTAGAAAAAATTCTAAATAAAAAACCTGAACTTCATATAGAATCAGGAGCAACTGATGGGAGATACCTAAGAGCAATAGGAATACCAACTATTATATATGGTCCGGGAGAACTATTTTTAGCTCATTCATATAACGAATACGTCAAAGTTTATGATTTAAAAATGGCGTTAAAAGTAACAAAAAATATTATAACAGAATTTCTTAATATAAAAAGTAGTTGAAAAAAATTTTTATGTAGAAAGATTTTTATACTACTAAATTTATAATATATTTGGTGAAAGAAATGATAGATGTTGGAGTACAGGCACCTGAATTTAAATCTAGGGCTTATTTCCCTGCAGAAAATAAGGTTAAAGAAATAAAACTTAGCGATTATAAAGGAAAATGGGTTATACTAACATTCCATCCAGGAGACTTTACATTTGTATGTGCAACAGACTTAGAGGCATTCCAGGCACATTATGAAAAGTTTAAGGAAAACAATGCTGAAATACTAGGTATTAGCACTGATTCAGTATATTCGCATAAAGTTTGGGTAGAAACAAGCCCGAGAGTTAGCAAAGTTAAATTCCCCTTAGTTGACGACATTAAAAAAGAAATTTCATCAGCTTATGGATTCTTGAATCCAACAAGCGGTATGACTAGAAGGGGAACAGTAATAATAAATCCAGATGGCATAGTTGAGTATGTTTCCGTATTTAATGATAGGCTTGGCAAAGATGTCCCACACATATATAATGCATTTATAAACCTAAAATATCTGTATGAACATCCACCAAAACCAGAAGAATTCGATATAATAGCAGCCAACAAGGGAGAAGGGTTCCAATCTATAAGGATAAGAATACCTGATAGCATTGGAAAACTATAACCTTTTTTATATATAAGGATATAATTCTTTTCCTTTTTATAATATTTTTGGTGTCTAGATTGAGCTTTAGAATTAAGAACGAGGAATTTAAAGAAAAATCTTCAAAGACAGCGGCTTACGATTATAAAGAACAAGCCCAAAGAATGAAAGCAATGCAGGATGAGCAGAAAAAAGTAGTTGAAAAAATGAAAAAAATACCGTATAAAATTGCAATTCTTAGCAGTAAAGGTGGTGTAGGGAAATCCTTTGTCACTTCAAATCTGGCAATAGCTCTCAGCTCATTAGGTAAAAATGTGGCTATATTAGATGCTGACTTCCATGGACCAAGCATACCAAAAATGCTTGGTGTAAACCTATCAAAGGGCTTATTAGCTAAGGATGATGGTTCAATAATTCCAGCTATAAGTAAGCATGGAGTAAAAGTAATTTCAGTAGGTCTAATGCTACCTCAAGAAGATACTCCAGTTATTTGGAGAGGTTCCATAAAGACTACTGCTATAAGACAGCTATTAGCATATACCGATTGGGAAGGAGTGGAATACCTTTTAATAGATCTTCCTCCAGGGACGGGCGACGAGCAATTAACAATTGCACAAATAATACCACATTTAACTGGATTTTTACTAGTAACTATACCAAGTGAAGTTTCAAAATATGTAGTAAAGAAAGCAGCAAATTTCGCTCAAAAGCTAAATGTACCTATTATAGGAATCGTAGAAAACATGAGCTATTTTAAATGCGATGATGGAAAAACATATTATATCTTTGGAAAGGGGGCTGCAGAAGAAATTTCTAAAGAATATAACATACCATTCTTAGGGAAAATACCAATCGATCCAAAAATAAGAGAAAGCAACGATAATGGTATAGCATTCTTTATAGATTACCCTGATTTAGAAGCATCTAAAATGTTTATGGAAATATCAAAGAAGTTTATGGATATAGTTGAAAACAAAGAAAAGAAAATTGAATCTGCATAATTTAAAAAATTATAGCAATCCAAACTTTGTAGCTATATCAGTTGCTTTGTATTCTTTTGATAACCTTACCATAGCCTTCTTTTCTCCTCTAGGAGTTATAAGAGTCTTAACAGACTCTACCTTAACGTTATATAAGTTTTCTATGGCTTCCCTAATTTTTTGCTTATTTGCATCTCTTGCAACAATAAAAGTTAATGTGTTGCTTTCTTCCATTAATCTTGATGCCTTTTCACTCATAACTATCTTTAAAATAATTTCTTCCATATTTAATCACCTAAACTAAATCTCTTACCTAAATAATTTAATGCTTCAGTAGTTATTACAGTCAGCCTCCCTGGTACACCTCCAGGAGACAAATGAATAACACTAACAATTTCTGGCTTAACTACATCAACACCAGGCATATTTATAACAGCTCTTGCAAACGGAGACTTATAATCTTCGACTATGAATAATATACTTTTAACTCCTTTGTAAGTTCTACCTCTCATCTTCCCCTTTCCAGCCCTTACTTTTATTCTTTCTGAAGCTCTTTCTATATCTTTATAGACACCTATTTTAGTTAGAAATTCCTTAGCATCTTTTGTTTTCTTTATCTCGTTTAAAACATCTGAACTAATTACTAAGGGTACTGTCTTAGCATCAAATTCATGCCCTCTCTCTTTAACTAAATCTAATATAGCTGTTGCAGCTAATGAACTCATAATAGCTAACCTTTTTTCCTTTTTATTTATATCTTCATATATTTTTTCATCTAATCTTGGTGGAAATGCAGCTCTACCTTTCCTAACCATAGGTGCAAATGCAGCTCTCATTCCTCCTTTTATCCTAGGAACTCTAGCGACACCATGACCAATTCCTATGCTCCTAGCTGTAGTCCTCTTACCAGCCATAGGATCCCTAGCTTTTGGTTGAATAGATGCAGTAAATTCGCTTAAAAATGCCCTTAATATTAAATCTCTCCTTACAGGCATTCTAAAAACATCAGGTAATTCTATCTGTCCGTCTTCTTCTCCTTTTACATTATATTTACTAACTGATACTTTAGGAGACAAATAAAATATCATTGAAGAATTAATTGTCGCCATAATCATACACCCTGCTTACTTGATAAACTAATATAAGTAATTTGAGGCTTCTTAATTCCCATAGTTAAATACCATACAGGAGGCCTTATTGGGTATCTTAATACTACAGGCCTCTTAACAGTTCCTGGTATTGAACCGTCTAGTATAATGTAAGAACTTTTAACGACTCCATAATTAACAAATCCTCCCGATGGAGTTATTTTAAGTCCATCATCACCTATATCTAATATTCTTTTATTATATTCAGTTCTTCTGTGGAATCCCAATTGGCCTGGCGATGGATTTTCCCACCAAGTCCCTAATCCGTGACTTCTCGCTCCTATTTTTCTGCTTCCTTTTCTGTGCTTCGTCCACCTCGGCAATTGCTTTGCTCCAGCTCTTTTGATAACGCCTTGCCATCCTTTACCTTTAGTGACAGCTAAAACGTCTACTACTTGGCCTATTTGGAATACATCCTTTACTGATACCTGTTGGCCAAGTTTACTTATAGCAAAGTCCAAAGCTTTTTTGACATCATTTGAAGGAGTATTAACTTTCACTTCTATTACATCAGGTTTCTTCTTGCTTAGACCACCAGTTAACTTTGGCTGCGAAGCTATAAGGACTCTTATTTCTTTTAGTTCACTTAAGCTTTTCTGTAACTCTTTTATAGATCCTTCAGTATCAAAGTTACCTAATGTACTTATTCTTCTTTCAAGCTCTAAATCCTCAGGTACTTTACTCCAAGCCTCAGTCAACGGATATAGACCTTTATTTGTATCTAAAGCATATCCCCTAACAGCTAAAACATATACAGGAGGAACTTCAACAACTGTTACAGGCTTCATTACTTCTTTTCCATATGTTGGTAAACCTTGTCTATTTTCTATCATAAATATGTGTGTCATTCCTACCTTATATCCGATAAAACCTAAAAGTTTTGGCTCTTGAATTGATAGTACAGGCCATGATTTAATTCTTGGTACAAATTCTTCTGCTCTTTGTCTAGGGTAGAATCCTAGGCTACCACGACGTGCTGCTGATTTCTTACGATGCCCCATCTTTAGCACCTTTTCAAGGCTGTAGGGGTGTATCTAGTTTATAAAGCTTTACTTAAAAATAAAAATGATTTTCAATTATCTCTATACATAAAAGACCATAACAGGTTTTAACCTTTTGTTACACCTATAGGTCTCATCCTAGCAACTAACTTAGCTATTCCTACAGAGGCTGCTGTTTCAGCTACATTATCTACATTTTTATATGCCTCGGGCATTTCTTCAATTACGGTTGAAACATTACTTGCCTTTAAGTATATACCTTTCTTATTTAAATCATCAACAACATCTTTATAGCTTTTCTCCTTCTTAGCAGATGTCCTGCTGAGTTGTCTACCTGCCCCATGAGGTGCAGTAAACCATGATTTAACACCTGTCTCAATTCCAGCTAATATGTAACTTGCTGTTCCCATACTTCCTGGTATTAATACTGGTTGCCCATAATCTCTATATTTAGCAGGAATTTCAGGACTACCTGGAGGGAATGCCCTGGTTGCTCCTTTTCTATGAACTACCACTTTTTTCTTTTTGCCATCTATTTCGTACTCCTCTATTTTTGCTATATTATGGGCTACATCATAAACTAAATTCATTTCTAAGTTTTCTGGATCTGTATGAAATACGTGAGCGAAGCTTTCTCTAGTCCAATGCATTATAATTTGTCTATTGGCCCAAGCATAGTTTGCTGCAGATGCCATAGCCCTTGAATAATCCTGTGCTTCTGGAGAATTATATGGTATGCTTGCAAGTTCTCTGTCCGGAGGTATTGTATTATATCTTCTCATAGCCCTTTCCATTATTTGCAAATAATCGCTTGCAACTTGATGTCCTAATCCTCTACTCCCTGTATGTATCATTATCGTAACCTGATTTTCAAATATACCATATGCTTTTGCAAGCCTTTCATCAAAAACTTTATCGACATACTGAACTTCCAAAAAATGATTTCCACTGCCTAATGTTCCAAGTTCATTAGACCCTCTTTTTCTTGCAGAATTGCTTACCTTTGTAGCGTCAGCAAGCTTCCATGCACCGTTTTCTTCTATAAATTCAATATCTTTTTCCCATCCATAACCTTTTTCAACAGCCCATTTAGCTCCATAATTTAATACTTCTGTTAGTTCATTATTTGTCAACTTTAGTTTTCCAGTACTTCCAAGACCGCTTGGAACATTTTCATAAATTAAATTGACAAGATCTTTAATCTTCGGCATTACATCTTTTAAAGTTAAATTTGTTTTTATCAATCTAACTCCACAATTTATATCATAGCCGACTCCACCAGGGCTTATTACTCCTCCTTCATCGATAGCCATAGCTGCTACTCCCCCTATCGGGAAACCATAGCCCTGATGACCATCTGGCATAACCAAACTATACTTTTGTATACCTTGGAGGCATGCAACATTCATTGATTGCTTCAATGTTTGATCTTGTTTCATTTTTTCTATTAATATATCATCAGCATAAATTACTGATGGTACTCTCATACAACCATTTCTTTCTATAATCCATGTGTTGTTTGCTATTTTTCTGGGTTCTATTTCCTGCATTTTTACCACCACTAAATATAATCTAATTAAAGCTTTAGAACATTATTTTTTATTTTTTAATATATTAATTAAATTAAAGGAAAACAATTTAATAAACCTTGTTACCACATACAATTCCTGGGCCCGATCAGATTCATGGCCCGGATAGCTCAGCTGGTTAGAGCGCTCGGCTGTGGACCGAGAAGTCCCGGGTTCGAATCCCGGTCCGGGCCCTTTAAAAGGGTAAAAATAAAGAGCTTCATAATAAATCTATTCTCAATTCTTATTGAAAAATAAGTTTAATGGCTCTGACTGACTAATTAAAAATGGGTAAAAAGATGGGTGAAACTATAAATAAAGCGATTATAAAGGTTGTAATTAGGGTAGAGGATCTTTATCTTAAAATTCCATATTCCATAGAAAACGAATCTATGGAAAACAGTTTAGAAGAGTTATCTTCACTATTACAGTATGATCAGAAAAAAGATTTTATAAGAAGGCCGTATAGTGGGCTTGATTATGAAGCTAAGCTTCTTTCAGACTTGAGCAAGGCATTAAGAATAAGAATGGAGTTAAATAAAACATTAAATGTATCTGGAATTGAATATTTCAGTAAAAGATTAGAGGAGTTTTTGGAAAAAGTTAGGTATTCATTAGGCTACAATCCCCATATACCATTGAACTTAAACGAAAGATCAAGGCCAAACATTAAAATATAACCTCTTTCTATTATAAATAATTAATGCCGACCAATGAAGTTAATAAGAGGGTCGACTGATATTTGATGATTGTTGGAACTGCTGAGGGTCGGTAAATGATTAACATAGGTGTTTTGGGAATAGGAAATGTAGGAAAAAGAGCGGCCTTTTTATTAAAAAGAGAAGGGTTTAATGTAACCCTTTTTGATTATAACGAAGATATCTTGAAAAATACTGCAAAAGAACTTAACTTAAATTACAAAAAAGTTAATGCATTAAACAAAAATGAAGTTATGTCATCATTGTCGAATATAGATCTTGTAGTAACGTCTCTACCAGGTAGCGTCGCACATAAAGCATTAAAAAACTTAGTGGAATCAGGGAAAAACGTTGTTGATGTCTCATTTTTCCCTGAAGACCCTTCTGATATTGGAGAAATTGCTGAAAAAGAAGGATTATCTGTTTTGCTAGATGCTGGTGTTGCACCTGGGTTATCAAACATGTTAATTTCTTATGCAAAAAATGAAATAGGAGAAATTAATAGAGGGGTAATCTATGTCGGAGGTATTACTGAAAAACCAGATCCTCCATTAGGAATAATAGCAAGCTGGAATACAATGGATCTAATAGATGAATATAGAAGAAAGGCCAGATTTATTTCAAATAGAAAAATTATGGAAATTGATCCGTTAAAGAGTGAGAAAGGAAAAATATATGTAAAAGGAGTAGGAGAACTTGAATATTTTCCAACTGACGGCTTAAGATCACTATTAAAAACTTTTAATAATTTAGAGTACTTAGTAGAATATACTCTAAGATGGCCAGGCCACATTGAATTTATGGAAGGACTTAATAAACTTGGATTTTTAGATCATAAAAAAATTAAAATGAACAACGCAGAAATTTATGCAGATGAATTTTTAAGCTATATTATTTCTAATTATAAACCAAATTTAAAAGATATTGTTGTATTAGTGGTAGAAGCGTTTACTCAAAATAAAGGAATAAGGTTCACTCAAATAACTAAACCCGAAAATGAGTTTACAGCTATGTCAAGAGTAACTGGGAGCTTTCTATCTTATTCAGCGATAGAATTTATAAAAGGAAAGATAAAGAGAAGTGGATTAATATATCCCGAAGAACTCGGAGAAGAAAATATAGGTAAAGAGATTATAGAAATGATGGCTAATGATAGTATGAATATAAACAAAGAGATTATAGTTAAATAAAACTGTCTAGACCCTCCTCATCGTTTCTCTTATATTCTTTACTCTCATCATTTCTATTAAAGTATTCTAATATTTTTGAAACGATTGATGGCCCTATACCATTAATTTTTAATAGATCCTTAGGATTAGCAGTTGCTAAATCAGCAAGACTTTTGTAACCAGAATTATAGAGCCTTCTTGCCCTCACACGACCTATTTCAGGTATAGATATCAGTTCAAATAGCTCTGGTTTAATTCCGCTCTCGATTCTTTTTTCCATTAACTTAAATTGTGCAACTACATCATTAGGAATACCAATAACTTCTAATATTTCTCCTAAGGATCTTGCTATCCACTTAGCATTATCAATTAAAGAAGCTATATCTCCAGGACCTATATTATAATTTTCTGTTATTTTGTCTTCTGGAACCTCATTTATCCAATCCTTTAACACAAACATTGTTTTAATGACTTCAATTTCCTCGGGACCCATCCACTCTACAATATCTACGAGCTCAGGGGCGTCCTCTAATACTCTATCCATTATTTTATCTTCTTCAGATTTACTTACTATAAAAGGATTTATATCGGGCATCGATGAAATAATATATAAAATTATAGTCTCGTTAAATTTCTTTACCTTGCCCAATATTCTTTTAAGAATTGGTATGCTTTCTGGATCTATATAAGTTTTTGATGTAACATAACCTAAATTTGTAGAAAATAGCTTGTTGTTATCCTCTTGTATTAAACCCCAATCAATTAACTGCTTTATAGCAGTATTTAATAAACGTGAAATAGTTTTTTCTCCTCTTTGTATATAATATAAAGTTTTTTTATGCAAGTTTATTATGCTATCCTCATCATTAGAAATGCCTGATGCTATAGCCCCTAAAACTGAATGTCTTAATCCTCTGAGTCCAGAAAGCTTACTTTCAAGTTTTTCCAAACTTCCATTTACGTATACTTGAATTAGTTCTTCTGAACTATCCGATTTTTTAGCAACTATTATTGCCTCACCGTAAGGATCTAGACCAGGTCTTCCTGCTCTACCTGCCAGTTGTTTATATTCAGAAACTTTTATTGGAGATCTATAGCCTCTTTCATATCTATAATATTCATCTACTATAACTCTTCTTGCAGGCAAATTGACACCTGCTGCAAGAGTAGGAGTAGCAACTATTACTGATATAGCATTATTTACAAAAGCTTCTTCCACGATGCTTCTTTGCTCGTTCGAAAGCCCTGCATGATGATAAGATACTCCATTTAAAATAAGCTGGGCTAATTCATCTCTTAGGCTCTTTGGTCCCCCTGTTGAAATTATTTTCTTTGCATATTTTTTTGCTAAAATTTTATCATAACTGTAATATTGATGATATGATGATGCCTTTTTAGCAAGTTGCACAACCCTTTTTCTAGATTGAGCAAAAATTAGAGATTGTCCTTTATTATTAGATGCATCTATAGCTAAATCTATACTAGGTTCTTTAGATATTATATCAATCTCTTTCTTTTTATTATCGGAGAACTCAATTATTCCATCTTTATAAACTCCTTCATAAAGTGGAACCGGCCTCCATGAGGAATAAACCAAATCAGCATTTAACCACTTAGCTATTTCATCAGCATTTGGTACAGTTGCACTTAATGCAACTACTTGTAAGTCTGGACTTTTATATAATATTTTTGATATTAAAGTTTCTAAAATTGGTCCTCTTTTTTCATCATCTACATAATGAACTTCATCTATAACAACACATCCAATTTGTTTCAAAATATCTGGGGAATTTCTTATAATAGAGTCAAGCCGTTCATAAGTCGTTATTAAAACATCTGCTTTAGGAGGACCTGCTTCATAGTCTCCAATACTAAGCCTTACTTTATATCCCATTTCTTCTATTTTTTTAAATTCTTTATATTTTTGAGATGCAATACTTCTTAATGGTGCAGTATATACCGCTCTTTTGTTTTCTCCTCTGCTTAAAGAATTTATTATAGCATCTAATGCAACAAATGTTTTTCCTGAGGCAGTTGGAGATGCGATCAATAAGCTTTTTCCGTTTTCCAAATCTTTTTCTAAAGCTAACTTTTGCGGAGGATATAAAGTCTTGTATCCCATTATCTTCATTAAATCTGTTGTTATGCTATTTGTCAAATTCAATCCCATAATTCTTTTTCTGTTCAAAGGTTTTAACTTAATATATGTTAAGCATCAAATAAAAACTGTTTCGTAATAGTTCTATATAAATATTTGATTATAATATAAAAGTAATTATTAAAGATAAGACCTATCATGCCGGCTTAAAGCAATTATTACGAGTCTCAATAATTAAGCCTTCTTTATGAACTTTCTGTATTGCCTCTATTACTTTATCCTTTTGTATTTTTTGAGTATTAACAATCTCATCAACTAAGTCATCTAATTTAGCGCATGGCTTATCTTCAGTTAAACGCTTTAGCGTATCAACAACCAAACTCATTATTCTTCTTGAGTGAAAACTCGAGCCAGTAGTAATAATACCTATGTCGATCGTGTTTGATTCTATGTCAAGACCAACGCTAGTCAAAAATGATATTGTTAACCTTATTGCTTCCTCCGCATCTTCTTCTGTAATTTCGTTCTTTAAAGAAACCTTAGCATGAGCTTCTGCTAACCTAACTATCGCCTCAAGTTGCCTTGCTGTTATAGGAACAGGGGTTTGACCTCCTTCCTGATTTCCTGCACTTAATGCACTACCTCTCAAAGTAACAAAGAATGACTCTATTAAATCCTTAGCTTCTTCAGTAAGCTTTGGTTTAACATACCTCTTTGCATATATAACATATTTCTTTAACAATTGAGGATCTATTTCTGGGGTAAATTTATCATAATCGCTATGAACATCTAATATGTGCCTCGCAAGCCTTTGATCTCTTTCTTTATTCATTTCATCCCTAACAACAAAAATTAGATCAAACCTCGATAATATTGTTGGAGGCAAGGTAACATTATCGGGGAATGGCTTATTTATATCATACATGCCCCATTTTGGATTACCTGCTGCTAAAACGCTTGCTCTGGCGTTTAATCTAGCAACAATTCCTGCTTTGGATATACTTATTGTTTGCTGTTCCATAGCTTCATGTATAGATACTCTATCCTCGGGCCTCATTTTGTCAAATTCATCAATTATTGCTAGTCCTCCATCAGCTAAAACAAGAGCGCCAGCTTCTAAATAATATTCTCCAGTCCTTGAATCTTTAACTACTGTTGCAGTTAAACCTGCCGCTGTAGATCCCTTACCACTAGTAAAAACAGCTCTTGGAGCTACCCTTGCTGCAGATTGTAATAATTGACTTTTAGCTACACCTGGATCTCCTACAAACAATAAATGTATATCACCTCTTATTCTGGTACCATCTGCAGCTTGTTTAGGTATACCGCCGAATAATTGTAAAGCTATAGCTTCTTTAAGATCCCAATGACCATAAATTGTTGTACCAATACTTGATATTATTTTTTCTCTGATCCATGGATCTTTACTCAATTCTAATATTTTTTCTTCATCCTCTCTAGTTATACTTATTTCTTCCAAGACTTTTTCTGAAACCTTAACGCTATTTGCTTCAATATAAATCTCAAACAGAGGACTTAATGAAGTAACTCCTGTCTGTTGTAGTTTAACAACACCAACTATCGTTACCCTGTCTCCAGGTCTTGCTATATCTACTAAATCATCAATTAATTGAACAGGAGTACTTCTAGGCATCTGCCCGCCTGGTACATCTTCGGGTTTTTCTTGAACAGTTAACTCTTGCCAATCTATATATAATGATTTTCCTTTAATTAAAGTAAATTTACCCCCAGCTTCTCCGCATACCGGACAAATTGTAGGTTTTTCTATCTTATCCTCTATGTATTCATTCTCTTCAGAAGGCCAATAAAATTCTGCATTACATCCTTCTTTTTCATGCCTAAATGTAGCTTTAATCATTTTACTCCTGATCGGATGCATCCTTGTAATTATACCTTCAACTTGTATAAGCTTTCCTGCATGGCTAGTTCTAATTTCTCTTATTTTTATTGTATCAAATAAACCATAAACTCTTATATGGAATTTTCCTTTCTTTTCTGCATAGGAAGGATCCTCGCTAGAAACCAAATCTTTTAGTGCGTCACCAAACTGTATTAAAATATCGTCTGGATTATCTACGAGGGCTTCCGCTAATGTAGTATTATATCTGTATAAATCAGGATAATCAATGTTTAGACTAGACATATCCATATTCATCATTCTGTGAATCCTTTCAACATATTTGAATATTCCAGTAGAATCTCTATAATTTCTTAAAAAATCCTTAAACTTATCTCCATAGCTTATTTGTTGGGATAGTTCTTTACTCATGATCTATCAACCCCTTTGATAAAGATAAAACATAGTTTCTCCATGAATTAATTATATCTTTAATCATTACATAAACTAAAACTTCCTCTGGCGTCATACGATCTTTTAAATCGTCCCCACTAGTTTGAGACAGCCTTATTATCTTCAGTAGTCTATTTTCTGAGAGCTCAATAAAGTTCTTTTCGGCTACTTCTCTATCATTAATAAGCATATGCGTTGGCGTTTGGGCTATTGCACTATCAAGATTCTTTATTAAATTGCCAATTTTTATATAGAAATCTTGAGGCAAAGAAGTTAATTGATTAGGAGCTTGATTTCTTTTCTCCCTAAAATGATAGGTGTTTATGTAATTAATGTCTACCTCCTCATCTTTTACATCAGCGACTCCAATACTTTTTAAATATTCTGCTTGCCACATAGGTAAATCAATTTCATCCCCTTTTTTTGCATTTATTGTTCCATCTGGAAATGATATTATATAGTCTTTTTTCATCATAACCCTTTTTCTTCTTACTATTGAATCATAACTTAACAATTTTAGTCGTTTTTCAAATTTCAACTCCTGTACCCAGTTTTTAATAGAAACTGAAACGTATAAGGAAGTTTGAGCTCTTCTTTTAAATTTCCTTCTTTATTTTATTTTCTACCTTTATGTTAGTAATTAAAGTATTAGGGTACAAACCATTTGGGTCTTTCTCATATTGCTTGCACATATCCCATACAGCTAATAATCCAGCGGTAACGCCTGCTAAAGCATCCATTTCTACCCCTGTTTCTGCCTTAGTTTTTACCTTTACAACTATCTTTACTTTATCCTTGTCATATGAAAAATTGACACTTACCCCTGTTATTGGTAATGGGTGAGCAAGAGGGATAATTTTGGATGCATCCTTTGCAGCCATAATTGCTGCAACTGAAGCAACAGCTTCTACATCTCCTTTTTCAATTTCTCTGTTTAATATTTTTTTAATTGTCTCTTCTCTTAATTTTATTTCTCCGCTAGCTATAGCTTCTCTATATATATTTGGTTTATTAGTAACATCTACCATTTGTGCCATTTTTCCACCAATTAAGTTTATATGGGCAAACCTTAAAGGTTTTCAATTTCTTTAAATATCTCATACAATCCACTAATTTTAGGATCTCTTAGATCTATCATATAAATTCTAAGCCTTCCATATCTTTTTTCTTCTACTATACCCATTTCTTTAAGTTCCTCCATATTCTTAACTATAACATCGTGATGTAAACCTGTTAACTTAACAAGCCTAGATATATTTACTTGACCCTCTTTCATTAAAACTTTCAATATCCTAACTTTTCCTTTACTTGCCAAAACCTTTTCTATATCCATTTTTCCTCACTAATTTGGCTTCGGACTTCCCACTCTATCTAATAATATAGATTCTATTACTTCTTTCAACCTTTCTGCAGGAATATCTAATGGCAACCTCATTATAGTTGTCTTGCCTCTAATACCTTTACCTGATATTCTTGTTTCGACCAATCCCATATTGTTAAGATTTTTTATGTATTCATAAAATTGTGTATGTTTTCTAGGTTCTTCTCCATAATTGCGAGAAAGATGGAAATATTCCTCTTCTACTTCACCGCTTGTAAGCCAACCTCCTTTGGTTATTAGTAAATCAGAAATAGATTGTAATATTAGCAATTCATGAAGGCTTAGAGACCTTATTATATCTAGTGGTATATTAGAAACAGCATCTGCACTCAAGGCGTCTCTAACGTGCTTTTCTTCTATTCTACTAGAGTTTTCCGCATCAGCTATCTCTGCTGCCATTCTTAAAGTCAATATTGCTTTTCTTGCACTTCCATCCCCTCCTTTTGTATCAGTATAACCATAATAATCAGCTATCATATTCAAAATTTCCTGATCATACGCATTTTCATAAAGCCCTTCAATAGCTCTTTGCTCAATTATCGTCTTTAATTCCTCACTATTATATGGCCTCAAATAAACTCTAAATCCTATTTGGGATTCTACTTGAGGTATTCTTTCTTTCATATAAGTTAAAACTCTAAAGTCTTGAGAAACTAAAAGAAAATTGAGTCTATTTATATTATCTTTAGGAGGTATCTCTTCATAAACCCTTAAAAGCAAGTAAAGCTCGTCATCGCTAAGCTTTGTAGACATAAGTAATGATTGAAACTCGTCTAATATAATTAATGCATACGCATCTTTTATATAAAGGAAATCTGATATAGCTTTCAAAACTTCAATAGTAGCATTGCCCCTGACTGGAATATTCATTTCTAGCTCTGAAACTATCCTAGAGAGTATCTGATGCAGACTTGGAGCCCCATAAACATTTATGTAAACAGGCTTAAAGTTCATCCCTTTATCTTCTGCTTTTCTTAATAAAACTCTGGAGACATACTTTGCTAGTGTCGTCTTTCCTATTCCAACCTTACCTATAGACCCATAGACAACAGATACATCAGTAGAGCCTAAACCTTCTCCTAGCCTAGATAAATATCTCGAAATCAGAACATTAGCCTCATTATCCCTAACTAGTAGAGTCGATGGTATATAAGTTTCATCAAACACAGCTCTATTTGTGAATATTTTTCCTGACATATGTAACCCCTTCCATAATATTACATTTGATAGTAGTTATCACTTTCAGTAACCTCTTTAACTAATCTCACTCTCGCAAGTGAAAGTATTTTTAAGAAATCTGATATACTTTTTGCTATATTTGATAAATAGTAATGCATGATGGTCCGCATTTCCTAATAATACCGCTAGCTGATATATAATATTCCTCTATATTCTCTAAAACAAGAGCATAATTAGACTTTTTGGTTAATTTATAGCCTTGGCTAATAACTATATTAGAAATATCTTCTTCACTTACCTTGCCTTTCAATGGTTCTCTCAGATGAACAATAAGTTTTATGAAACCTTTAGGCAAACTTAATAAAGATTTTCTTACAACTAAATCTAAATCATTGCCACATTCCTTAATAGGTATAACTCTACTAATGAATGCATGGCTATACAAAGAAAAATTCTTTACCACATCATCTATTAAACCCTGTTCGAGGTATATCAAATAAACGCCCTTATATTTTGATGGAACTATTGATGCGTGAGAATCTTTTTCAAATACTGTATCGCTAATTTCTTCAAATGCCCAGGATTGTTTATTTGGCAAGGAAACAGCTATTAAACTTGGGCAGACGGACATATCTCTTTCAGAAAACACTCCTTACACCTCGGATTTTTTGATTTACAATAACTTCTACCAAATGCAATCATTAATTTATGTGCATTTCCTGAAAGTTCACTACCAAAAAAATTTATAAGGGTATTTGATATATCTTTATAAGATTTGCTATCAGTTAGCCCCCATCTTCTCGCGATTCTTTTAATGTGAGTATCAACTGGAAAGACATTAAAGCCTCTAAAAAATGATAGAAATACATCACTTGTTTTTTCACCGATGCCTGGTATTTCCATAAGTTCCTTTTTTAATTCTAACGGGTCTTTTTCCATTAAATATTGCTCTCCTCTATCTTTTACAAATTTAGCAAGCTCAATTATAGACTTAGACTTCTGCCTAGGAAGACCTGCTACTCTTATAATTTCAGATAATTCTTCTATACTTAGGTTCACTATCTTATTAATGTCCAACTTTGTTTTAGCATAAAGATTATTATACGCTTTTATTGCGTTTTTATCCGTAGTGTTTTGACTTAATATGATAGAAACTAAGATTGAGAATGGACTTTTATTTTTGCCCAAAGCAACCATCGGAGAAAAATCGCTCTCATTTATTGTTAAATGTTTAGCAAGCATATTATATACTTCCTTTCCATTAGCCTTGATCTTATTCACAATATCACCATTTCGCATAGAGAGCTCTCGTTCATTGAGCATTAGCTCTCACTCGGTTTGCTTCAGCACATCTCAATTATTTATAACTTAGAGAACTTATTTATCTTTTTTAACAAGAGCATTAATATTTAAAATTCAAATTTATTAATGGGGGAATGTTATGAGAGAGATTAAAGTTATGATTCAACCAATTGGAGAGATTAACCTAGAAGAAGATTATTTGATTGAAAACATACCATCGCATTTTCCATTTCCCATTAAATTATATCCACATTTATGGTCATTACAGCCCCCTTTTAGAGCATATAATATAAATAGAATGCAATATAATGCTGATGAAATAAACAGATACTTATATTCAAAATATGAAGAACTATTAAAAATACCTGAATTTTATATATTAGGCATTGCTAGTTTTGATGCGTATTATAATGATTTAAATTTTGTTTTTGGATTAGCAAGCAAAGAAATAAAAGTGGCATCCATTTATGCGAAAAGATTGAAAACAGATGAATTATCGAAATATAATGAAAGATTACTAAAAGAAAGCATCCATGAACTCGGTCATTTATTTGGTTTAAATCATTGTAATTCATTTAACTGTGTCATGAATTTTAGTAATAAATTATCTGACGTTGATAATAAAAGCTTCAACTTTTGTGAAAAGTGCAAATTAAGTCTTACGTCGTTTTATGAAAAAATTAATGCCTAGAATTTAACCAATAATCAAGAGCTCCTATAATATTTTCTCCTGATTTAAGAGTATTTAAAGACATCAAAGTATTTACCTCCACAATACCCGGGATTTTCATTATATTTTCTATCGCTTTCGATACTTCTCTTTGAGAAGGAGCTAACATTTTTACCAAAAATTGATAAGAACCTGTAATTTCATGCATTTCTACTATATAATCCAAATCAACTAATTCTTTTTTTATTTGAATTATGTTTTCTGCTCTAGCCTTTATTAATAAAAAAACTGTTATTGAGAGTCCAATCTTCAATGGATCAACTTTTATTGTAAACCCTTTAATAATTTCATTTTCTTCTAACTTTTTTATTCTTAAATATATCGTGGCTTCACTTAAATTTAGCTCTTTAGCAAGTTGTCTCCATGGTTTTCTGGAATCGCTTTCTAACGATTTTATAATTACTATATCTTTTTCATCTATATTACCCTGCCTCACTGCTCTAATCACCCATATAATTCATTAGTTTAAGCGCTAAATCAGGTCTTGATGCTAATGCTTTTATAATTTTAAGCTTGCTCATACCTCCTAAAGCAACCTCTGCATGAACTTCTGCAGGCATGCTAGACAACAATTCTTTTCTCCTTTCCCTATCCATTGACTTTACTCTCTCTAAAATCTTTCTTTGTATTTTAATTGAATTGGTTATCTTTAGTTTTGATAGGTGATTTTTAATGTCATATCCATTAATCATAGCATTAGCTATTTCAAAACCTGATATTAATGATGGTCTTATTCCTTCGCCAGTTAATGGCAAGACAAAACCAGCAGCTTCACCAATTTTAGGGAATTTATAATCGAAATCTAAGTTAACACCACCTACGGCTATTTCCGCTCCCTTAATTGGAGAAATTACCTTTGATCCTCTTAGATATTCATTATTCTCTATAAACTTGTTTAATAATTTAGTTAGTTCTTCCACATTTCTATATCCTCCAACACCAACTTCTATTTCATCACCTGCCGGAAATATCCAATAATAACCTACAATATCCGTATCAAAAAATATGATTAGTTTTTTCAATCCTTCTAAGCTTTTTGAACTAACAATTGTCTGAATAGCATTTATTTTTTCTCCGCTATAAAATGCAAAACCTCCTGCTATGATAGCGCTATTTATTTCCTTTATGTTACCATTTTCTTTTATGCTATTTTTAAGTGGATTAAATCCTGAGTTTTTTATTAACTCCGATCCTGATTCTATAATTAAAGATTCTAAGAAGTTTTCTTTATCTAGAATATATCCTTCTAAGAAGTTTTCTTTATCTAAAACAATAACATCATCAACATACATAGTTACTCCATTTATAGTTTGTACTATGTATTGTTTTTGTATTTTTATAGGTAGATCCTTAACAGATGGAACGCCAAGACCGCATGGTTTCATAGCTAATCTTTTATTAGCTTCATAAACCTTTACTTTATAACCATTTTTAGATAGCATATAAGCTGCAGCAGCTCCTGCTGGTCCAGACCCAATTATACTATATTCTTGCAATCTTTCCTCCCATTAGCGATAGTCTAAGGCAAAAATATAATTCTTTTATATAGACATACATATTTAACCTTACTGACTTCCTCCCAGTCCTGAAGGGCGAGGCTTTCTTTTTATGTAAAATTTAAATCATTAAAATTTTTGTTAATTGGGGAAAAAATATTACAGAAACCAATAAAGTTACTAAAGAAACTAAAGGTACTGTTATATTATCATCAATTTTGTTCCACCTCTCCACTAAGGTCGCGAAAACAGCTGCAATAATTCCTGCTAATCCAAACTTTAAACCAACAGCAACACTTACAATTAACATTCCAACACTTCCTTCCCAACCTTTAACTCTCTTCTTATATCTTATATTTCTTATTATACCCGTTATTCCATCGCCCCAAGACATCATTAATGCAGGTACTACACCAAGCCAAAAACTTCTATCTATAAACCAAGTTATGAAAATAACTATTCCCCACATTAAAGCAAAATGAACTTCATATTCGTTTTCGGGATCTTGAAACCAATACATTAGCTTTCCTGATCTATGTAATGAATATGTTAATATGGATATTAATAAGGCCATTATTAACGGATACAAAGGTTCTTCAAAAGTAAATGGTAACAAAAAAGCAACTAAACCTCCAGCCAAAATATGAATTACCTTTCTTGCAAAGTATTTTGCTGAATGGTCGCTCCATCCTTTTTTTAATGCAAAATTATATGTTAATTTTGCCAAATAAACTGTTACAAAAATAACCCATATCATTAATATAATTGCCATTAATGTATCATGAACTATTTCCGTGTATGCTATCAACATATATTTTCACGGTATAATATAATTTGTTTCTAGCTTAAAAACATTTTTTATTACATTATTTTCAAATATTTTGTTATTATCATAGATGCAACTACTATTATTAATATTATTAACTTAAACCAAAATGGGTGCTTCCAAAGTCTTTTTATTTCATTGCTTTTATTTTTTATTTCATTTTCGCTAATACTAAATAATGGTCTTACTATCTTTACAGTTCTATATAACAATAGTAGGGAAACTAGAGATATTAATGGAATATAGTTTAATATCGAAGAAATTACCAAAGATAAATACATAACTAGTATACCGGCTAAAATAGCATATTTAGTTTTATTCAACCCTATTTTTAATACAAGAGTTTTCTTATTTGCCTCTTTGCTGGCCTCTAGCATTAAAATACTTGATGCTATTAAAATCAAATATGTGTCAGCTCCATTTATTGCACCTACAATCAAAGGATACAAAGGCATAATAGATCTCGTTTGAACCACAAAAGATCCCCATACTACTAATGGACCCATTATAATACCTGCGATTATTTCTCCCAAACCTCTATAAACTAGCTTAAACGGAGGCTCTGTATATGCTATACCTAAAAATATCCCTATTATACCTATAATTAAAACAGAAACACCAACCATTAAGGCCAAGTAAATTCCGGCAAATAATGCAAATAAAATTAAAGAATATCCAAGAACTTTTACATGCAATGGTTTTAATTTATAATCTATAATTGGATTAGCTCTATGAGCAATCCCTAACTCTCTGTAAATAATATCCGTCTTATAAACAAACTCTCTGTAATCGTGAGTTAAATTAATTCCGGCCTGAGCAAACAAAATACCTAATAATGTTATTATATAAAAAAGCCAATTTATTTTACCATTATGATACCAAGCAAGAGCTGTTCCTAGTGTTACTGAAGAAAATGCACTTATCAAAGTTAATGGCGAGAAAGATAAAAACCATAGCTTTATTTTATTCATATTTCACCACATCTGATATAATTTTAGACTATGTTATTTTTGATTAGCTTGGGTATTAGCAGTGAAAAAATAACCCCATATAATGGTGGAAAGGCAAGCGTTAACATAACAATTCTAAAATCGAAGTAAAATCCTATTTCTAATGCCAAAATTGATGACCATATATGAAATGAAGATCCTATTAGAGCAAATTCCCATGTTCCTTTTGCTACTAATTTTTCTGGATATAAATATCTAGGTATTGAATATATGAAAGGTACAGCAAAAGCTTCCATATTTATTAATAATATAGCCAATGTTAATATCATATATTTAGGTTCGTCATACCAAATTATTAAAAACCCTATAAAACTTAATAGATAACTCAATGTAACTACCTTAACCATATTATTTAAGGACTTAGAATAATACATTATTATACCCCCGATAACAGTAAAAAGTGCAGCACTATAACCAAATGTCTGCATAGCCAAAGTTATGTTATTTGGACTGTACATGGAAATATATTGAGGCAATACTATACTTAAAACCAAATTTCCTCCAGCTATTGTCGCCCATAACAAACCCATAAGCCATGTTCTTCCATACCTATAGGTAGTTCCAGGAATTTCTTTTTTTAATTTATTCATAACAAATTTATTTTTTCTTATCAGCAAAATATATAATATTGATGAGACTAAAGATAGTAACGAAAACAAAGTAAAGATAGTAATAGGATCCTCTTTTGTCAAAATATATGCAGAAGTGCCTATTGCTACTCCTGCAGGTATACCTGAAATTGATACTGCCGAAGCTAAATTTCTCGTCGTGATTTTATCATATAAAAAAGAATAAACATTTGAAAATACCTCCATATATATGGTTACCATCCCCTGTAAAAACCTAAAAATCATTAATTCAACAAAATTCTTAACAAAAGGCATCAATGCTATGGTTAATGATATCAATATAGTAATTCCCAATAGAGCTGTTGACAAATTTCTATAGAATTTGAGATATCTACCTATTATCTTACCTACTGGCATTCCCACAAAATAAATTATATTTCCCCATAATATCAATGATTGCACGCTAACATTTAACTTTAAACTAAAATAACCAGCAAACAATACAAATGTTGACAATGATGTAGTCATAATAGCTGCTGAAATAAAACCAACTAATGATAACAATATTTTATTTTGACCAGACATTGCATATACCTCCCATTATCTTAGTTAATGACATTTTTATTCCCTAACTAGTGGTTAATTTCATGTTAAAAAATATATAGCAGATATAAAAATTTGACACTTATGATGTTATGTATAGCTGATATTATCGATACAAAATTACTTTTACTACATTATTTTTTGATTCTTATTTAGAATATCTACAAGACGTAATTTAAACATTATTTATGTCCCACCAATAAAACTTTAAAACCCCTGCTTATAACATCTTTAGTGGGAGGTAAATGGGCATGAAAAAAGAAAATATTAAAAATATTAAAGAAGAAATCAGCGAGGAAGATAAATGGTATATGGAATGGTATATGATATTAAAGGATACACCTTTCCATGGAGCGCCAGGAGGTTAGTACCATTTTTGTATAAATTGTATAAATTCTTAATAAAGTATCTGCTTTTTTTACATCAATTACAAATTTTGCCTTCTAATTAATAATAAAAAAGATAAAATATTATGGCAATTATAAAAAATTATTCATGCTTAATGCTTATTATTAAAATTATCTTAATCCCTTATGAATTTTCCTTAAAACATAATGCAATATACCACCATTCTTATAATATTCCACTTCTATTGGTGTATCTAATCTAACCTTTGCTTTAAATTCAATGACCTTTCCATTTTCTTTCTTCGCTTTAACTGTTAATAATTTTTTAGGAACCAAACCATCTTCTATACCTATGATATCATATATTTCGCTTCCATCTAATCCTAGTTCATCGGGTCCTTCATTAGGCATGAATTCTAATGGCAATATACCCATACCAACCAAGTTGCTTCTATGAATTCTCTCATATGATTTCGCTATAACCGCCTTTACTCCTAATAGATACGGTCCTTTAGCCGCCCAATCTCTACTGCTCCCCATTCCGTATTGGTTTCTTCCTATAACTATAACTGGTATTTTTTCTTGCTTATATTTAACAGAAGCATCAAATACATGCATTACCTCTTTTGTTGGCCAATATATTGTATATCCACCTTCTTTATCTTTTACTAATAGATTTTTGAATTTGGGATTATCAAATGTACATCTCATCATAACTTCGTGATTACCTCTTCTACTTCCGCATGAATTCAGTTCATTTGGTTTAACTCCTAACGATAACAAATATTGACCAGCTTTTGAATTAGGATTTATATTACCTGCTGGGCTTATATGATCAGTTGTAGTTCTATCTGGTGCGTAAATCAACACTCTAGCATTCTTAATATCACGCAAATCTTCTACGTTTTCTTTTAGTCCTTCAAAAAATGGAGGCTTCTTTATATAAGTACTATTTTTATCCCATTCATATGTTTCACTTTCTTTTACTTCAAGTTTATTCCATGCATCAGTTCCTTCAAATATATCACTATACTTCTCTTGATATACTTTTGGATCTAGTGCTACCTCCATAGCTTTCCTTACTTCATCACTATTAGGCCATATATCTTTTAAATATACTGCCTCGCCATTAGGATCATATCCTACAGGCTCTTTATCAAAGTCTATATCAATTCTTCCAGCTAATGCATAAGCAACTACTAATGGAGGACTGGCTAGAAAAGCTCCACTTGCTAAAGGATGTACTCTACCTGAAAAGTTCCTGTTGCCGCTTAGCACAGCTGCTGCATATAGCCCTTCTTTTCTTAGAGTTTCTTCGATTTCTTTCCTTAACGGACCAGTATTTCCTATGCATACAGTACAACCATAACCAGTTATGTGGAAACCTAAAGCTTCTAAATAAGGCAATAAGTTTAACTTTGTTAGATATTCTGTAACCACCCTGCTACCAGGAGCATTGCTTGTTTTTACCCATGGCTTGACTTTAAGTCCTTTTTCAACTGCTTTTTTGGCAACTAACCCAGCAGCAATCATAACACTTGGATTGCTTGTATTTGTACAGCTAGTTATCGCAGCTATAATTAGACTACCATCTTTTAATTCAACTAAATCATTTCCTAACTTTAATGTAACGGACTTGGGCTCTCTTTTCTTTTCACTTAAATATTTGCTTATTAAACCATTCAAGACTTCTTTTGCTTCTTTTAATGGAATTCTATCTTCAGGATTTGCAGGCCCAGCAATTGATGGCTCAACTTCTCCTAAATTTATTACAACTACGTCGCTATATTTTGGTTCGCTGCTAGGATCATACCATAATCCTAATAACTTAGCTGCTTCAACTACAAATTCAACGTGCTTAGGATCTCTTCCTGAGCCTAACAAATATTGAACGGTTGCATCATCTATAGGGAAATACCCCATAGTAGCGCCATATTCAGGTGCCATGTTAGCCAATGTTGCTCTATCTGGCACGCTCAGCTTTTTAATACCTTCTCCATAAAATTCTACAAATTTTCCTACAACACCTTTCTTCCTAAGTTTTTCTGTTATATATAAAACCAAGTCTGTTGTAGTTACCCCCTCTTTTAATTCACCTATTAGTTTTACCCCTACTACTTCAGGTATGAGCATATAGTAAGGTTGACCTAATATTACTGCTTCTGCTTCTATACCACCTACCCCCCAACCTAATACGCCCAAGCCATTTATCATCGTCGTATGACTGTCTGTTCCTAAAACACTGTCTGGATACGCTGTAAGTCCTCTTTTTGATTCGCCAAGCCATATTACTTTAGCTAAATATTCTAAATTAACTTGATGTATTATACCTTT
Source organism: Caldisphaera sp. (assembly GCF_023256325.1). Taxonomy (GTDB): domain Archaea; phylum Thermoproteota; class Thermoprotei_A; order Sulfolobales; family Acidilobaceae; genus Caldisphaera. The sequence continues at coordinate 31,364 of NZ_JAGDXI010000028.1, forward strand.
TCCTGGAGGAACAACTCTAAAATTCTTAAATGATTTTTGAGCCCACTTTAAAAGCTTATATCTTTCTGAATTTCTTTCAAACTCCTTTTCCATATTCTTTTGCAATGCCGTAGAAGTTCCATAATAATCTACTTGCACACTATGATCTATAATTAAATCAACTGGAATTTGCGGATTAACTAGCTTTGGATCGTTTCCTAGATCTTTAAATGCATCTCTCATAGTTGCTAAATCAACAACGGCTGGTACCCCTGTAAAGTCTTGCATGACAACCCTAGTTGGATGTAAAGGAATCTCTTCTTTACCAGCATTTTTATCCCAGTTTAATATATTTTTCACATCCTCATCTCTTACAACAAAACCATCATAATTTCTTATTATATTTTCTATTAAAATCCTCATAGAATATGGTATTTCTTTTAATTTTCCTAATCCGAGTTCATCTATCTTATTTAAGTTTATTATGGAAGCTTTCCCTAAATATGTATCAATGTTTTCAAATAATTTGTCTATAGTTTCCTTCATTGCCATTTCTGGCACCCAATTAATTTGTAAAATATGAGTTATTAAAGCGTGATATATTAATTTTATATAACTTTTATAACAAGGAGTGTTTAATTTAAATTTCTGGAGATACATCTTATATACGGTGAAAAAATGAGTTCAGTTACAGAACTTCTATGGACTGAAAAATATAGACCAAGATCTTTAAAGGATATAATAAATCAACAAGATATAACAGCCAGACTTATGAAATTTGTTAATGAAAAAAATATGCCCCATTTACTTTTTGCAGGTCCGCCAGGAACTGGTAAGACCACTGCAGCGCATGCATTAGCTCATGATTTATATGGCGATGCTTATCAACAGTTTATGCTAGAGTTAAATGCAAGCGACGAAAGAGGTATAGATACCATAAGAGAAAAAGTAAAAGAATTTGCTAGAAGCAAAACACCACCGGATATTCCATTTAAAATCATATTATTGGATGAAGCAGATAATATGACTAGTGATGCACAGCAAGCTTTAAGAAGGCTTATGGAGCTATATAGCGCTTCAACAAGGTTCATTTTGGCAGCCAATTATCCATCAAAAATTATAGATGCTATACAAAGCAGATGTGCTTTTTTCAGGTTTACGTCCTTAAAAAAAGAAGATGTTGTAAATCGTCTTAAATATATAGCTGATAAAGAAAAAATTGATTATGAAGAAGAGGCATTAGATATAATATTTGAAATATCTGAAGGAGATATGAGAAAGGCTATAAATGTTTTACAGGCATCAGCTTATTTAGGCAAGGTATCTTCAGATCTTGTATTTAAAGTAGTTGGTATGGCTAGGCCAAAAGATGTTAGAGATATGATAGAAACCGCATTAAAAGGAAATTTTATTGAAGCAAGAGAATTATTAAGGAAAGTAATGATAGAATATGGTTTAAGCGGTGAAGATGTAGTAAGACAAATACATAGAGAAATAATGGGGTCAGATATAAAGATAAGCGAAGAGTTGAGGGTTTTAATTGCTGATTATCTTGGAGAAGTTCATTTTAGAATTGCTGAAGGTAGTGATGAAGATATTCAGCTCAGCGCATTTTTAGCATGGCTTTCTATGATGGGTAAAAAGTTGGGTGCCTAAATTTGCAAACTGAAATGAAAATACCATGGATAATCAAATATAGACCAAAAAAAGTTGACGATGTAATAAATCAAGAAGAAGCTAAAAGTCAAATCTTAACTTGGCTGCACTCATGGCTTGAAGGTAGAAGACCTGAGAAAAAAGCTTTGCTTCTGTATGGCCCTCCAGGCGTTGGGAAGACAAGTCTTGTTGAGGCAATTGTTAAAGAATATGACCTAGAATTACTTGAATTAAATGCTAGCGACTATAGAAGAACCCAAGACATTAGAAAAACTGTTGCTATTGCCTCTCAAAAAAGACCTTTATTTAAGAGAATGACATTAATTCTAATGGATGAAGTTGATGGATTAAGCCCCAGGGGCGATATAGGAGGAATTGATGAATTAATTAAAATAATTCCTAATACAATTAATCCAATTATATTAACCGCCAATGACCCTTGGAAGGATCAATTAAGACCTTTAAGAGAACTAGTTTCTATGGTAGAGTTTAAATCTCTAACCTTGAATCAAACTATATCTGTTCTACAAAACATTTGCAATAAAGAAAAAATAGAATGTGAAAGAGAGGCTTTAAAATTTATAGCAGAGAGAAGCATGGGAGATTTAAGAGGAGCAATAAATGATTTAGAGTCAGTTGCAGAAGGTTATGGAAAGGTTACGTATAATATTGTATCATTAGTTATCAAGGGTAGGGATAAAAGTATTGATCTATGGAGGACCCTTAACGGAGTTTTTTATGCAAAAGAAGCATGGCAAGCTAAAAGATCGGTTACAAATTCAGAAGAAGATTACGAAACATTAATGGCCTGGTTTAATGATAATGTTCCACTAAAATACGGCGATTATGAAGATTTATTTAGAGCATTGGACTCTTTATCAAGGGCATCACTATTTTTGAGAAGAGCAAAGTCTGGAAATTGGGATATGCTATCATATGTTTTTGATTTAATAGGTCCTGGGATTACCTTTTCAAGAAAAAATGGAGAACTGTTAAAAAATAGGTTTTCTTATCCAGAGAGAATTAAAATCATGGCGCAACTCAAAGGTTTAAGAGAGAGCAGAGATAGAATAGCAGGCATCTTAGCTAAAAGATTGCATACCTCTCAGAGGTTTGTTAAATCTGATTTAATGCAATATATAATAGTTATGCTAAGATATGGCAATATAGAAAAAGCGGCTATGCTATCAAGGGCTTACGGATTTAATGAGGATGATCTAAAATACTTAACTGGTAATAGATATAAGGACATACAAAAAGAAATAGAATTGTTAAAAGAAGGAAGAAGTGTGGAAGAAAAAGAAGTAAGTAAAGTAAGAAGTGTGGAAGAAAAAGAAAAAAGGCATGTTTCTTTAGAGACCTTTGGAGCCAAACCGACAAACAAAGAAGAATCTAAGAAAAAATACAGAAAAAGCAAATAATTTAGTGAGCAAATATTAATCCTATGACTGGTATTAAAAACACGACTATCAATATTATAGCAAATATTACTAGCAAGGTCTTCTTTTTTGATTTATTTCTTGACATTCTTAACTCCCTTCTATTTTGTATATCTTGCATATTTAAGGTTATATCGATTTTTGATTAAAACGTAAAGTTTTATATTTTGCAAGCATTAAAATTATCAAGACGGTCTAAATAGCACTCTGTTTTATTAAATTAAAATTTATAAAAGTAAAAAATATTTAAAATATTAAAATAAAATTGTTTATAAAATTATTTATTATTTTCATTTTTTGTTATATCGATTCCCATGTTTTTCATTACTATTACAAGATCATCTGTCAATATACCACTAAGAGCTGAATATACAAACAATATTGCTCCAACAACAGCAGCTAACAACATATCCCAAGGATATGGTACTATAGCATAACCGGAGTATGGACCTAATGAACTAACATATTCAACTATTAACCCAGCAAAAATTACTACGATAACCCATAAACCAGCCTTTATCTGTGATTTACCATAACTAGATATACCTCTATAAAGCACATATGTGAATAGCAGTGTTGTTATTAGATTAATAACTACCCATAAAACAAAGTTTGGAAGCGTCTCCGCTAATACCTGACTAAATGGCGGTGGACTTGAACTACTAAGAACTGACGCTTTAACGACAACTCCATAATCCAAAAGCCAAATTGTTGTTACAGCAAGTATTACCCAATAAACAATACCCAAAAATATGCCTAATAATCTATTGCTTCCTAGTCTCTTTGGCATAGTATACATATAGAAAATAGGTATACCAGCTAAAATTAATGCATCTACTGCCCATAAAACGGAAAAAGTGCTCCAATATACTATCATAAATGCTGCAACAAAAGCTATGCCACCTAGAACCCAGGGGAAAGGTAGCTTTAATGGTCTATGCGCGCTAGGTGCAGTTCTTCTAAATACAACTAGAGCTGAACCACCTATCATATAAGTGAACACTGTAGTAGTTGAAATAAATCCGACTATTAAAACCCAAGCTGGGTACGGTATTAGGAATATTGCGCCTATCAGCCATGATGCAAGTAATGAGACCCATGGTATCTTATGCTTATTTAACCATAGAAATGCATCCGGCAAATGTCCGTCCGTAGCCATGCCATAAAATACTCTAGTTGTAGTTCCTTCGTATATCCATCCAGTACCTGACGGTGATACTATAGCATCTATAAGTAGAAATATGCCCCAGCCTACAAGTATTGGTATTGCTGAAATTTTTAAAATTTGATAAAATGGACCTTTACTCAATACTGAATACTGCAAAGCAGTCCAATTACCAGGTGTTATAGTCATATTTGAAGCCGCAGATAGTTTAACCCAATCTATTCCACCCGTAAATGCAACCTGCAACAATACATATATTGCAACTACAATCAAAAACCCTAAAAGCGTTCCTAATGGAACATCTCTTTTTGGATTTTTGGCTTCTCCTGCATATTCTAATCCTTGCCTAAAACCTAAATAAGCAAATACTATACCAGTTGTTGGAAGTGCAAAGAATACTGGTGACGTCCCGTAAGGCAAGAATGATGGAGTTACAAAATTCTTTGGATGGAAGTAAAATGACATTAACAATATTATAGTTATTAGAGGGACAAGAAGTTTCCACCATCCTACGGCAGTGTTAGTTTTACCCATTACATGAACTCCAAAATAATTTAACAAGAAGAAAAACGTCAGAAATGCAAAGGCAACTAAGACACCCAAAGCAGTAAGATAGCCTGAAGTATTAACTAATCCTGGCACATATGAAGCCATATATGTAACAACAGCTTCTGCTTCAGCTGGCGCAACAGTCATAGCACTAAGCAGATATGCCCAAGCAAGTACATATGAAGTAAGACTTCCATGAGAATATTGTGGATATCTAACTATAGCTCCCGTTTTTGGTATCATACCTGATAGTTCCGCAAACGCCAACGCGACAAAAAACATCAAAATGCCTGCAATTAACCAAGATAATATAGCCCCAGGACCTACAAGTGTACCTGCATATAAAGCTCCAAAAAGCCATCCTGAACCAATCATTGCTCCTACAACTAAATAAGCTATATCCCAAACACCTAATGCCTTTCTAAGCTGTTTGTCTGCCTCTTCTGCTCTATTAATATATTTTTCCTCTCCCAAAAACACCACCTAACTGGTAATCATTAACACTAAAAATGGTTTAAAAATATTTTATTTAGAAAGTATATATGTGGGATTAATTAAATTTATGATATAACCTAAATTTTTATTAATAAAATAATTTTATATTGACTAAATTTTTAAAAATTATATTAATTTCCAATTATAAATAAATATATAGTTATATAT
>NZ_JAGDXI010000007.1 GCF_023256325.1 Caldisphaera sp.
CGATGAAAATTGGTTAAAGCATACCATAGTAATAAGAAATGGAACTGATGATCTTAGATTCATGTATTGGCATGTAACAATTAATACGTGGAAACCTGTAGAAAGGAAATATTAATTAACAAAATTTATAAATTTTCAACCAAATCAATATTTGATTAATATTAAAACATTTTATATTTATATTATCTACTTTAGTTCCAAAATAAACATATACCCTTTTGGAATGTTATTATAAAATAATATGATTATATATAAAAAGTCTTTTTATTATACTATACAAGGTGCTATAAATTGAGCGACGAAGTCGATATTTCAGTAATGATAGGAGGACCTCAAGGAGGTGGAATAGAGTCCTCTGGCCAAATGTTGGTAAGAACTTTTATGATTAAAGGCTATGATGTTTTTGGTATTAGAGAATATCATAGTAATATAATGGGTGCTCATAGTTATTATAATGTTAGATTTAAAAAAAATAGGCCAAGAAGCGTAAAGTTACCTGTAGATGGCTTAATTGCTTTAGACGCAGAAACTATATTTACACATTATAATGAAGTTTCGCCTAAAAGTTTTGTAGTTTATGATATTGATATACTAAATACGCCTATGGAAAGAATATCCCCTATGGAGCCTGAGGTTAAAGAAAGGGTAGGGGATGAGCTTAAAAAATTAGGAGTTGAACCTATAGCCTCGGAAGTGATAAAATATCTTTCTAACAATGGAATAAAAACAGTAGGATTACCTCTTAAAAATCTCTTAAAAACGACAGCTGAAAAATTAAAAACAAATGTCGTTTCAGTAGCTAAAACCGTTAATACAATGAGCATAACAGCTTCAGCGGCGTTATTAGGAATTGATGTAGAAACAATAGAGAAATCTATTAACTATTATTTTTATGGTAAAAAATCTGTAATAGATTCTAATGTAATGGCAGCAAAAGTAGCATATGATTATGTAAAGGAAAACTTCGGTATTGGTAACCCTATAGAAGACGGACCCAATAAAAATAAGAGTAGAATGGTTGCAACAGGTAATGATATAGTGGCTATGGGAAAACTTGCAGGAGGGCTAACTTTAGAAACCTATTATCCAATTACTCCTTCTCAAGATGAAGCTTTCTATCTAGGAGAACATAGATACTTTAAGCTAGATGAATGGGCTTCAAAAGAATTAGGAGTTGAAAAGCTAGGAGTATTAGTATTTCAAGCCGAAGATGAACTTGGAGCACTAAATATGGCTATTGGAGGGGCTTTAGCAGGAGCAAGAACAGCAACAACAACAAGTGGTCCAGGATTATCATTAATGAATGAAGCAATCAGTTTTTCTGTTATGGCTGAAGTACCCGTAGTGATAACAGTGTGGATGAGAGCAGGACCAAGTACAGGAGAAGCAACGAGACAAGGACAACAGGATTTACTTCATTCAGTATTTGCAGGTCACGGTGATACGCCAAAAATTGTTATAGCAAGTGGAGATCATATAGAAGCATATTATGATGCTATGAAGTCATTAAATTGGGCTGAAAAATACCAAACGCCAGTTATTCATTTAGTTGATAAATATATTGCTTCCAGCATGATGAGTTTCGATAGAGAAGATGTAGATCCTCAACTAGTCCCGATTGATAGAGGAAAATATATTACCGAAACAAAGAATGAAGACTACAAAAGATATGAGCTAACAGATGATTATATAAGTCCTAGGTCGCCTTTAGGAAAAAGACTTATGTGGGTAAGCAGTCTAACTCACAACGAATATGGTATGGTTACGGAAGATCCTATTACTAGAGAAAAAATGTTATTAAAAATTGCTAAAAAGATAGAAAATGCTGGAAAAGAAATACCTTTAAGCGAAAAGGTATCATTATATGGAGATCAAGATGCAAAGATAACAATAGTTTCATGGGGATCAGCGAAAGGACCAATATTAGATGCCATGGACCTTCTCAGGAAAGATGGTATAAAAACTAGATTCCTACATATAAGAATGATGTCTCCATTCCCATCAGAATATGTTACAAATATTTTAAATTCATCAGAACTTGTAGTTGATGTAGAAGCTAACGCTCTTTCACAGCTCGCTATGCTAGTTAAAATGAACACAGGATACGATATAAAGAAGAAAATAATTAAATTAACTGGTAGAACCATTATGGAACATGAGGCCTATAATGCATTGAAAATGGTAATTCAAAATAACCAAGATTTGGTGGTGATAAGAGATGGCGCGTAATTGGTCTGATTATAAAACGAATTCTTGGGTACAATGGTGCCCTGCATGTGGTAACTTTGGTATATTATTAGCGATGCAAAAAGCATTAGCTGAATTGGACTTACCGCCAGAAAAAACATCTATAGTTTCTGGAATAGGTTGCTCTAGTAGAATTCCTTACTATGTAAAAACATCGAATATACATACTTTGCACGGAAGACCGATACCTGTTGCAGAGGGCATAAAATTAGCTAATCCAGAGCAAACAGTAATTGTTGCAAGCGGAGATGGTGATTTGTTAGGTATTGGAGCTGGGCACTTCGTTGCATTGGGAAGAAGGAATATGCAGATTGCAATATTATTGCACGATAATGCTGTCTATGGATTAACAAAAGGTCAAGCAGCACCCACTCTTCCTTTATGGTTAAAAACTAAGGCATTAGATGCACCAAATATACAATCACAAATTAATCCGCTTCTATTAGCCTTTGCAAGCGGATATACTTTTATTGCAAGAGCATATGCCTATCATGTTGATCAATTAAAAGATCTAATAAAATTAGCAATAAATCATAAGGGAACAGCTTTAATAGACATATTGCAACCATGTCCAACATACAATGATATAATGTCAAAAGAATGGTATGAAAAGAGAATATATTATTTAACTTCTGCAGACCCTTCATGGGATCCAAATATTTCTTCACAAGAAGACTTTGATATGAAAGCACCTAAAATATTAGATAAGATGACTGAATGGGGAGAAAAGATACCACTGGGCATATTTTATAGGAACATATCAATCGAACCCCTTGAAACTAGAATAGAAAAAATATTGCCAGGATATTTGCAATATCCACCGGCTAAAAGACCTATTGATATCAAATCAAAACCAATAGTTCATCCATTTACAGAATTTAAAGACAGAATAGTACAAACATAACGTGAATACGATGAGCTATTTCATTAACATAATTAATTTAGATACAGGAGAAATAATGATTTCAATAGCAGATAAAGAAATAATGGGCAAAAAATTTGAAGATAAAGATATCATAATTGATGTATCTCCAAATTTTTATGGTAATAAATTAATTAACGAGGAAGAGGCTTTAATTTATTTGAAATCCGCTGATATACTTATATTAACAGGAAGCAATATAGTAAACAAAGCAATAAAAGAAGGTCTCGTTAATCCTGATTCCGTTTTAGAAATAAATGGAGTGAAACATGTACAGGTATTTAAGTTTTCATATTGACTTATTAATTTTTCATTTTGTTTATATAATATAGCTTTTATATGTTTTGGTTTTTATTTCTCTTCTGTATAACTAAACAATGGTGAGTACAATGGGAGATATAGTTGTGCTAATAAAACCAGCGTTAAACCCTGAGATGATAAGATCTTTACCTGACGGTGGAGTAGATTTTGATAACATACCACTAAAACTTTCAGATATAGATAGAAACGCAATTGAAGAAGCAAACAGGCTCAAAGAGACACTAAAAGGTAAAATATACTCTATTACGATATCAACTTGGGGCCCAATAAGCAAAAGAGACAAAGATATAAAAATGGCAATACAGGAAGGCTTAGCTAAGGGGGTTGATGAAGCGATATTATTAGAAGATGATTCAATAACGCCTGGAGATCAAGTCACTACGGCATCAGCCATTGTCTCTATTTTAAATAAATTCAATATAAAACCCGATTTAATATTAGCAGGAGAAGCAACAATTGATGGTTTCTCAGGCCAAGTTGCAGGAAGAGTTGCAGCAAAGCTAAACTTGCCATATATCAGCTTTGCTAGGAAGATAGATATCAACGGAAATAAAGTTGTAATTGAAAGAGATTTAGAAGATTATGTAGAAGTTGTCGAAACATCATTGCCAGCAGTAATAAGTGTTACAAGAGAAATAAACTCACCCAAACCTCCAACATTAATACAAATTAGAATGGCATCCAAGAAACCACAGCAAATAGTGAAACTTTCTGATCTAACTGGTGTATCAACTCAAAAGAAAAAATTAGTAGAAGCAAAAGTGTTAGCTGTTAAAAGAAAACAAACTATGATAGAAGGAAAATCCTTAGAGGAGGTTGCCGATAAATTGATAGAAATATTAGAACAAGAGGGTGTGTTGAAACATTAAGGTGATGATTATGGTAGAAGTAATTGTTGTGGTACAAAAGGAATCTGACGGATCTGAACTATTAACTTTAGCTAAAAAAGTAGGAGAACCGGTTGCCTTAACTTATGGAACCAATGAGGCAGAAAGGCTTACAAAATATTTTAATAAAGTTTATAAAATAAAAGAAGACGATCCTGAAAGCATTTTTACCGCCCTTAAGAATCTATACGATAAGTTTAACCCAAAGTTAATAATAGGAATGTCGAGCAAAAATCTTAAAGATGCTTTTTCAAGGCTTGCAGGAATCTATGACCTACCATTCGCCACCGACATATTTGATTTTAATGTGTCAGGTTCAAAAGTTACATATAAGAGAAGTTTCCTAAGCGGTAGAGCAGTTGAGAGCGAAGAAGCACAAATGCCAGTTCTCCTTCTAGCTTTACCTAGAAGAACGCAAAAATCAGAAGGAAATGTAAATGGAAGCATAGAAGAATTAAGTATAGAAAAGAAATCACAAATTGCAATTAAAGAAAGAAAAGAGAAAGTTAAAGGAGGAGTTAATTTAGAAACAGCAGAGTTTATTGTGAGCGTTGGTAGAGGATTCAAAAACAAAGAGGATCTTAAGCTTGCATTTGAATTAGCTGATCTTGTTGGAGCTCAAATTGGGTGCTCTAGACCCATAGCAGCAGACCTAAAATGGTTAACTGAAGATCATTGGGTCGGTTTGAGCGGAAAGAAGGTTGCTCCAAAAGTATATCTAATGTTTGGGATAAGTGGGGCACCTCAGCACCTAGCTGGAATTACTGATGCAAAAACAGTTATTGCCATTAATAATGATAAAACTGCACCAATATTTAAGAATGCAGATTATGGAATTGTTGCAGACCTTTATCAATTTATACCCATATTAATTAAGAAATTAAAAGAAAGACATTAGTGTTTTTTAATAATTAAAATATTTTTAATATCTTTTTATTTAATTATTAAAAATACATATTCAAATTTAAGAATACCTGAAATTAATTTTCATTTAGAAAAGGCGATAACAATGCTCAGAAAAGAAATATATTTTATACTCGGAGGCCCCCAAGGAGCCGGACTTGAGACAAGCTCGAGTGTTTTAACCAGTGCATTTACTTCAGAAGGATATGGTGTTATATCTGATAGAGAATATTATTCAAACATAATGGGTAGGCATAGCTACATACATGCAACAGTATCATCTATAAGAATTCCCAGAAGTTTAACTTATCCGGTAGATATAGTAGGAGCAATGGATGCTGAAACTGTATTTACCCATTTTAATGACCTAAGCAAAGATGGTTTTATTATATATGATTCAGGAACAGAGAACACAAAAATTCAACAAGTAATTAGCATGGAAAAAGAAGTTTATGAAAGAATAATGGAGTTCCTTAACAAAAATAACATAAACCAAGATATAAAAAGCCTTGTGAATTATGTAGAGAAAAATACAAAAATAACTCCAATAAAATTAGATTACAGAGGTATCTTAAATACATTAAGAGACAAATTCTCAATTAATTCTGTTGAGGCACAAAAATATAAAAGCAGCATATTAATTGGCGCTGTAGCAGGTTTGACTGATATTGATTCTCAATCCATAGCAACAGGCATTGAGCAAAGATTTAAAGGAAAGCAGAAAATTATAGATGCAAATAAATATATAGCAGATTTTGTAAAAGAAACAATACAAAAGCAATTCGGTAGCCAACTAAAATTAGATCATTCCTCAATAAATATGGACGAATTTATAGTATCAAGTGGTAATGACATAGTTGGAATGGGAAAAATTGTAGGAGGAGTTAGGTATCAATCTTATTATCCAATAACTCCAGCAGCTGATGAATCCGTGTTTTTAGAAGCACATCAAGCGATAAGTGTTAATGGGAAACCAATATCATCAATCGCAGTATTTCAGACTGAGGATGAGATAGCGGCTATTACTTCTGCTATAGGTTCAGCTTTAACTGGGGCTAGAAGCGCAACAGCAACAAGCGGTCCAGGTTATAGTTTAATGGTAGAAGGATTGGGTTGGGCTGGACATAATGAAGTTCCATTAGTTATAACGTATTATCAAAGAGGAGGACCCAGCACAGGTCTCCCAACTAGAGGAAGCCAAAGTGATCTCCTGTTTTCCCTCTATTCAAGCCACGGAGAATTTCCTAGGATAGTTATAGCAAGCGGAGATAATATGGAAGCTTTTTATGATTCTATAGATGCTTTTAACTTTGCAGAAAGATATCAATTACCAGTAATCCATCTTTTAGATAAATTCTTAGCAAACGTCATATCGACTACTCCATTACCTGATTTTAACCAGATAAAGATTGATAGAGGGATGCTTACATTTAATCCCAAAGTTAAAGGAGCCTATAAAAGATACGATTTATCCTCACCAATAAATGAGAGACCAGCACTTGGTAGCGGAGTTGTAATGTGGCATACCGGAGATGAACATAACGAATATGGGCATATAAGTGAAGATCCAAATAACAGAAGAGCAATGTATGAAAAAAGAATGAAAAAACTAGAAATAGCCGATAAGGAGATTCCAATTGAGAAGAGAGCCATTTACTATGGTGATGAAAATGCTGACTTCTTATTGATAGGCTGGGGATTTGTTAAAGGTGTAGCATTAGATGCAATAGAAGAATTAAAAGCCCAGGGTTTAAATGGAGCATATCTTCACCTGAAAATGTTTATACCATTCCCATCAAAATACGTCAAAGGAATATTAGATAAGTTCGATAATAACAGAGTAATCGACGTAGAACATAATATAATGGGACAAGCTGCACAAACTATAACAACAAATACAGGATATATAATCAATAAATTTATTTTGAAATATACGGGACGTCCAATTTATAGAATGGAATTAGTAAACGCAGTGAAGAATATTTTAAATAATAAATCTGATAGGGAGGTGTTAACATATGGCGAGTGAAGCAAAATACAAGACTGATGTTTGGGTAGATTGGTGCCCTGCATGTGGTAACTTTGGTATATTATTAGCAATGCAAAAAGCATTAGCTGAATTGGATTTACCGCCAGAAAAGATAGTTGACGTAAGCGGAATAGGCTGCAGCGGAAAAACATCTCATTTCTTATATGCTAATGGAGTTCACGGATTACATGGAAGGGGGATACCATTTGCTGAAGGAATTAAGATCGCAAACCCTGATTTAACAGTTATAGTAAATGCTGGAGATGGTGATTTATTAGGAATAGGAGCTGGACATTTTGTTGCTTTTGGTAGAAGAAACTTAAACATAAAGGTATTTTTACATGATAATCAAGTATACGGATTAACAAAGGGTCAGGCTTCACCAACATTAAAGAAAGGTGAAAAAGTAAAGGCTATGCCGGTTCCAAACATGCAAGACTGGGTAAACCCAATCTCAATAGCGCTTGCAAGTGGATTTACTTTCGTCGCAAGAGGCTATGCACTTTGGATTGATGATCTAAAAGAACTTATGAAGGCTGCAATTAAGCATAGAGGAGCTGCTTTATTAGATATATTACAACCATGCCCAACATATAATGATTTATATACACCAGACGTTTATAAAGACAAGCTCTACAAACTAAACTCAGATAAAACATGGGATCCATTTGTTAAAAAGGGAACAAAAGAGGAAATCGAAGAAAAGCTATCTAAAGCTTACATAAAATCTCAAGAATGGGGAGAAAAAATTCCTGTTGGAATTTTCTATGTCAATCCTTTTGTTGAAACATTTGAAGATAGGCTCTCCAAATTGAACCCTCTATACTCTGAGATCTCTCCATCAAAACAAAATATTGCAAAAGAAGATGGATCTCCAATAATTGGAATTGAAGATTTTAGAATAGCATTTAGCAATTATATAGTTAAAGTTAAAAATAAAAGATAAACTTTTATTTTTTCCATATTATTTTATTTTGGTGCAATTAAAATGAATGGCATGATAAAAATTTATTTTCATCCAACTTGCGCGACAAGCCATGAACTTATAGTAAATTTATATAATAAAGGATACTTAGATAAAGTTGAAATCTATAATTTATTAAAACCATTAGAAAATAGATTTGTTTGGAGTGTACCGTGGTTAGTAAAAGATAATGAACCTGTAGGGACAGACCCTATATCTGATGATGAAGTAATTAATATAATAGAAAATAAAGATATCACCATAGAAAATCCAGTAGAATCCTTTATGATGAGCATATTGCATAGCTCATATGCTTCATCTATAGCTATTTTACATAAAGACTTATCGTTACTAATAAGCGATTCTTTTATAAAAGCATCGATAAGATATGGTTACTCTGATGTTAATATAAGTGATTTAAAAAACGAATTAATAGAAAATAAAGATAAATTGTTCCAAGAATATAGAGACAAAATTAGAAGAGCTCTTTCAGTAAGTTTTGTAAGAGAGCTTTATTGGTCCAAATCGGGGAACATAGATTCAAATGATATAGTAAAATATTCCGATCCAACAATAGTTGGTCTATGGTTATTATCAAAAGGAAGTATAGGAAGAATAGGATTACCAAAGAAACCACTAATATTTGATGATATCGATGTAAAAGAAGTATCTGCGTTTGTCCAAAAAAGAGGTAAAGGATTACTAGAAAAAATAAAAGAAGAACAAGAAAATATATATAATGATAAATTATATTGGGAAATTCTAGAAAAATCTAAAAAAGATTTTTAAGGTAAAGCCTTTGAAAATTTAAGACCTATAGAATTAAGATCACCAATAACTTCATCTATAACACTTGGTTCTGGAGTCTCTACTAATACTTCAATTAGTGCAGTTCCAGGGTCAATCAAAGGAGTGATCCTGTCATGCCTAATATCTATAACATTCAATTTAGCAGCAGCTAATTTTTCTAATACCTTATCTAGCCAACCTGGTAAATCAGGTATTATACCGGTTAGTTTTATTATTCTACCACTTTTAGCTAATTCATAGTTCAAAATATTAGATATCCTTGTTATATCGACGTTTCCACCACTTATTAGAACTACAACATTTTTATTTTCAACATCTATTTTATTTTCTAACACAGCAGCAAGAGATGCAGCCCCTGCACCTTCAGCTAAAGTTTTAGCTCTCTCTAATAGCAAAAACATAGATCTTGCAACCTCAGAATCATTAACTTTAACTATGTCATCAACATATTCTTTTATAAATTCAAAGGTATAGTTTCCAGAGCCTTTAACTATAAGCCCATCCATTAATCCTGGTGGAGCTTCTTTTATATTGATTGGCTTTCCTTCCTTTAAGCCTCTAGAATATTTAGCAACATAACTTGGTTCAACACCTATAACCTTTACTTTATTTCCAAGTCTTTTCTTTAATACAATGGCGTTTCCAGAAATTAATCCACCTCCACCTATTGGTATAACAACTATATCTGGTTTTACCGGCATCTGCTGTAGTATTTCATGAGATATTGTACCTTGGCCCGATATAATTTTAAGATCATCATATGCGTGAATTAAATTATATCCTTTTTCTTTGCTTAATTCAACCGCCTTAGACATAGCGTCATCAAAATTCTTTCCATATAAAATAACTTCAGCTCCATATCCTTTTGTTGCATTTATTTTTGCTATAGGTGCAGTTTCAGGCATCACAATGATTGATTTTGTTTTTTGTAGCGTTGCGGCTAGAGCAACGCCTTGAGCATGGTTTCCAGCACTTGCTGCAATAACTCCTTTAAACTTTTCATCTCCTAATGACCATATCTTATAGTACGCACCCCTAATCTTAAATGATCCTGTTTTTTGCAAATTTTCTAATTTTAAAAATATCTTGCCTTTCGATAATTCTGAAAATGTTCTACTATAATCTAAAGGTGTTATATGAATTACATCCTTTAATATATCTAATGCTTTTATTGAATCCTGATATACTTGCTCTGAAACGTCCATAAATTTCACCTAGTATTATATTCAATTTTTAAATATTTAACGTTATCATAAAATAAAAAGTGGTATTATAGTTTATTTTATCATTTATTATATTTTTTCATTAATAAAAATAGTAATACTTTTTTAAGCAACAGATACAAAAATTAGACTCTTATATTTTTTTAAAATTTTTAAAAACATTTCAACATCTAATTCTTCAATACCATCTAAGCTATATTGGCCCGTTAGTAAAATTTCAACAAACCTTCTTTGCCACAAGTCTCCTAGAACATTATACCAAGACCTTCCTTCAGAATCTTTATTATATCTAAAAAGTAATGGAAGTTTAATAAACTTCCAAAAATATTGTGGTACTATTTGAAGGACTTCTTTTATCTCCTCGTTATCAAATTCGTGGAGCTCATTACTTGCTAATAAAATATTAGTTTTTCCATTAAATACCTCATTTAAGTTTATTTGCTCTTTCGGCCATAATTTTTGAGACTCACTTATATTTTCTAAGATCTTTTTTTGAATAGTCTTAATAGATTTATCATCGTGCTCCAAAGCTAGAATTACACCCTATGATAAATACCATATATCATAGCATGATCTTTATCAAATGGATCTAGATGAATTATATCTTTTATTTCAAACCCACCTTTTTCCAACTCTTGAGTTTCCATTTTATATATTTCTGTAGGTTCTTTAGTTACATCAATGCTTCTCGATTTTACTGCTAATAGCAAATATCCTCCTTCATTTAAGAAAAATTTTGCATTTCTTACGACTATTTGAGCTTGCTCTGGCTGCGCAACATCAGCATATAGACCATTTACTGTTTCTATCATATGGCGATAATTTTCAGGGAATCTTGCATCAGCAAGTATAGGGAAAATATTTCTTCTATCGTTAACTATTAAAAGCAAATCTCTAATAACTCTTGGTGAAAATTCTATGCCAAAGATTACTCCTTCATTACCAATTATATCGCTCATGTGACTTGCTGTTGTGCCGCTTGCTATTCCCAAATACAAAATCTTATCTTTTTCTTTAACAGGTAATTCTTCTAATCCTTTTAGAAGGGCAGCCGCTAATTTGCTCCTATAAGCATTCCATTCTCTATATTCTACTCCATTATATTGATAGAGTTTTTCTCCATAAACTCTTTGTCCTTTTACTAAATTTTTTGTTGCTAGCTTATATGTTCCATCTTCCTGCTCCACTATATATACGTTTTTCCAATTTTCATGTTCTTTAATTTCCATTTATATCACCTCCAATTTCTTCCATGCTTGAATTTAGATTTCCTACCTTTATTAGACGATTTTTGGAATGATTGTTTAGGCGTTTCTTTCTTTTTTGGAGGAGATGCATATATTTTCTTAATTTCTTCTATTCTTTTTTCAAGTTCTTCTTTAAGTTTATCTCCTATAAATCTTCCACTAAATGCATCTACCTTAGCTGCTATAGCTATTTTTGCTGCTAAAGCCCTTGCAATTTTACCCCTTTGCCATTTAGGACTTTTATAAATTTCAGGATACTGGAATATTATCCCATGTTTAGGTGGTCTACCTCCAGTTTTTAATGCCCTGAATAACGCTTTTTCTGCACCCAAGACTTGTATGGTACTGGCCGGCATTGTCGCTAGTCTTTCTAAGCCTCCGGCTATACTTATTAATCTGGCTCCTAATAATGGACCAACAAGCTCTGTTACATTTGGGGCAACCTCTTTCATGACGCTCGTTGCATATAAATCTAAATCCTTTCTTAAATTATACATTTGATTTGTTATTTTTGCAAGAGTTAACATAGCCTCAAGGTCTTTATCAGAGACATCAGCACCTATACTTTTCTTTGCAGATTCTTCAATTTTTTTGCTTTTATTTTCACTTACTCCCAATTCAACAAGTTTTTCTTTGGTAAAATTATTCCTAGAACCTAACTCTGAAACTAGCATTGCATATAGTTCATGGTCTTCAACTAAATCATTTAACTCGGGAAAATGTACGCTGTACCATTCCCTAAGTCTAGTTGCATAAAGATTAACGCTTTTATCTAAATCATCTATAGCTCTTATTGCTTGCGCTACTAATAAATCACGCTTTTGAGCAGCACCTCTTAGCATTCTTCTTGTAAATTCATAAATTATATTAAAATACCATCCATAAAATTCAGTTTCATCCTTTGTAAATTCATATTTAACAGCTTTTTTACTTAAGTCCTTCCTAAAGTTAATACTTATGGGATTTGCAGGATCTAAAATAGCTTTTAATCCATTTTGATTAATTACTTTGGCTTCTGACTCTGATTCAACAACTACTTCATCAGGATTTTTTTCTTTCAACTTGCCTAATAATTTTAAAAAAGTTTGGGATACTTCATTCTTATATATTTTAGTAATTTCATCTATTGCTTCATCATAATTTTTTGGAATAAGTTCATATAAAACAACGTCTCCTTTATCGTCTAATCCATAACTACCGTTAATCGTGTCGACGATATAAATTCTCAACCTTTCATACCCCTGCTTACTTCACTATTATTGATTACTTATTCATCCTAATAAATTCATAACTAACAACCACATTGAAATTTTTAATAAACTTTAAAAACAGATTTTCTGATAAAGAGAAAGGTTTTATCATCGTTTTTGCATACTTAACTATGCAATTAATTGAAATTTTTAAATTACATAATAATCAACGAGAAAGCATTTTCAATTCTATATAAAATAATATACCTAAAGCTTTTAAATTTTTCAATAAACAATAAACTGGGTGAAAAAATGCCTACACATGGATCTATGACAAAGGCAGGTAAAGTAAGAAAAGCAACACCAAAAATTGAACCTAAAGGAAAGAAAAATTTGTCTCCTAGAATTAAAAATAGAAAGGAATACATTAAAAGAGTAGAAAAAGCAGAAAAAGCAAGAAGCTAAATTAAATCTTATTTTTGGTGCTTAAATTGAAAAAAAATGAGTTTTATTATGGATATTATGGAGTAGTTGCTGATAAGCTAAAATCCGCCAACGCTATTCCTGGAGATGTTATATCTATAGATGATAATGAATCTCATTACAAAGGTACTCTTATGCCTAAAAACGAATTTTCTAAAGAGGATATAATAGTTATAAAATTAGATAATGGATATAACGTCGGAGTAAAAATAAAAGAGGATACAGAAGTAAAACTTTTAGAAAGAGGTCATTTAACATCTCATCCAGGAGAGCCAGTAAAGCTCATGGAAAATGAGATTGTACCACCTGAAGGAAAAAGGGTACTTATATTAGGAACAGGAGGAACAATAGCAAGCAGGGTTGATTATGAAACCGGCGCAGTGAAACCATATCTAGACCCTAATGAATTAATAGCTGCTGTTCCTGAAGTCTTAAACTACACAAGCATTGATGCTGAGGAAATTTTATCAATATTTAGCGAAGATATGAATCCAAAATACTGGGAAACAATAACATATAACATTTTTAAAAAATTTGACGAATACGATGGAATAATAGTAGCCCATGGTACAGATACAATGGCATATACTGCATCTGCTGTTGCATTTACATTTCATAAAGGTCTTAAAGGTCCTATAGTTTTTACAGGTTCGCAAAGGAGCAGTGACAGACCAAGTAGCGATTCTTCTTTTAATATAATATCTTCTGCAATTGTTGCATCTAAAGCACCTTTTGGAGAGGTCAGCGTTGTGATGCATGGAGAAACCTCTGATTCCTATGCCTTAGCACATAGAGCCACAAAGGTGAGAAAAATGCACACAAGTAGAAGAGATGCGTTTCAATCAATAAATGATATTCCATTAGCTCGAATTTATCCATTTGATGGCAAGCTAGAAATACTAAATAAAAACTATAAGGAAAAGAGCCCTTTTAATAATCCAGAATTTGGATTTGATGAAAAAGTCGCTCTATTAAAATATTATCCTGGTATGAATAGCGATGTAATTGATTTTTTAATAGACAATAAATATCATGGCATAGTCATAGAAGGTACGGGCTTTGGTCATATTAGCAACAGATTAATTTATTCCTTAGAGAGAGCATATGAATCTGACATCCCTGTTGTAATTACAAGTCAAACGATATTTGGTAGGGTTAACTTAAGTGTTTATAGTACAGGGAGAAAAATGTTACAAGCCGGTGTAATACCTGGGGAAGATATGTTAGCTGAAACAGCTTATGTAAAGCTTTCCTGGGTTTTATCAAGAACAAGAGATAAAGATGAAGTGAGAAGACTAATGCTAACGAATTTAGCAGGAGAGATCAACCCTAGGCATGAACTAAAATTATACCCAAGGTGGTATCATGGATGAAATAAATATTGATTATAATAAATTGGGATTAAAAGTTGGTTTAGAAATACACCAACAATTAAACACTAAAAGTAAATTATTCTGTAATTGTCCTACAGAACTTACTGATGAGCCTGGAGAAGAATTTATAAGAAGATTGAGACCAACAAGAAGTGAAACTGGAGAAGTTGACATCGCTGCGTTATTTGAGTGGAGAAAAAATAGAGCATATAGATACGAAGCTCCACAAAATCATTATTGTCTTGTTGAATCCGATGAGGAACCTCCTCACGAAATTAACAAAGAGGCAATAATAATTGCATCATCTATTGCGCTTGCACTAAATTCCAACTTGGTTGGAGAAGTCCATACTATGAGAAAAATAGTCATAGATGGCAGCAATACCTCTGGATTTCAGAGAACAGCAATAGTTGCATTAAACGGGTTTTTAGGAGTAAAAGGGAAAAAATATGGAATAGAAACTATAGCTGTAGAAGAAGATGCGGCAAGAAAAATAAAAGAAAGCGGAAAAGAAATAACATATAGATTAGATAGATTAGGTATACCTCTAATAGAAATATCAACTTCTCCAGATATTCATGATCCACAAGAAGCAAGAGAAGTAGCTTTAGCTATAGGCAGATTATTAAGACTTACAGGAAAAGTAAAAAGAGGATTAGGAACTATTAGGCAGGATTTAAATGTAAGCATTATTGGAGGTGCAAAAACTGAAATAAAAGGCGTACAAAAATTAGATCTAATAGAAAAAATAATTAGCTATGAGGCTCTTAGGCAACTAAATCTTTTAAAATTAAAAGATGAACTAACTAAAAGAGAACTAACTAAAAATAATTTTGATAATATAAATATTGTAGACTTAACAAATATATTTATTAGCACGAAAAGTAAAATAATAAAGAACAAAATAGAATCTGGTGGAAAAGTTTTAGGGATAAAGCTAGAAAAAATGAAAGGTCTGATTGGATTTGAGCTCATGCCTAATAGAAGGTTTGGAACAGAGCTTGCAGATTACGCAAGATTCTACGCTGGTATAGAAGGATTATTCCATAGTGATGAGTTACCAAACTATGGAATAACTGAGCAAGAAGTCGAAAAAGCGTATGATTTATTAAAGGCCAATCGCGAATCTGATGCATTTATAATAATTGCAGATGAAGAAACAAAATGCATAAAAGCAATTAACACAATAATAGATCGAATTAAAGTAGCATTTGATGGAGTTCCTGAAGAGACAAGAGGAGCCAATGAAGATGGTACAACGAAATATTTAAGACCAAGACCTGGAAAAGAGAGAATGTATCCTGAAACAGATATAAAACCTCTTTACATTAATTATGATATAATAAAGGAGGCTGAAAAACTTAAACCCGAACCTGTAGAGAAAAAGCTAAAAATGCTTATAGAGAAATATAAATTCAGTCAAGAGCTTGCAGAAAAAGTAATTAATGATATAAATTTAGGTTTTATAGAAGAATTAATTAATAAATACGGCAACAGGGTTCAACCATCATTTATCGCTTCATTATTTGTAAGTATATTCAAAGGGCTTAGGTCTAAAGGTATTGATGTCGACTTGCTAGATGAAAGCAAAATAGAAAGCATCGTAAAATTATTAGCTGAAGGAAAAATTGCCAAAGAGGCTGTGGAAGAGATTATCGAGAGGGCAACAAAGCAACAAGATAAAAATATTGATGAGATTGTAAATGAGATGGGAATAAAAACAATTAGTATTGAAGAGGCCAAGAAAATAATTGATGAGATTGTAAATTCAAACAAAGATTTGATATTAACTAAAGGTGAGAGATCTATGAGTATTTTAATGGGAAGGGCTATGGAAAAATTAAGAGGTAAAATTGATGGGAAAACAGTATCTGAACTCTTAAAATCTAAAGTAGATAATATTTTAAATAATTCAGAAAAATAATTATTAAAAGGAAAAACATATTTTAAACTCTGTATATTTAGATTACAATTAGAAGGGCCCGTAGCTCAGCTAGGATAGAGCGGCGGACCAGCATAGATGCTGGGTCGAGGCTCCAGACCCGTAGGTCGGGGGTTCGAGTCCCCTCGGGCCCACCACATTTTATAAGGTGTTAAAGCATGGGTAGGACATTCCCTAATAATCCGTTGGTAGGCGTTGGAACATTATTAATTAGAGGTTCTGAAATATTACTTATAAAAAGATTTAATAGTCCAGAAAAAGGAAAATGGGCAATTCCTGGGGGTCATGTGGAACTAGGAGAAAGATTATTAGATGCTGCAAAAAGAGAATTTCTTGAAGAAACTGGTATAGATACAGAGCCTTTAGGTGTTGTTAATGTTGATGAAATTATAACAAGAAATTCATTAAACGAAGTTCTATTTCATTATATATTAGTAACAATTTTAATGAAAGACAACGGTAAAATACCAGTTGCAGGAAGTGATGCTATGGATGCAAAATTCTTTAATATAAGACAAGCTGAATCGCTTGATGATATATCTATCACTACAAAAGGATTAATTAAAAAAATTTTATCTAACAAAATAAATTTAAATATGCCAATTCCAGTTATAACTTCATCACCATATTAAAAATATTATACATAGCTCTCTACAAAAAAGGTTATAACTTCTATGGTCTTAAATATTTCAATACTTTATAAGTGATCATTCAGAGCAATAAGAATATATTTCTGCTACATAATGAACTATCTTTCCTAGTCCATAATAGTCTGTATATACATAGTAAGCATCTTTGTCTAATGACAACAAATTATATCTATTATTTAAATCTTTTAATATAATTAATTGTATACCGTATTTTTCCTCTTTATTTGAAACTTTAACTTCTCCATTCATACCATTTAATAACAGAAATATCCCTTTGCTTTCTAATGATATAGCTATTCCTTTTTTAATAATATATTCTTGATCAACATAAATTACCTTCTTCTTATTACGATTAATTTTACAAGCATCTATCCATTCTGAACCAGCAATTTTATAGTATTGTATGGGCGGCTCAGAATCAACAACTTCTGAATTAACAACTACAGAACCTATGCCAAGGGTGTATCTAATTTTTTTATTTAAATCAATAATTACTATAGATGGTTGAGTTATTAAAAAACCTTCATTGTAAACAACCCAATTTATAAATTCTTTCATTTCATTATATTCTAGTTTTGCTATTTTGGATATGTCTATAGCATAATAATTGTTGTCAATTCTTGGCATTTTTTCTCCCAATACCATAAATATCGCAGAGCGTATTATGCTTTTAATAACCTAATTCAAAAATCGCATTGCAATTCTTTAATTGGAAAAATTGATTAATATTTATAACTTGTAAAATTAATGAGAAAAAAGGAGAGGTTGAGGCTTACGGGTCTACTAAGCTATAAGGGCTTTAAGCTAGTTTTATCAGTTACGTTAGCTCTGATAACATATGCAGTAGGATTAAGCTTAGCTATAGCTTTGAAAGGCCCAATATATTTGCCAATAATAGCAGCATTAGTTGTGGGTTTTTTGACCTACAAATCATCTGACGCTGCATCAAAGGAACTAATGTACTATATAAATAATTTATATCAAAAAATAAACGAAATAAATAGTGAATATGATATCGAATTAACACAGGATAATGATGAGGAAAAAGAACTTATAAGCAATGATGAGGAAAATCTATTTATGGTCCATAACTTAATTAAAAGTATTACAAACGAAATCAATAAAGACGTAAAAGAAGTTATCATGGAAATATATAGAGGTGATTTGGCTATGATCTACCCAGAAATTAATATCCTAGATAATGATAACGATATTAGCAATGATCTTTCATACAATTATCCTCAGGAAGGGTCAACTGCAGATTATCTAAATGGAAATTTAATTATCAGGATGAGATATGAGGATTTTGATAATTTATTATCAAGCCTTAAAAAAGGAGATGGAGAAATAGCAGTATTTTCTAATTTAAACGAATTAAGATCATTGTATAATATCACTAAAATAATTACAAAAGCCACATTAGAAGAAGATTCTGATGAACTCGTTTCGTACATAACTTATAAAGCCATAATATCGTTGAAAAGGAAAGGAGCAATAAACATATCAGATAATATAATCGAAGAAATACCGTTTGAAAGCAAAGAACTAAGAAAAAAGATCAAAGAGCAAATAAAAGAAGAGAGAGGAGCACTTTATTAAGGTGTATTTAATGGTTTTTTGTTCATCCGTACCATATCACATAACAGCAGTTTTTATACCAAAAATAAATAATAACCCTTTAACATCGGGCTCTATAGGAGTAGGTATAAGTGTTGAACCTAGATTAAAGTTATGTGTCGGCCCAGAAATAGCCTATAACGAAAATAAAGAAGCAGAAGAAATCCCAATAACTGCTAAAAACGTATTTAATAGATTTAATATTGACGAAAAATATATCTTAAATATGCCTCTTCCTATAAAAATTGGCTATGCAAGCAGTGCTTCTTCAACAATAGCAACTGAACTAATTAGTTTCCTTTACGGTAAAACTAGCTATATGAAGGCATTACAAGATGCCCATAAAATTGAGGTTGAAAACTCTACAGGTCTAGGAGACGTATTGGCTATTTCATGTGGAATTGGAATTGTTTTAAGAAAAAAGGAAGGCGCCCCAGGAATAGGCGAAGTAGATTGTATTTCCTTTCCAAAAGACGTATCCATTGTTACAGTAGAATTTGGCGCAATGAATACAAAAGATCTCCTAATAAATTATAATAAAACCATCCAAACAGAATCACAAAAAGTTTTAGATAAAATCTTAGAAGATTTTTCATTTGAGACGTTTTCCTATGAAATAAAAAGATTTACTGATAATGTCGGAAAAATTAAGCTACTTAACAAAGGAGATGAGGTCATAAAAACCCCAGGATTAATAAGTTATTATATGAAAAAAATGATGGTTGTTTTGTTAATAGAAAGCAATAAAATAGAGGACGCACTAAAATATCTTAGAGATAAAAACTTAAATTTAAGAATTTTGAAACCTTCATCTCATGGACCGGAGGCATGGATAACATGAATATAGATGAAATACCTAAAACTCACCCGAGATATAAGTCTTTGGTTACAAGAGAAAAGCTAGTAGAGTTTTTTAACAAAGGTATTGTAGTCGCACATGGACTCGTTGCCCAAGGTAGAGGGGAAGCCTTTGATTATATCTTGGGAGAAAAATCTCATGATTTTGCGTTAGAAGCTGAAAAAGTTAGTGTGGCATATTTGTTGATATCAAATTTTCCAATAATATCAGTAAATGGCAACTACGCTGCATTGGCAGGAGAAGATGTGGTAAAACTATCAAATAGTCTTAATATTCCAATAGAGGTAAATTTATTCCATAGATCCGAAGAAAGAATAAGGAAAATCGAGAGCTATCTTAAAGATTTAGGTGCAAGACATGTTATGGGTAGCGAATGCAAAAAAGTAAAACTATCAAACCTAGAAGGGCCGAGAGGAATAGTATGTGAAGATGGAATTTATAAAGCTGATTTTGTTTTATTAGCCATAGAAGATGGAGATAGAACTCAAGCACTTAGAAATCTAGGCAAAAAAGTAGCGGCAATTGATCTTAATCCATTTAGCAGAACAGCTCAATCAGCCCATATAACAATTGTAGACGAGGCTGAAAGAGCTACAAAAAACATGATAAAAATATCGGATGAACTTATGCAATTAGATAAATGTGATCTACTAAAAATAACTGAGAGCTATGATAATAAGTCTATATTATCAAAAGCGTTTAATAAAATGCTTGCAAATTTAAAAGATGCTTATGATAAAGGTATTTTAATCGATTTTTAATTTATTTTAGATTTATCAGAAAATTAGAAACAAGATTATATTTTTTATTTTTTATTTTTACATATTAATTGTGAAAAAGATGGAAATCGCAGCAATTATTTTAGCCGGCGGCAAATCAACAAGGTTCGCTGAAGATAAACTAATATATTTATATAATAACAAACCTATAATAAGTTATCCTATTAGTGAATCAAAAAAGATTACCGAAAACATTTTTATTGTAACAAATGAACTTGAATATGAGAAAATAAAAGACCTAGATAATGTTAAGTTTATTTTTGATGACCAATCTTTAAACTGCAAGGGTTCAGCTAGAGGTATTGCTACTGCTTTAGAAAAAATAGAATCAAATTATTATTTAATAATGCCTGGAGACATACCATGGATTAATAGTATTGCATTAAACAACCTAATAGAATACTCTATGAGAACCGAACTCTTAGTGTCACCTATAATTTATACTGGCATTGTTTCTCCATTATTTATGTCTGTACCCAAGAAGTACTCTAAAAAAATTATTGAGCTATGCAATGATTATTCTATTTTAGCATCTAGACCGAGTAACTTTATTAGGGGAAACGAGTCATTACTTATAGGATCGTATCATCTTATCAATAACCCTAAAGTTTTTTATGATGTAGATACCAAGCATGACTTAAATTTAAATGCAAAAGGATTGCCTAGGAAAATAATTCACCTTAAATCATACGAAAATTTTATTGAGGCAATTAAAAATTTTAAAAACGGAAATATTAATGAAGCCTCTAAAAATTTTATAACAGAATCAAAAATATATAAAAAAAATAAACTATATTCTTTAGAGCTTTCTACTTTAATTGATGCATTTATAATAAACAAATCTGAAGTAATTCAAAAAAGAATAAATTGGCTCAGGAAAAAAATAGGTAGGAATCCAAAAGAAATTTAATATAATTATGAAATAAGAAAGCTTATTTTTAAAACTATTTACAATTAAATGGGGATATATAATGAAATCGGCCAAGGATGAAATATTTGAGATATTAAAGAAACTTACATATGATGTAGGAATTTCTGGTTATGAGGATAATATAAGGGGCATGGTTATCGATGAACTTAAAAATTATGCTGACAGCCTAGAAGTAGATTCGCTAGGAAATGTCATAGCAGTCAAAAAAGGATCTAAATCTTCAAAAAAGCTGATGATAGCAGCTCATATGGATGAAATAGGATTAATGATAAGTTACATAGATGAAAGAGGATTTTTGAAATTTGCTCCAGTAGGAGGGATAACAGAAAGAACTTTATTAGGGCAAAAAGTAAAAATCATTACAAAAGACAATAAAATTATAAAAGGTGTTATAGGTTTAAAGCCTCCTCATATCATGAAACCAGAAGAAGCTAAGCAAGTTCCTGATTTTTCAGATTTATATATTGATATAGGATTTTTTAGTAAAGATGAAGTTTTAAAAAATGGTATAGATATAGGAAGCATAGTATCATTCGATAGAGAACTAGAAAGGATTGGTAATGGAGATATTGTTACTGGGAAATCATTAGATGATAGAGCTGGTTTAGCAGCTATGATTCAAGCATTTAAAAACATTGATAATAATGAAGTTAATATATATGCTGTTGCAACGGTTCAAGAAGAAGTTGGCCTAAAAGGAGCAAAGGTTTCAGCATTTAGGGTTGAACCAGATATAGCTATTGCTTTAGACGTGACCATAGCTAGCGATGTCCCTTCAATACCAGAAGGTAGTTGGGTATGTAAATTAAATCAAGGACCTGCGATAAAGTTAATTGATGGACAAAAAGGCACAGGTCTAATAGCGAATAAAAAATTAGTGGATTTTGTTACAAATGTTGCTAATAAATACAATGTACCATATCAACTTGAAGTATTAACTGGAGGAACAACTGATGCTTCAGCAATGAATCTTAATAAAGAAGGAGTTCCGTCAATTGCCATTTCTATACCTGCAAGATATATACATTCTCCAGTTGAAGTTGTTTCCCTCAACGATTTAGAAAATACTTCTATCTTAGCAACAAAGGTCGCAAAAGAAATGAATGAAAAAACAATATTAAATTTAATTAATCAAAAAATAAAATAATCATAAATAAAAATATAAATTCACTAAATACTTAAATAATAGATGATAACTAATGAAAATTAAAGGAATTATAAGCGATCTTGATGGAACTCTTGCAGATACAAAAAATCTACATTTTGAAGCTTGGAAAAAAACCGCCGAAAAATTTGGAGTAAAAGTTAATTTAAAAATTAACAACCTAGAAAAATTTTGGGGATTAAAGGATTTAGATTTTCTAATAAAATATACAAAAGAATTAAATATAAAGTTAGATAGTAACATGATTAAACATATACTTTCACTAAAAAGTCAAGAATATCAGCAACTAGCTAGGTCTATTAAACCTGATAAATGTCTTGAAAATTTTTTAAGTCTAATAAGTAAATATAAATTAAAATTTGCAATAGTGACATCAAGCATGAAAAGTGATGCAAGGGCTATATTAGAAGCCCTAAATATAAAGTATGATCTCCTTATAAGCAGTGACGATGTAAAAAATGTTAAACCTGATCCAGAACCAATAATTTTAGCCATTGAAAAATTAGGATTAAAAAAAGAAGAAATAATAGGACTAGGAGATAGTATATATGATATAATAGCATATAAGAAAGCAGGACTAGATAAAATATTCCTCATAAACCAAGATTATGCAGATGCGATCAAAATACATTCATTATGCGATATCTCAAATATGTTATTTAAAGAATTGATTTCATGATTATTTTTGAGTTTCTCGTTGATCTAATTTCATGTAGAGCTTCTGCAGCTAATTTCATAGCATCCCTTGCTTTACTTGCTAACGCAATACCTGCCTTTAAATCATCAATAGAAATCATCTTTGAAACTAAATCTTCATAGTTCTTATTTGGTAAAAGAACTAATATATTATCGCCTCCCAGATATTGGGCTAATCCTCCATTTTCCTGAGCAATATAATTGATCTTTTCCAATATTTGTATTATTTTTGTATAGGTTCTGAAGGTGCCTATTTTTTGAGTTATTGGAGTTAATCCATTTAGATCTATATGGCTAACAATAACATATTCTTTACCTGATCCAAAATGACCTACTTTACCTGGTTCTACCTTAGCTATATGGGACCAAGCATTAGTTTCAGACTCCAATGGTGTATTTCCTAAATCACTTGATAGCCTAACAGCAACTGGAGATAACGATGATGTAACTTCCAATATATCTTTTTCATTATCTTCAGTTAAATTACTTGATACTATGATCATATAATCATATCTTAATGGTAATACAAATCCTCCAAACTTTGTCGCTATTCTTTGCGTTTCTTGATAAATCTTTGCTTGTGTTTCCTGAATTTTCCACTCTCTATCTGTGCCTATAGTTTCAGTCCATTCTCTATAACCTATTTGTTCAATTACAGATATTCTTATCATCTTTTACTCCCTATAATACTTTTACTCGATGTTTAAAACTTTTCCTTCATATTTTAATGAGCTTAATTTTATAGATCTTAATGAAAGCTTAATAGCTGCTTCTACTGCTCTTCTAGAATATTCTTCCGCCCTCTCCATAGCTTGCATTCTAGATGCTCCAGGTCCAATTATACCTAATGCAACTGGCTTATCATATTTCTGGCTTAGATCCAATAAAACTCTAGCTGCTTGATTTGCAACCAGCTCATCATGTTTTGTTTCTCCTTGAATTACTGCTCCTAATACAACAACAGCATCAATGTATTCAAGTTTTAATAACTTTGATACAGCAAATGGAGAGTCGAAGACTCCAGGAACTTTAAAAACTATCGGCACTTCTGCATTCAGAAATTTTGCATGACTTAGAGCCTTTTCTTCCATGATTTTTGTAATATCATAGTTAAATTCTGATACTACTAATCCTATTTTAACGCTCAACTATTTCACCACAATATTTTTTATAAATAGTCACTTATAAATACTATAATAATAAATGTTAATAAAATTAATAATCATAAGCCATTAATCTTTTTCTAAAAAATTGGTTACGTTTTATTAAAAATTTAATGCTTTCATCAAGAGGCTCATTATATGGTACTTCATATTTTAAAAAAACCCCTGTTCTTCCTAATTCTTTTCTCCTTGATAAAACTCTTTCTCTTTCCATTACTGTTTCTATCTTAACATTTAATATTCTTGATACCTCTGCCTCTCTATCAAATATGTGATATTCTAAATGGCCCCTTTCTGTAGGAATTATTAATTTTAAGCTTTTATTTACGCCAGGAACTCTTTTATCTTTTAAAATATCATCTTTATTTATTTGCCCTCCCCAAAAATAAAATTCTATTTCATTTGAATTTAATTTTGCTAATGGAAAACTTATAACTTCTTTAAAATTACTATCCAAATAAACATACGCCTTTGGTGCATAATTTGGCGTGGCTTGAATTATTTCTTTTTTAAAAATGCTATAACCGTTTTTTTCTAAAATATACTCTAATTTATAAGGTTGTATTAAATCTAATATCATAACATCTATATCGCTTGATTCCTTAACATCACCTCTAGCAACACTACCAATAACTACAATAGAATTACTTATACCTTGCAAAGAAGAAATTATATTTAGAGCTCTCTTTCTTTTATTTTTATATATTTTCCATCTTGTATCATCATAAATTATTTCTTGCCCAGCATTTTCTAAATTATTGTTAATATAGTCAAAATTATTAACCATAGTTTACACCTTTAAGTATAAATTAAAATTGCCTTGTTCAGTTTTAAATAAATATTATTTATGATTTCATTTATTTTCAATACTGTCATCATCTTACATCTATTAATTAAAGAAATTTTAACATTTAAAAAGATTTTTATTGTATGATTGGCTTCGATAATAATAAAAAGAAGGCTATTTTACCCGAAAAATACGAGATGAACTATGAAGAATATAGATAATGGAGCAGAATCTTGCTCTTTCTTGCTCTGAAGGGCTAGGTTTATTGAAGTCTCAAGGATTAATTTTCTTTAATGGAAACCATTTTTATTCTTTCCTTAGGTATTTGAAAGTAAAATCATTTCAACTCCTTATACTTAAATTTAACCTGGAGGAGGCATTTCAACTCCCCTCTTTTTTTAATTTGGTAGGAATAGAGTCTTATTTCACTTTTCAGTAAAAAACGTATCCCTCATTTGACTGCTATATTTTCTAATCATTTAGAACAACACTTAAAGACATTACCACCTTAAAAGACAAAGTTTGAGGTCTATTTTATCATCTAAATCGATATAATTCTTAAGATCTAAGGGAACTGCTTTTCTAAGCGTGGAGAAGGATTTGCTCTCAATAAACATCTTTACCTTTTTTTAACTTTTAAAAATAGAATATATTAAACTATGAAAAATACGCTAAATTAATAGAATCATTGGTTAAATTGTTAAAGCAAATATATGCATATATCCCATTATTTAAGTTAGCAGTGAAATTTCTATCAAATAAATATTCGTTTTCCAATAAAAATTCTCCATTGCTTTTTATTAAATTAAAGAAAATGTTTTGATTACAATTAGTATCGTAAGTAATTCCATCAATGAATTTATAAATGATGCTCTGATTAGTATTTAATTTTGAATAATAGACTTCTGGGTTATAATTATCATTAGAAGTGAAGTATAAATAATTATCTATATTAGCAAATATAATGGGATTCAATATAAATGGGGATACATTTATTGGATGCAAAGTTAAATAATATGTTAGCTCATTTACATTTTTCAAGGTAAAACCAGGTATAGAATTGTAATATTGGATTAAATAAGGGAAATAAACAAGATACGAATTGTAATATTGTGCCTGAAAAATCTGAACATTATTGTTTAAGACCCTTGATACATTTCCTAGATTAGTATTAAATAATACTTCAGGATATTGGAAATGTACGGCAGAAATTGCTTTGTATAAACTATATGCAATACTAGGACTTTCATTTGCAAATAATAATTTATACTCTATATAATTGTCGTAAGGCAGTAAAAAATATGATTTTTCATAATTATATTTGTAGATTTTTTCCAATTTAAGAGATATGCTTATATTAAATGATTGAGAAGATCCTATATTAGAGTAATAAAAAACGAGAGGGCCAGATGTAATGCTATATCCACTTATTTTTCCTGAACCAACATATGTAGCCTGATTGTTATTTCCGTTAATTAGAGTATTAGTATAATTTAAAGTGCCACTATAATTATTAATGTTACCATACAAAGATAATATAGGGGTATTATTAGCAATTATAGGCATTAAAAATACTGATGCAGTAAAAGTAATATATCCTTTAACAAGCCCGTTAATGAGATAAAATGCAGTATCATTAGAATAAAAATATAAATAAATAACACAATTTTGATTACTATAATAAGCTCCTGCATACATGTCTATCTTTGTATTATTTATATAATAACTATAAAGAAATACCACACCATTATTATTAATATCTATTTGATTTCCATTAATACTGAATATAATATTCAAATTGCTGTTGATGTTACCGTTTACACTAATGTTTAATTGATCTGTTGTGTTGATATAATAGTATTTCATTTTTGGTGGATTAAAAGATATAAAATAGGAATCATTATATAGTATGTCATATTTCTGGCTATAAGTTTTTTTCAAAGATGTATTATTTATTAAAAATTTACAAGAAAAATAATTAAGACTGGGGTTTATTGATGTTTTATTAAGGTTTGGATCATAATAAGGATTATATGTTAAAATTGCGCCATAACTAGTAATTAAAGATACAGTAACATTCTGAGTACAATTGTAATCTTTCACTAAAGGAATAACTATATACCTTATACTCGAGTTAATTGTTCTTATTATTCCTTGGTTTCCTAAAGTAACAACTATATAAGATAAACTCAGTGAATAATCGCTGGTAACTAATAAATATAGGCCACTACCGTTATAAATCATACTCATCAATGGAGGATTATATGTTTCAAAAACTCTTTTTTGATATGTGCCTATAATTTGGGATGACTCTTTAATTTCATTCAGGTAGAAGCTATAAAGCGTTGTTGCAGATACTAAAACTATGGTTATAACTATAATGCTTCCAACCATTTCACTTAGATTCCTTTTCAATTTGTACACCTAATATTTTAGGTAAATTTAAAAAGAGACAGACCTAAAAAACTATATTTATGCGGGACTGATTAATTTTTGCCAAGAAAAAAGGATTATTTCCGTATAAAAATACTATCTAAGTATAAATTAAAATTAATATAAAGACTATAGATGCATATAATTATAGGGATAAAATTGGATAGAGTGCTATATATAATAGAAAACAATGGATATAGCATTAAAGATCTAGATAATTTAAAAGAAAAACTAAATAATTTAGGGTGTGCTCATACAATAAGGGTTTCTATTACTCATTTAGAAATTGTAGCATTTTGTAAAGATTCAAAAACATTAAGAGACAAAATTACAAAGTCTATTGGATCAAGAATATTAGATATTTTTATTGGAGAACCTGAAGTCAAAAAAGGTAAAGAATTATCTGATTTTATGTCATTTCTTGATAATGAACTCTTTTGGCTTGCTCATACATTTATGGAAAATCCTTGGAAATCTTACAACGATAAAAAGTTGCAATCGCTTGTTTTATATGCTGGAGCATTAGCTAAAGCCCAAGAAGGAGATAAAAAAGCTGCAATTAACTTAATTCAAATGGCTAAAGATCTTGGAGGAGATGAACTTATAGATATGGATTGTGCAATAAAACAAATAGATTTGATTTTCCAAAATCAAAGAACTTCTGCATCAAGATGCCTTAATATTGAACAAATAACAAAACATATGAGGCCAAAAACATGAAAATAGGCCTAATAGTAAACCCTATAGCAGGAATGGGTGGAAAGGTAGGTCTAAAAGGTACTGACGGGAATTTATATGAAAAAGCAATAGCTTTAGGAGCAACCCCGATATCTGCTAATAGAACAATAGAATTTCTAAATAGTATACATCTATATGATAAATTTACTTTTCTTGTACCTAATGGCGTTATGGGAGAATATGTAATAAGGCAAAGTAAGATAAAAAATTATTTAATTATTAATTGTGCACATGATAATTTTAGCACTAATAAATTTGATACTATTAATTGTGCAAAATTAATTAGCGGCCAAGTTGATGTTTTGGTATTTTCAGGAGGCGATGGAACTGCAAGAGACATTTATGACGCAATAAAAGAGTCAATACCAGTTATTGGAATACCCTCTGGAGTCAAAATGTACAGCGCTATTTTTGCTAAGAGCCCAAAAGATGCTGCTATAACCCTTGAAGATTATTATTATAAAAACACAGATATAAAATTAAAAGAAATTCTCGATATTGATGAGGACGAATATCGAAAAAACAAATTATCAATAAGGCTATATGGTTATATGAAATCTTTTTCAGCTGAAGGAATGATTTCATCAGGTAAACAAGCCTTTTTCGGTATTGACGAGGACGAAATAGAAGGAATATCAAATTATCTTAAAGAACTAATAAACCCTGAGTTCATTTATATAGTGGGTCCTGGCTCTACGACTTATTACGTTTTTAAAAAAATTGGTATAGAAAAAACATTATTGGGAGTAGATATTATTAAAAACAATAAAATCATTAAAAGTGATGCGAATGAAAAAGATATCTTAATCTCATTAAGTAATGAAAGGTCTAAGATAATAGTAACTCCTATAGGTGGGCAAGGCTTTTTATTCGGGAGAGGAAATCAACAAATAAGCTCAGAAGTTATCAGGCTTGTTGGAAAAGAAAACATTATAGTTATATCAACTAAATCTAAGATTTCATCACTCAAGTATCTTTTAGTCGATACAGGAGACCCAAAAGTTAATGAAATGCTTAAAGGATATATAAAAATCATTATTGGTTATAGACAAGAAAAAATAATGAAGATAGTTTAACTTGCTTTATTTTTTGGCGAAAATAATAAGCATTCTACTTCTCTTCCATTTTCTAGTTCAATTAGTTCTGGTGTCTCATATTGATATAATTTTAATGCTACACGACCATTTTCTTGGACAATATCTTTTATAGACAATAATGGCTTATAGTTCTCTTTTTCTATGTTTATTATTTCCTTTAATTTGTTAATATCAACATTATTTGCAATTAATTCTAACTCATTTTTAATTTCAACATTTGCATTAGTAAATTCTGTAAAATATTTAGTGTCAATTAAATAATCTAATGTTGGTTTAACTTCATCTGCTGTCCAACCACATGTTGGCAAAGCTACGGGACATCTCGGATGGAACCTGCATCCTTTTGGTGGGTTGATTAAATTAGGCGGATCACCTTTTAATATAATCCTTGCCTTAATTCTCTTTATTTGCGGGACTGCAGATATCAATGCTTGAGTATATGGATGTTCTGGATTTTTAATAATATCGTTTTTAGAACCTTTTTCCATAATTTTACCCGCATACATAACAAAGACCCTATCTGCCATATAGGAAACGACAGATATATTGTGAGTTATTAATAACATGGATATATTATACTTTTCTCTTAATTCTTTGAGAAGTTCCAAAATTTCTGCCTGTATAGACACATCTAAAGCGCTAGTAGGTTCATCAAGTATAACTAATTTAGGATTTGTTGCTATTCCTCTAGCCAATGCGACTCTCTGTCTTTGTCCCCCACTTAACTCATGAGGATATCTATAACTAAACTCTCTTGGCAATTGAACTTCGTCTAATAACTCTAATACTCTTTCTTTAGCTTCATTACCCTTTAAATAACCAGTTTCTATAATTGGCTCAGCAATTATATCTTCTATTTTTAACCTTGGATTTAATGATGAATATGGATCCTGAAATACTATCCCAACATTTCTTCTAAATTTCTTCAACTCATTTCCATGCAATTTAGTAATAGAATATTTATCAACAATTTTTTTAATTGCATTATCATCTTTGTTTTTTAACGCTATATCGAATTCATCTAATTCTTTATCAGGTATATTATAAAGAATTTCTCCTGAAGTTGGTTCTATAAGTCTAATCAAAAGTCTACCAAGGGTTGATTTCCCTGAACCGCTTTCTCCAACTAAGCCAACTATTTCTCCTTCTTTTATCTCAATGTTAACATCTTCCACTGCTCTAATCTTAGCGTTTTTTACCCCTTTAACATCAAAAAATTTGCTTAAGTTTCTAGCTGCTATTATCATGATTTACCACCTTCGTATAGAAAACATGAAACATAATGATCTTCACCGACTTTTATTAAATCGGGCCTTTTTTCTGCACATATTGGCATAGCATAAGGACATCTATCCCTAAACATACAGCCTTTTGGAGGATTCCTCATATCAGGAACTTCTCCCTTTATACCCTTTAGTTCATGAGCCTCAATAGTTGGTATAGCTTCCATTAGCATTTGAGTATAAGGATGCTTTGGTTGATCAAATATTGCATCTTTGTTGCCAACTTCAACAACTTGGCCTGCATACATTATTGCAATTCTATCAGATACTTCTGCCAAAACTGACAAGTCATGTGATATAAACATATATGATGAATTTATGCTCTCTTTTAATTCTTTTATTAGTTCAAGAATTTGTGCTTGAATTGTTACATCTAAAGCGCTTGTAGGTTCATCAAGTATAACTAATTGGGGACTATTAATCATAGCAGTAGCTATAACTATTCTCTGTCTTTGTCCCCCACTTAACTCATGAGGATACATATATACCATTTTATCAGAATTAGGAATTCCTAACAGACCTAAAAATTCGGATGCTTTCTTATAACCTTCTTTAATTAATTCTCTTTTAACGATCCTTCCAAATATTGGTATTTTTGAGAAATTAGGTAACTTATTTTCTTTCTCAATTGTTTCTAAATAATTTTTAGCAAAAGAATTTATTGGTTCACAGCATAGCTTTTCTATCATTTGCTCTTTTTTCAAGTCATGCAAATCCTTCCTTCTCCATATAGCTAATATTTGATCCTCCAAACCCATAATATTTTTCTCTTTTAAATATTCCCTAAATTTCTCATTAGGTCCGTTCTCATTTAATATTTTTACTAAAGCCTTTGTATCTTCTTTTTTAGCTCTTGACCTTGATAATCTTCTGCTTGCTAATAAACCTGGACTATGGTATAATAAAACTTCAGCAATTTGATACCCAACTTGAAGTAATGGGTTTAATGTTGTCATAGGTTCTTGAAATACCATAGAAATTTCTTGACCTCTTATTTTAGACATTTCATTGTTAACCTTTTTTAATACATCTGCATTTTTAGATGGCTTGAATTTTTTAGTGTTTTTATAATAATCTTTTAATGGCTTTAAATAATCCCTTCCATTTATTAATATTCTACCATCAACGACCGCAGCATTTCTAGGAATTAAACCCATAATTGCTCTTCCTAATGTACTTTTCCCACAACCACTTTCTCCTGCTATTCCTAAGACTTCTCCCTTCCTTATTTCTAGATTAACTCCATTTAATGCTTTATAAACTCCTCTCCTAGTATAATAATGTAAGTGAAAGTTCTCAACCTTAACTATAGGAGCTAAATTGCTTTTTAATTGATCAGATTCCACTATAGCTCACTCCTCCTCCTGGGATCGATAACATCCCTAAACCCATCACCCATAAGATTTACTGCCAATGCAAATAAAACTATAAATAAACCCGGTATTATCATAGCCCAAGGAGCAGTTTGAATGTAGTTATATCCTAAGCTAGTTAAATATCCTAATTCAGGTAAGTTAGCTGCAGGCAAGAAACCTATAAACGCTAACGCTGATATAGTAAGCATTATAGTGCCTAAATCCAATGAGATTTGAACAAATACTGGAGGCAATGAATTAGGAAGAATGTGTTTAAACATTATCTTTAAGTTACTAGTTCCAGCAGCTCTTGCCGCCTCTATAAAAGTTAATTCCTTTGTTTCCAAAGTAACACTCCTTGCATACCTTGCATATAATGGCCACCAAACTAATATTAAAGCTATCATCATACTTTGTAAAGTTCTACCCAAAACATAACCTATAGCTATTGCCAACACCAAATAAGGTATACTGAATACTATATCAGTTACTCTCATTAAAACCTCATCAATCCATCCACCAAAATAAGTTGCTATTATCCCTACTACCAATCCTATAATTGCACCAGGTATAACTATTTCAAGGGATAACCAAAAGTCAAGTCTTATAGATTTTATAATAGCATTTAATAAATCTACTCCGGGATAAGTAGTTCCAAAAGGATGCTTAAATGAAGGTGGTTGTGGTATTGGATTTGCATAATTTGGTGTTAATTGATAAGGATGCTTAAATGGTAAAATTTGAGGGAAAAATTGTAGTATTAAAGCATCAAAGAAATAGAATAGAAAAATTATTAGCCCAGCAACAGCGGATTTATTTGAAAAAAATACCTGCAAAGAAAGCTTTAATTCTCTGAAGCGATCGGGTTTAGCATTACTTTTACTCATCTTTCATTACCCACCTCAATATCTTATTCTTGGATCAATCTTAGCGTAGATTAAATCTAGCGCTAAACTTGTTACAACTAATATTATTCCAAATAACAATGTACCGCCCATAATTCCTCCCATATCATTATTTATCATGGCATCTGTTAACCACATTCCTATACCAGGATAGGAAAAAACATCTTCAATTACAACAACTCCGCCTAAAAGACCTGCTACCAAATATCCAAAGTTTGTTATTACCGGAAGCAATGCATTATTTTTTGCGTGCAAATTTATCACAACTTTTTCTGGAACACCCTTGGCTCTGGCAAAGTTAACAAAATCTTGATCTAGAGTTTCAAGCATTGTACCTCTCATTAACCTTACAAGGGCTGCCATAACTCCTAATGCTAATGTTACAGATGGCATTATTAGATGTAAGAATGCATTTCCAGCAACAACAAGATTACCATGTATTAATGCATCTATTAATAATATATGGGTTGGATATGATATACCATTGTGATACCATGAAAGATCTGCAACTAAACTTGGATTAACAGTTCCATTTATTGGCAATATTTTTAACCATACTGCAAAAATTATTATAAGTATTATTCCTATTAAATACCATGGCATTGCATAAAATGTAAGACTACCAACTCTAATAACATTATCAGAAGGTTTGTCTCTATTAACTGCTGTGTGTACCCCTAATGGAATTGAGATTAACCATATTAATATAGCAGCAAATATAGTAAGCATTAAAGTATTTGGAAAGAATAATTCTATTGCCTGTGTAACTGGCCCACTAAATATTGGGGTGTTTGTTATTCCCCAATTACCTTGAAATATTTGTGCTAACCAATAAAAGTATTGTATATAAATTGGGTCATTAAAATGGAATTTTTGATCTAGTTCAGCTATTATTTGCTGTCTTGCAGCACCTGTTAACCTTGGGCTAAGATACATAGCTAGAAGCTTATTAGTGCCTCCAATGTGTATCAGAACAAATACTATTACAGTCAATCCTAACAATGTAGGTATAAACAGTAACACTCTTCTTAAAGCGTACTGCCAGAGCTTTATAATTCATCCCCTCCGCTATTACAAACTAACTCTAGAGTTTAAAAAGAGATTGAAAAGAAAAAAAGTTATCGTTTAGATTTAAAAAGTTTTATTTATATTGGTATTTATCCTTTAACCCACCAGTAATATAATGAGTCTCCGCCCCCTCCAATCATTGGATTTTCTTCATAGCTTATTTGATTATTAAATCCATGCATATATGGCTTTATTATCCAATATGCATTTGGCATTTGTGTGTATACATATAGATAGAGATTGATTGCTATTTGTTCTGCTTGTTTATAGTATTGTTGAGCTGCAGTTGTATTACCTGATTCAGCTGCATTGTCTGCCATTAATATTAAATTATTTAATTCATTATACTGTTGTGATTCATTTGCATATAGTTGTGATAAAAATGTATTTCCTTGTGAAGCGTAGTATTTACTCAAATTCTCGAAATAAGAAACTGTCCATCCATTAGGTGCTGGGTAAGTTCCTCCTTGTAAGTACATTGCATTAACGAAGTCGCTTGCCAATGGATAATCAGCTATCCAACCTAGATAATAAATCGGCATTGGATTTGCTCCGGGAACTTCATAGCTTATTATGGTTGAAAATGGTACATATAAAGGTGTTGCAGTTATGTGTGGATCCATTTCATTCAATAATGATGCCCACATAGCAGCTGCAGTGAAATCAACAGTATCACCGCTTGATACTATTATTGGGAAGTTAACTGTTATATTGTAATATCCTGATTCTTCCATTAATTGCTTTGCATAAGTTAAATTAAATGTTGGGCAGCCTGTTAATTCTGATGGAGGTATGTAATAAGGTAAACCAGGTATTATAACTCCACAATATGGACTTGCAAAATTAAAATGAT
This sequence comes from Caldisphaera sp., assembly GCF_023256325.1. Lineage (GTDB taxonomy): Archaea > Thermoproteota > Thermoprotei_A > Sulfolobales > Acidilobaceae > Caldisphaera. Next base: position 34,921 of record NZ_JAGDXI010000007.1, read on the forward strand.
ATTTTACATTACCAACTATATCATTTAAATATTCTGTGTAATTAAATGCGTAAGCGAATGCTTTCCTAACTAATGGGTTTGCAAAATAATATGATGGTATATTATAATTCGGATTGATGCTTTTAAGTATAGATGTATTAACATTTAATGTGAATGCAAAGAAGTTTTCTGTAAACGTCGGGTAAACATATATTGACGCTTGTCCATTAGATTCTAGGTTTAATAGAAGCGGTACATAATCAGGAGGTATGTTAGTTAATATATCTGCTTGACCAGATGCGAACATTTCATATGCAGTATTTGGATCTTTAACCCAATAAATTATAACTGTATTATTTGGTTTTGGTATATCAGGTATATTATTAGGCCAATAGGGATTTGGAACTAAAACAATGCTTTGGCCAGGTGTATATGATTTTATCATATATGGTCCTGATGTTACAGGTGACCATTGAACTTTTGTATTATAATTGCCTTCGTTTGCTTGCTGTTCATATTGGTAAAAACCTGCAGGCGTGAAATTAATGCCTGCACCAACTTGTTCTAACCATTTAGCATCATATACAGATGCCTCAGACTCTGTTAAGATACTGAAGAATAGTTGAGGATTAACTCTTTCAGATAAGTTAAAAGTTACCGTATCTGTTTGATTATTGTATGTTATTGAATTCATAATTTCATTGAACCCTAGTGTATCATTTGGCGAAGTAACTATTGGCATGAATTCACTATAATTGGGTATTAAGTATTGTGCTAATTCATATCCTGGAGTGGGTGGAACACCTCCGGAACATAATAATGATCTTACTATAGAATACCAAACGTCGTATGCTGTTAAATTGTCGCCATTAGCAGCTTTAAGATTGGGCCTAATTTTAAATGTATACATTGTATAGTTAGGCGAAATACCACCATATAAGTTTCTTTGAGACCAATTACCAACTGTTGGTATGTATTCTGCAGCCATTGGTAGGAATTTAGACGTGCTTGAACCATTATATATCACTAGAGTAGAATATATGTTTCTGATGATTTCTTCTCCAACAACTTCTAGATCTATATCTGCGTCAAAAGAATAAGGTCCTCCAGGTACATTTTCCGCAACTATTATTGTACCAGGATTAGGTATGTTTAAGCTTGATGTAAAAATTTTAAATACCAAACTGCTATTAGATACTGCAACTGTTTGATATGTTGTATAATTATATGTTTTTCCTGATGATACGT
>NZ_JAGDXI010000015.1:0-20294 GCF_023256325.1 Caldisphaera sp.
ATTAGCAAAATTGTTAAAAATAATATATAATATATTATAACACTTAATAAAGATTTAATAATTAGTAACAAATTTCTTTTATTTTAAATATTTATATTATATTAATTTTAATTTATTAAAATATTAGTTTCTTTATAAATAAAGTTCGATTTAAAAATTTTTAGCTTTTACATCAGTGAACGTTTTAATGATATGCATTAGTCAGATACCATTAATATAAAAATATACCATTTTGTTATGTAAATATAGCAATTGTTAACCGGGGGGTTAACAATAATAAAAGGAATGAAAAATAGACTTTATACCATTTTGTTATGTAAAACATTATTTAAATCAGGTAAGTATTTAACCGAGGAAAATGAAATAATATTGGTGAACAATATGGTATCAGAAAAAGTTATTAGTTGTTTCGGGAAGAATATAGATATATCTTCATTAAAGCAAAGTATTATTGACTATTTGACTTCACAGGGGTTTAAAACTCAAGCATCTAAAGAATCTCCACATGGAGTGTTAATTCAAGCTCAAAAAGGGGGATTTTTAAGAGATATCATTGCGGCTGAAAGATCCTTAAATATTTTAATTTCTGGGGATCCTAATAACATAATCATAAGGATAGGTATTGGTAAATGGATCCAAAATTTAGCAGTTACAGCAGTTGAAACTCTTCTGTTATCAGAATTATTCATGTTTGTAGATATACCAGAAATGCTATGGAACTTTGAGGTAGAAAACAAAATAGCTAAAGATATTGCTCAGACTTTTTGTAAATAATTTTAAATCTAAATTTTATTTTAATTTTTATAAGATTACTATTAATTACATTAAACAAGATATGAACCAATAAAGAAAAATCCTTTAAATTGAGGATTTAAATTTTCCAGTTATAAATTATATTTTAAAGATCTATTAAAAGAATTATTTAACAATTTGAAACCATCAATCAACTAAATTTTAATAAATTTCGAAAGAATTTATTCAAAAATTATAGTAAAACCTAATTGATACAAATATTGCCATAAATCCTTACCCACTTATTTTTTAAACAAATCGTTATATAAAGACCTTGTATAAAATGATATAATATTGAGACGAATAATAATCTTTTGTAATCTTGCAGATTGTCAACTCCCCAGTTAACAATGATTTTGAGATAAATTGAATAATTAACAAATGAACATAATTTACTATTGGTTTTATAGCAAAAGTTAAAATCTAATTCTATAGGTAATTGATAAAATTTCATGAAAGAACTATAATAATTTTAATGAATATAATAAGAAAAGGTGAGGCTTATGAAATATAAATGGTACGATATAAGCCATGTATATGAAGAAGGCATAAAAGAAGGCTATGGACATCTACCACTAAAAATTGAACATGTAACTAATGTAACTGGTTCAAAGATTACAAATATTACGATTAATTCGCATTCAGGAACTCATATAGATGCTCAATATCACTTTATTGACAATGGATTAACAATTGATCTATATCCTCCAGAATTTTTCGCAGGACTTGCTGCAATATTAAATATACCAAAAAGTGAGCTAGAACCCATTACATATGAAGATATAAAAAGTTATTCTAAATTATTAGAAAAGGTAGATTTTGTTTTTATTAGAACTGGTTGGGAGGATCTTTGGGGAGAAGATAGTTATACTTGGAAGTATCCCTATATTTTACCAGAAGCTGCAAATCTATTAACTAAATTTAAAATTAGAATAGTTGGTACAGATACAATTTCACCTGATCCTTCAGTAAAAAGCGGTCTTAGAAATGGGTCGCCTGTTCATGATGTCTTATTAAAAAATAACATATTAATAATTGAAAATCTTACAAATCTTAAACCTCTTATTGAAAAAATAGTTGAAACTTTTTGCTTTCCGCTTAAAATTAAAAACGGAGACGGATCGCCTGTTAGAGTTGTTGCAAGAGAACCAATTGACAAAAACTAGAAAATTTAATAAAATGTTTTATCATATTCTCTATTTTCATAAAATGATATGTAATTTTCTTTAAATGCAATAGAAATCTCTTTAGCTAATTTACCATTAAGAATAATAGGTATATTTAAATCGGCCGCGTTTCTCCTTATAGCATAATCACTATTAATCAAATATCCATCAGAAATTACCAAGTCTATTCTTTTATTTAATATCAACCCTTCTGCTTCCTTTAAATTTAATTGTTTTCCATAAACATCAAAGTTATCAATTGTATATATATTATAGCCTATTTCTTCTAATGTTTTACTTGCTTCTTTTAAATCTCTGTAATTATTTGTTCCATATATTAGTATTGATTTATCTATCCTAGGTAATCTATTTGGCGAAACTGATAACCAGCTCTTCAATAAAGCATCATAAAATGTAATTCCAAATCCTGCTGATTCTCCAGTGCTTTTCATTTCAACACCTAGGCTAGGATATGCTCCTTTTAATTGAGACCATGAAAATTGGGGAGATTTAACTGCATAATATCTAGGCTTAATTATTTTAAAACCATCAAAATTTAATCCTTCTTCAATAGCTTTTACGCTTAAATTTATTAAGTTCATATTAATTGCTTTACTAGAAAATGGAAAAGATCTACTTTGCCTTAAGTTTAATTCTATAACATATGGAGTAGAATTTTTTATTACAAATTGTAAATTAAATGGACCTTTTATTTTTAACTCATTGGAAAGCATTAAAGATATTTTGCCCATTTCATTTACTATATTATCATTCAATTTCCTATTAGGGATTACCATAGTAGAGTCCCCACTATGTATACCTGCTTCCTCTATGTGCTCATTTAAAACACCAATTACCCCCTTTGAGTCTGAAACAGCATCTATTTCAGCTTCAATAGCATTATCAAAATATTTGGATATTATAACAGGATATTTTGGGGATATTTTAGTTGCGGAATTTATATATTTTATCAATTCATCATAGTTATATGCAACCTTCATGCTCGCACCGCTAAGAACATAACTCGGTCTAATTAATACTGGATATCCAATCTTATCGATAAATTTAATTACTTCATTTAGATTATTTGCAGAAATCCATGGAGGTTGCTTTATACCTAGTTTATCTAAAATGAAAGAAAACTTCTCCCTATTCTCAGCTATATCTATACTATGGCCCGATGTTCCATAAATTAATAAACCTTTTTCTTCCAATTCTTTTGCTATATTATTCCCTATTTGACCAGATGAAAAAACAACTACTTTTTTTGTTTTTGTTTTAGATGATAAATCCAAAACTTTTTCTACGTTTATTTCATCAAAAAACAGCTGCTTTGCTACATCCCAATCTGTTGAAACAGTTTCCGGATTGTAGTTTAACACATATACATTTTTATAGTAATTTTTCAACGCATCAATTAAAGAAACTGTACCCCAATCAAACTCTACGGATACACCTATCCTAAATACACCTGAACCCAAAATCAATATGCTCTTATCATCAGAAAAATCTACATCGTCTTCACTTCCATTATACGTAACATACATATAATTAGTTACTGCAGGCCATTCTCCAGCAACTGTGTCTATTTGTTTAATTTTAGGAATTATATTATATTCATGCCTTATTTTTCTTATGTACTCTTCATTAACATTTAATGCCTTAGCTATTAGTTTATCACTAAATCCTAACCTTTTCGCCTCTTCTAATATATCCTTATTTAATTCTTCAACCTTCATTCTTTTCATACTTTCATAAAAATTAACAATATTTCTAATCTTCTTTATATAAAATAAATCTATACCTGTAACATCGTATATCTCTTCATCAGATGCTCCTTCTCTAATTGCTTTTGAAATATAAAGAAACCAATAATCTTTTTTTCTTCTTAATCTTTCTAAAGCTTCATCTTTACTCATAGATGAATTATAAACTTTATTATCAACCAATTCTTGATCAAGATCTAGCATTCTGATTGCTTTTTGGAATGCTTCTTCGAAATTCCTCCCTATGCTCATAACTTCTCCTATACTTTTCATTTCAGTATTTATTGCAGTATCAACCTTTTCAAACTTTTGCAAATCCCATCTAGGCATTTTTATTGCTACATAATCTAAGCTCGGCTCGAAACAAGAAGTTGTTATACCAGTTATTTTATTTATAACTTCATATAATTTATAACCTAATGCAAGCTTTGCTGCAACATAAGCCAATGGATATCCAGTTACCTTACTCGCTAAAGCCGAAGACCTAGACATCCTTGGATTTGTTTCAATAACATAAATTTCATAACTATTTGGATTTAAAGCAAATTGCACATTACTTTCTCCTATCAATTCTATGGAATCCGCTACCTTCATTGACAAATTTCTCATAATTTGATACTCATAATTATCAATAGTTTGACACGGTGAAATTACCACACTTTCTCCAGTATGTATACCCATAGGATCCAAATTCTCTATGCAAGCTACGACCGCTTTATTTCCATAAGAATCTCTCATAACTTCGTATTCGAGTTCCTTGTAATGATGAAGATACTTCTCTAACAATATTTCATTAATATAACTTTGTGAAAATGCCTTTTTTAAATTATTCTTTAATTCATCTTCGTTCCAAACAACTCCAGAACCTCTACCCCCTAAATTATAACTAACCCTTATCATTATAGGATAGCCTAATTGCTTTGCTTTTTCTATAGCATCAGCCTCGTTATTTGCTGAATAACTTGGAGGTATCTGTATATTTGATTCAATCATGGTTTCTCTAAATTTTTCTCTACTCAAAGCCTTCTTTATACCATCTATTGGCGTTCCTAATACTTTTATTCCATATTTTTGTATAACTTTATTATTCCACAAATCTATTCCTGCATTTAATGCGGTTTGCCCTCCGAAACCTATCATTATTCCATCAGGTCTTTCCTTTTCAATAACTTTTTCTATATAATCGGATAATAATGGGATCATGTATATTTTGTCTGCCATTTTATATGAGGTTTGTATGGTTGCTACGTTAGGGCTTACCAATACTGTCTCAATATTTTCTTCCCTTATTGCTTTTAATGCCTGCGATCCTGAATAATCAAATTCCGCAGCCTCAGCTATTTTTATTGGTCCCGAACCTATTATCAATACCTTTTTAATATTTTCATTTTTCATAATTCAACCACCTTTTTGAATAATTTTTTTAAATTTTCTAAATATCCATGTTGTATCTAAAGGCCCTGGTCTTGCTTCTGGGTGAAATTGAACAGACAATATCCTCTTTTCTTCATTTATCCAACCTTCGACAGTTGAATCATCAGGATCAACAAACCATAGTTTAGCATTTTTCGGCATATCTTTTGCTGATAATATACCATATCCATGATTATGAGTTGTGATATAACTATTACCTGTTATAACATCTATAACTGGTTTGTTAATAGCTCTATGGCCAAACTTCATCTTATTTATTTTACCTCCTAGAGCTAAAGTACCTATTTGATGCCCTAAACAAATTCCTAAAATTGGTATTTTGTACTCTAATACAGAATTATAAGTATCTATAACTTCTTTTAGTAAATTAGGATTTCCAGGCCCGTTACCAAATACAACGCCTTTTGGATCGAATTTTATAATATCATTTACATTAGATTTGCAAGGTACCCTTATTATATTATAAAGAAATGTATCGTAAATTCCCTTTATTATGCCATGTTTTATTCCACAATCTACTATTACAATGGACTCATCGTATTCTCCTTCATGAACTATTACATTTTTAGGCGATGTAAAGCTAGTAAAGTCTATTTCATCATATTTAAAACTACTTATATTTTCTATTTCAATTCCAGATGAAATTATACCTTCTATAACTCCTCTTGACCTTATTTTCTTTATCAATGATCTAGTATCAACATTGCTTATACCTGGTATACCATTTTGTAATAACCATTCATGTAGAGATAAATGAGAGTTCCATTTGTTTCCTTCAGTTTCTTCAGAAACCACTAAACCATTTATTTGTATTCTTTCTGATTCAAAGTTTTCAATAATTCCATTTTTTGAGATGTTCATCCTAGGAATTCCATAATTTCCAACTAGTGGATAAGCTATAATTAGAATTTGCCCCTTATATGATGGATCTGTAAGCAATTCAGGATATCCATACATAGAAGTAGTAAAAACTACTTCTCCATAGCTAAAAGCTTTTGAGCCAAATCCACAACCTTCAATTATTGTACCGTCTTCTAAGTAAAGAAAACCTTTATGATTTCTTTTGCATATCAAGGATTTCACCTTTAAAAGAATTATATTTACATAAAACTAATTTTAAATCAAATTGTTTTATTATTCTGAAGGCCCATTTTAGGTAACTATTAATAATGCCCACTACTTTATTGAAGTCACTCCTATATAAACTTTTTCAAATATTCTTTAAAAATAAATTGTTTTTACAAAAATTATTCAAAAATTTAATCATAAAGCTTTATTAAAATAAAATTTAAATCAATTGCATAAATAAATTTATATAAATTCAAAGATGCTCTTACATATCATAATTTTGCATAAATAAAAATTGCTTACTATTTCTTAAAAAATGATTTATTTCGTTATAATTAATTCGCAAACATAATATAATTAAATTTTTTATCTGTAAAACAAAAATAGTAAATTGTAAATATAAAGCAAATACATTTAAATTTACAACTATCAAACAAACACAAAAATAATTACAATTAATAACCATAAATTAATTAAATTTAAATAAGCAATGGAATGCTAAAAATCAAAAATATTTAATATAGATTTATCTCAATAAAATTTATTTACTTCTTATACACAAGTTAATTTGGTGTGGGAAATGGAATTTATTATTTGGGACCATTAGGCAGTTATACTCATGAGGCTTCCTTAATTTTAAAAGGGAAAAAGATATCAAAACAGACAATTTCAGAAGTATTTTATGAAGTAAGCAAAAATAACTCGAAAGGTATTGTTCCTATAGAGAATAGTAGAGAAGGGCCAATTAATGAAACATTGGATAATCTATTTAAATATGATAATGTTTATGTAAACTATGAAAAAGAATTAAATATCAATATTGTAATCGCGTCAAATAAAAATATAAAAGATTTTAAAGAAATCAAAAGAATTTATTCTAATTATTATGCTATACAAGAAGCTAAAGATATATTATTAAAAATTGATGCAAAAGAAATTATTCAAGTTGAAAGTACGTCTAAAGCAGCTCTTTTAGCTTCAAAAGATAAAGAAGGAGCAGCCCTATGTTCTTCATATGCTGCAAAAATTTATAAATTAAAAATTCTTCAGAAAAATGTACAGGATGGAATTAATATTACAAGATTTATTATAATTTCTAACAAAATTAAGAAAAAAGGAGATAAAACAATGGTATTTTTCATAGTAAAACATAAACCAGGTTCCTTATACAATGTGTTAAAGGTATTCTATAAAAATAATATTAATTTAACAATGATATACTCGAGACCATTAAAAGAAAAAATATGGAATTACTATTTTTATGTTGAATTTGAAGGTAATTTAATACAAAAGAATATTAAGAGAGCTTTGAATTCTATATCAGCCGTATCAGAAAACTTAAAAATCAAAGGAAGTTTTTCTAAAGTTTAAAATATTATTTTAATTATTAATTAATAAATCTTTTTGAGAATTTACAATTTTTAGTATTAACTTTCTAAAGGAATAAAATTCACTTATCTAAATCATTCAAGAAGAAAAAATTTTTATTTTATCTAATGAAACTAGACCTTTAATAAAGTAGAACTGAGCATATTTTACCTTGTCTACAAGTTATATAAACTATTATCATTGGTAGATATTACTTTAAGAAATAAAAAAGTTAAGCGCCGGGGGCGGGATTTGAACCCGCGTGTCCCTTTCGGGACAACAGGTCTCCAGCCTGTCCCCTTGGACCGCTCGGGCACCCCGGCTCGTTAATAAAAATGTTATCTAAACAAAATAAGTCTAAAATTACTTTCCTGATTTAATCTCTATATAAACGTCTGGAGGAACCTGAATTCTCATTAATCTTCTTAATACCCTTTCATCTGCTTCTATATCAATTAACCTTTTGTGAATTCTCATTTCCCAATGTTCCCAGTGTTTACTTCCTTCTCCATGTGGTAATCTTAATAGGGGTAATTCTAATCTCTTCGTTGGTAAAGGTATTGGACCCCTAATTGGAACGCCTGTTTTTTGTGCAATTTCCTTAATTTGATTTACTACTGATTCTAAGCTTTTTACATTGGTGCTCCACAGCCAAATTCTGACTTTAAATGCCAAATTTTCCACCAATTTTTAAATTGCTGTTTTACTTCTTTATTTCAACTTTTGCCGGCTTAACTTCCGTAACTATGCCTATACCAACAGTTCTGTTCATATCTCTCATTGCAAATCTTCCTAATTGTGGGAAGTCACTGTACTTCTCTATTACTGTTGGCTTTATGGGCTTAAATCTTATCATAGCTACATCTCCGGCCTTTAAGAACTGTGGATTCTTTTCAACTTCCTTACCAGTTCTTGGGTCTAGCTTTGATACTATTTCTATGACTTTAGCGCTTACTGTTGCAGTGTGTATATGTATAACTGGTGTATAACCTACAGCTATAGCGCTTGGATGCCATACAACAAATACCCTTGCTACAAATTCGTCAGCAACTGTTGGTGGAGCATCAAATGGACCAACTACGTCTCCTCTCTTTATTTGGTTCTTTTCAACACCTCTTACAGAGAATCCTATGTTATCTCCAGGCTCAGCTTTTTGTAAATCTTGATAGTGCATTTGTATACTTCTTACTTCTCCTCCAACACCTGCCGGCATGAATATTACTTTGTCTCCTACTTTCATAACCCCAGTTTCTACTCTACCTACTGGTACTGTTCCTGCACCAGGTATTGTGTATACGTTTTGTACAGGTAATCTTAATGGTTTATCAACAGGCTTTGGAGGTACTTGCAAATTATCAAAGGCCTCTACCAATATTGGACCTTTGTACCATGGCATATTAGGGCTTCTCTCAATTATATTGTCTCCAGTCCAAGCACTAACAGGAACGAATGGAATGTTATCAATATTATAACCTAACCCTTTCATAAATTTCTTAAGCGTATTAGCTATTTCATCATATCTCTTCTGATCATAATTTACATCAGGAGCATCCATTTTATTTATAGCAACTATCATTTGTTCAATACCTAATGTTTTTGCTAATAATAAGTGCTCTCTTGTCTGCCCTTCAGGGCTCATACCAGCTTCAAATTCTCCCTTTCTTGATGATACAACTAGCATTGCAGCGTCTGCTTGACTGGCACCAGTTATCATGTTTTTAACGAAGTCTCTATGACCAGGGGCATCTATTATTGTAAATACATATTTTCTTGTCTCGAATTTCATAAAAGATAAGTCTATAGTTATACCCCTTTCTCTCTCTTCCTTCATTTTATCCAATATCCATGCGTATTTGAATGATTCTTTACCAGCATTTTTAGCTTGCTCTTCTAGTTCTCTCATTTTCTTTTCATCAACTATACCTAACCTGTATAGTAGATGTCCAGTTAACGTACTCTTACCATGGTCTATGTGCCCTATAACTACTAAATTTAAGTGCGGCTTCTCAGGCATGCATTTACACCTCTCTTATTTATCTTTTTCCCTCATTTTAAGCTTAAACAGGGATTTAAAAATACTATGCTTAATAAGATCATAAATTTTTTAATTGAAACAAAATTTTTATTGCAAAAAGAGTCTTACTGTTTAATTAATAATTAAAAATTTTCACCTTGAGCTCAATGCTATCCTTTCTATTTCTTCTTTCTGTTTAATAGAATAGCTTTGTGGGTCATTTCTAGCAGCTAATAAAATCTCATCAGCTAAGCACTGCTCAATAGATTTTGTGCTTCCAAAAGCGCACTCCCTAGCTCCTTCTGTAATAAATCTTAATGCTAAGTCAACTCTTCTCTGAGAAGATACATCTACAGATACCCTATAAACAATACCGCCATACATAATTCTTGTTGTTTCTTCTCTTGGAGCAGCATTCTCTATTGCCCTGACAAATACTTGTATTGGATTCTCTTTTGTTTCTAAATAAATAATATCAAACGCGTTTCTAACTATATTATATGCCATCATTTTTTTGCCGCCGTTCTTACCAGGATACATAAGCCTATTAATCAAACGCTCTACTATATTTACTTCAGCTTTTCCAAATCTTTTATGCTCATGCCTCCCTCCACTATGAGGCAAGTATGTTGGTTTTAGGCTTATGTATTTCTTTAAACTTGGATCTTTTATCTCAATTCCTTCCCAAGACCATCTATCTAATAGCTTAATATCGCTCAAATTGTTACCAACTTTATCTATTTCTGGTATTTTTGTTTGATTGCTCAATCTCACGCACCTACTTTTATGAGTTAGGTATAGCTTTTAAAAATATTGTTTTCTAAAATTAAATGAGTTCTTCTATAAGAATCGATTCTTAAAAACTTTCTATTATTTAATTTTCCATACTATAGATTCTTAATAGATTGAAAGCATTCAAGAGACCTTAAACTTAAGTATTTCGGAGAATAATAAGCTAAAAGTGAGGGAATTAAGTTTGAGCGAAGATTTGCTAAGAGTGATGAATGTGCAAACATTTTACAAAATTATTCAAGATGTTGGAAGCGGATATGGAACATACATAATAGGTTTAAGCTTAGCATTAGAAGATGGAAGGCTTTTTTCACTAGTAAATATACCCGCTGATGTTGCTGAAGCAATAAAAACTTATAATGATGGCGAAGTACCTCCGAGAAGGCAATCAATATTTTCTTTTTTAATGAACCATGAAGAGTTTAAAGAGTTAATAGGAAAAACATTAAAGAGAATAATTATTGATGAGTTAGATACAAATAATGGATTATATACTGCATCTGTTGAATTCGAATCTGAGGGATTAAATTTAACTATAAAAATGATACCGAGTCATGCTGTATATTTAGGAATAATTTCTGGAAAGCCAATATATGTTACAAAAAAACTAGCTGATATGGAAGATCAAAACCAAGATCATGGAAACCAGGATGATGAAAATGACGATGAAGGAGAAGATGATGAATAATTTTATTTATGATCGATAAAAATTATCTCTTAACTTTTTGCTTCTTACCTTTCCATAACGCATCTAGAGAAACTCCATTAACCATTACAACTTTATACCTAACTCCCGGTATGTCTCCCAAAGATCCTCCCTTTGGACCCCCAATACCTTCTATTATAACTTCATCGTGCTCATCAATATATAAAATACCTCCGTCTTTCGGAACAAATGCTGTTACAACCTTTTTGTTTTTTATTAGCTGGCATCTAACGCATTTTCTTAGCGCTGAGTTAGGTTGCCTTGATTCAACACCAACCTTTTCTAAAACAATAGCTCTAGCCATTGGTGAACCTTCTAATGGATCATATTTTTCAGTCAACTTGAGCATTCTTCTCTTGAACTCATTTTGTGACCATTTGAACTTCATTTTCTTCTTTCTCAGCTGCCTTGCTGCAAATAGCCCATTAGGCGATTTTCCTTCACCCATTAATTGTCACCTTTTCTAGTCTTATGTTTATCTTAGCAGAATATAAACTTTCTTTCACTTAACTACCACCTTCTCTACCCCATAGAGTTTTCCTAATATTATTTTTGCCCTTTTTACATTTTTACCGTCTTTTCCGATAGCTTTTCCCTTTTCATCATCTTTCACTTTTACATAAACTGCTTTTACATTATCTTTATCAATTAAATCAACTTTTAATACAGTTATTTCAGGAAATAGGTTTTTTGTCATTTCTTCTATTTTATCTGAGTACTCTACGATTTCAACATTTTTGTTTAATATTTTAGACAAGGATTTTACATTTTTACCGTCTTTTCCGATAGCTTTTCCTAAATCATTTTTATTTACAAGGTAAAAAACTCTATTGCCTTCATTATCTGCAATACACCTATAAGCCATTGCTCCTGTTAAATCTTGAAATAGGGATAAATATCTAAGTTCCTCGAGATCTATTCTATCACCATTGCTACTTTTTTCCATCACATACACCCTAAGACGTTTCCACGAGGTCAAGTATTCTTGAATCTCCAGTATCGACTACGCTTATTGATGATACTTTAAAGGGCTTACCTATTAACGCCCCTAGCTCTAGTGATGTGCCTTTAAATACATAAACTGGTATATTTGATAGCTTTGCTCCCTTCTCAATTTTTTCTCTATAGCTGAGTGGAATATTATCTGCTATAATAACCATTTTAGCCTCTCCCTTAAGTATTGACTTAATTGCCTTACTCACGCCTAAATAATATTTCCCATTTTTTGTCAAATTCTTTAATTCTTTTTCAAATGATACTGACATATCTATTCCCCCTTTCTGGATTAGTAGATCCTGCTTATTTATTTTCCGTATCATCTGCAGAGGGTTTAACAGGTGAAGCTCCCATACCTAGCATAACTATTCCTGTCCCAACCTTAGGTATTAAACCGGCAGATATACTTTCCGTTACACCATAGAATTTTTCATCTTCACCAGTAATTGCAGCATTATATATTTGATTTACTGTTACTTCAAATGCAGCTCTAGCTATAACACTAGGCTTTTCTCCTACAATGCCTAACCTACCTATTTGCCTTACTTTACCGGTCCACGTCATCATGTCCGCAACAAGCATAACATGTCTAATATCGACATCTAATCCAGAATTCTGAAGAACGTCTAATATTTCTTTGATTATCGCATTTCTTCCAGCTTCAATCCCTAATACCTGGGAAATTTCAATAATATTGTTTGTTTCTATTCTTTTAGCGTCAATTCCTGGAATTTTCATAACTTCTGCTAAATTACTTCCTTCAGCCATTATTACATATTCTTTCTTCTTTACTCCATTTTCTTCATAACTCCTTTCTTGTATCATAGTTTTTCTTATCCCCTTTATCCCTTTAAGATATGTTTTCCTAATTTTTGATATTATTTCGTTAAATGCCTTTGTATCATATAACTCTTCTTCTGGCATAACATCACTATTTAATTCTACATTTATTATATTTGGATTATTTTCATCCACATTTGCTTTTCCTAACTTTAGTTTCTCAATAGCTTCAATTATTTCTTCATGAGTAACTCCTTTATCATCTAACAAATCCTTATCTATCTCTATCTGTATCTTAGGTTCTCCTAAAATATAGGATATTTCTGAAACAACATTGCTTATAATTGTGTACTCTATTTTTCTAGCGATTTCTTTAGCTTTTTCCAAATCATTTCTATTCTCTTCATCTAAGTATATTCTCATTATGGGTGTTGATGGCTCATGCCTTGCATCAACTATTTCTATTAGCCTTGGTAATCCTAAGGTTACGTCAAATTCCATTAATCCTGCATAATGGAATGTTCTAAGTGTCATTTGGGTTCCAGGTTCTCCTATGGATTGCGATGCTATGGTACCAACAGGTTCTCCTGGTTGAATCATAGAAGATATATAACGTCTTACAGTTTCTTCAACCACAAAAATTTTTTGTGCTGTGCTTAGATCCGACTTCTCAAGCTTCTCATTTAACTCCTTATAGATTTTCTCTGGAAGTATTTCCTTAGCTGACTTTAGTTTTATATCAAGTTCTCCCTTCTTTTCTTCCTCTTCTTTTACTGCCTCAATTTTTTTCTTTTTAGGCGTCATTTTTCATTCACCTTAGCCTTTTCTATTATTCTATCTATATTTACTGCCTTTCCATGATAAGTTAGCATTGGATCAACCCCATCTTCTCCATACTTAAACTGTACTATGTTTTCAACTGAGTCCCTAACCGTTCCATCATATGCAACATATAAATCCTGCAAGGCATTAATAAGCCTTCTTTGCATATAACCGCTTTGAGATGTCTTAACTGCAGTATCTACCAATCCTTCTCTACCTCCTGCTGCGTGGAAGAATACTTCATAAGGCTTTAGACCAACTCTAAAATTACCAATAATAAATCCTCTTGCTTCTGGAGATAAATCTCCTGGTTTAAATTGAGGCAATGTCCTTGTCCTAAATCCTCTTGAAATTCTTTTACCTCTAACAGTTTGTTGTCCTAGCATTGCCGCCATCTGAGTTATATTTATATCACTTCCCCTTGCTCCAGTTCTAGCCATAATAAATGCATTATTAAATGGGTCCATATAGCTAATGGCTAACTTACCTGCATCATCTCTTAATTTCTGCAACCTTTGTATTATCTTTAACTCAAGGCTTTCTTCTGGAGTTCTTCCTGGTATAACTTCCAAATTCCCTTCTTTATAATCATTAATAAATTGTTGAATTTCATTCTTTGCCTGTTCTACCATATTACTTATTTTGTTTTTAGCTTCATTAGGTATTTCAACTTCTTTTAACGATATTGAAAAACCTTTTATTTCAAGCATCCTAATAAACATTCTAAACACGTTGTCTAAAAATTCTCTTGCCTTTTCAGAGCCATATTCTAGTGTTATATAATGCAGTACATTTTCCGGTTGCTCTGCACCAATAGCATTTTTATCAAATACGCCCATTAATAGCTTTCCATTACTTATTATATCATAAGAATCAAAGAAACATTTTTCATTATCACATTTTAATTCTCCTGCATTAATTTTTGCTCTTCCTTCAAAATTAAGGCCTTGAGGTAAAAATAGACTTATTAATTGTTTTCCTGTCCATAATGGTTCAGGCTTTATTATAGCTGGCTCAGGCATTTTACCTTTATAGTTTGCCGCTGCAAGCAATAAGGAAACTTCGTCTTTTGTTAATAGAGTTGTTTTAACAGTTAATAGATATGATCCACTAATGTAATCTTGTCTTCCGCCAATTAATGGCCCACCATATCTTGGTGATAATATTTGGTTCTCAACAAGCATTAATTCTTGGGCTTCTGCCCTTGCTTCTTCTAGCCTTGGAACATGTAGATTCATCTCGTCCCCATCGAAATCTGCATTATATGGAGCACAATCTAGAAGATTTAATCTAAAAGTACGTCCCGGCATAACCCTAACTTTATGGGCCATTATAGACATTCTGTGAAGGCTGGGCTGTCTGTTAAATAATACTATATCTCCATTAATTAAATGTCTTTCTACTACATCACCTATCTCTAGGCTCTCTGCTAGTTGCCTATAATTGCGTTGATATCTTAGATCTATTTTCACGTTTTGCTTTGTCTTATAAACAAACATTGCTCCTGGCCAATTATACGGACCATTTAATACAAATTTCCTAGCATCTTCAATATTGTATGATGTAACAACTATAGGTAAAGTTAATATCTTAGCTATTTCTTCTGGAACACCTACTTCATCTATACTTATATAAGGATCTGGAGAAATAACTGTTCTTGCTGAGAAATTAACCCTCTTTCCATTTAAATTGCCTCTTAATCTACCTTCTTTGCCTTTTAATCTTTGAGCGATAGTTTTTAGCTGTTTCCTCCCCCTATGAGAAAGTTGATAAATGTTAGGCAATTCATTATCTATATATGCAGCTATAACGTTTTGAAGCGTTTGCCATGCCTCTTCTACCATTGATTCTGGAGCGTTAGATGATAAGAAGTTCTTTAACCTCTCATTTTGTCTGACTATTTCAACTAAAGCATGAGTTAAATCGTCCTCCGCCCTTAAACCGTTTTCCATTGTTATGGATGGTCTTACAGACAATGGAGGTACAGGCAAAACAGTCAAAACCATCCATTCTGGTCTTGCAGCCTTAGGATCTACTCCTAATACTTTTATGTCCTTATCTTGCACTCTTTCAAGTCTCTCTCTTATTTCACTAGGAGTTAACCTAATTTCACCTTCTGGCCTTACTTCATAGAAATTAAAAGGCTTGGTGAACTTAAGCTTAAATTGCTTATATCCACAATGAGGGCATTCTGATACAGAAGACGCTTGCTTAGCTATTTCATCTGAAAAAGTTTCCGCAAGTATTGGCCATTTTTCTTTAAGCTTTTCGTAAATGTTTGTTAAATATGCAATCTTTTCATCAGGTAGCAAAATTCTACCGCAATTCCTGCAAGTTGATTGTAAAATAACATCTATTTTATCTCCTAAATGAGGTAATAAAACAGGTCTAGCTAAATCAATCTTTCCGAAATGTCCTGGACAATCTTCTCTAGTGTTTCCACAAACAGGGCATCTTTCTCCTGGTTCAATAGCTCCGAAATGAGGGTCTCTAACGCCTCCAGATACAGGAGATCCATCTGCTTCATATATTTCTGGTCTAATAACAGTAACCTTCGCCATTTTTCTTATTTCTATTGGACTTAATAGGCTAAAATGAATCCTATCAATTAGATATTTTTCGTTTTCTTTATAATTACTTGTATATGACATTTTAAGCACCTCCTCCTTCAGCTTCTTGTTTCATAGTTTTTGAATTTTCATCACTGTTCCCTGAATTGTTATCAGAAGTCTCTTTTTGAATCTCAAATTCTCCAGCTATTTTTCTCATAACCCTAATTTTATCAGAAACCTTTATTTCTGGTTTTACACCCATACTTATTATTTCCTGCAAAAACAGCTTAAATGCGTAAGGCACTTTTACTGGCCTTATATCTCCAGCATCACCATGAATTGGACATTCATAAACTCCTCTCTTACTGTTATACCAGGCGATATGACCGCATATGTTACAAATATGCATAACATAGATATCACTATTTTCTAACATTCTATCCCTAAGCATCATTGTAGCTCCATGGCCTACTAAACAATCCCTTTCCATTTCTCCAAATCTAAGCCCACCCTGTCTTGCTTTACCTTCAGTGGGTTGTCTTGTTAACAATTGTACTTTTCCAGTTGCTCTTGCATGCATTTTATCTGAAACCATATGATATAACCTTTGATAAAATGCGATACCTATTGTTATAGTATTTTCAATAATCCTTCCGGTCCTTCCATCATACATTACTTCTTTTCCGCTCGGATCAAATCCTTTTTTAACCAAAACAAATTGCAAGTTATTAGTATCTTCTTTATAAAATGGCGTGCCATCAACAAACTTTCCCAATAAAGCCCCAGCTTTTGCTGATACTATTTCTAATAATTGTCCTACAGTCATTCTTGAAGGTATACCATGAGGGTTGACAATAATATCAGGAGTTATACCATCTTCAGTATATGGCATGTCATATCTTGGGAAGAGCATACCGACAACTCCTTTTTGACCGTGCCTGCTTGCAAATTTATCTCCTAATTCTGGTATCCTTAAGTCTCTTACCTTCACCTTAACTAACTTATTCCTTTCAGAAGTTTGTGTTATCATGACAGTATCTACAATACCGCTTTCACCATATCTTAATTGAACGCTTGTATCCCTTTTTGAGAGGACTCCTGGTCCAATTACTCTTTCTTCACCTATAAACCTTGGAGGGCTTTCTCTGCCAACTAAAACATCTCCACCTATAACTTCAGCCTCGGGCTCTACAATACCATCTGGTCCCAGTTTAATATAATATTGATCCCCTTTATGATCATATAATTTTGGTGATGGTACAGTTATTCTATCACTTAATCCTCCAGGATAATCATTTTCTGTAGCTGAATATACTCTAAAGAAGTGAGCCCTACCTAAACCCATATCGATGCTAGTCTTGTTAAATATTATTGCATCTTCTATATTATAGCCAGTAAAAGACATAAAAGCAACAACAAAATTTTGTCCAGAAGGTCTTTGATTATAACCCATTTCTTCTAGATGCCTTGTTTGAACAATAGGCTTTTGTGGATAATGAAGTAGATATGCATGACTATCCATTCTTAAATTATAGTTAAGAGCATATAACCCCAACGCTTGCTTTGCCATTGCAGATTGATAAGTGTTTCTTGGACTTTGATTATGCTCCATAAATGGAATAGTTGAAGCCGCTACTCCAAATATACCAGTAACCCATAATTCTAAATGAGTTGTATCTTTGTTTATATCCTCAACTCTTTCTGCTATATATGCATTCTCTTCTTCATCAGGATCAATCAATTCTATAATACCCATTCTAACGAGATCCCAAAACTTTAATTCCCCTTTAATAACTTTAGATACTATTTCCTTTGTTAATTTTGGCTTACCATCTTCAACAATAATTAGAGGTCTTAATAACCTACCTTCATCTGTGTTTATATAAACTTCCTTAGAGTTTTCACCTTGTATTAACGCAATGCCTACTTCAAAACTTATTTCTCCCTTTCTTCTCATTTCTCTTAGTTTGTGTACTAATTCCTCACCATTTTCAACATAACCTATAGGACTGCCATTTAGAAATACTTTAGCACCGTTGCTAACAATTGATATCACATCGTTATCATTTTCTGATGATCTCTTTATTATTTCATCCATTAATATTACTCCTTGGTTCCTTAAAATTCTTTCAACGTCTTGCTCTTCTACACCTACTGATATATATGTCATCAAAGCCAAATTCTTAACTAGCCCACAATTAATACCTTCGGGTGTTTCAAATGGACACAATCTACCCCAATGAGTACCATGTAAATCCCTTGCCTCAAAATGGGTTTGACCTCTGCTTAATGGAGATATAACTCTTCTCAAATGGCTCAAAAGACTAATCCAATTAGTTCTATCTAAGGCTTGACTAACACCAGTTCTATTCTGTGTCCAGTTTCCTGTTGCTAATGCAGCCCTAATCCTTTCCGTTATAATATCGGATCTAACCAAAAATCTTAGCCTTAACTTTTTACGTTGACTTATATATTCTTCTAATTGTGATGAAATCGTATTAACAAATTGCTGAAATGCATCCCTGAATATTTCAGCTATTAGATCTCCAGCTAATCTTAATCTCTTATTAGAATAATGGTCTTTATCATCTTCGCCCCTTTTATTTAAATAAAGTTGTAAAACTCTATTTGCCATCTCACCAATGAAATATGCTTTCTTCTTCCTGTCTTCTGGTTTATTACCTAAATGAGGTAAAAATTGATTATCAATGAAATCTTCGGCTCTTGCTATTCTTATTTCTCTCGGCTGACCGGGCGCTAATCTGTTTCCTATATATTCTAAAGCATCTTCTGTAGATTTTATTGTAAATGCAACCTTCTCAAAACTAGGTAATAATTCTCTTTGTATATCTGAATCAAAGGAAACAGCTGCCGCTATTTCAGCGTCTTTCTCTAGACCTAATGCCTTCATCATTACTACAAATGGTATTCTATATCCTAGTCTGCTCATACTTAATTCTAAAGTACCATCATTCATTCTATCAACAATCACTTGTCTTCTCAAACCTAAAACAGTGGAAACAACTTTTGCTGTATGAGTAATCCTTGCAGTATTCGCAGTTGACAAACCAACTATTATCCTATTTACTGCTAGATCTTCTTGTGCCACTATTACTCTTTCGCTACCATTAATAATAAAATATCCTCCCGGATCATAAGGATCTTCTCCTATATTTATTAGTTCATTCTCTTTAAATTGCGAAATAGGATCTATAACTGATTTAACCATTACTGGGAAATCAGCTATTTTTAATTCTTCTCTTTCAACCTCATTTCCATTTTCTATAAGTGCCATTTCAAGATATAGCGGTGAAGAGTATGTTAAATTCCTAATCCTTGCTTCTGATGGAGTTATTTGATGGAAAAAACCATCTGCTTCCTTAACTTGAGGATATGTTATTTTTATTCTTCCCAATACAATCTTTATATCTGGTCCTCCCTCTTCCATTTCGTTTTTCTTGATTTGCTTATAGGTGGGTCTAATTTCTCCATAAGAATCAACTATTTTTTGTAATCTTTCTTTAACAAAAGAGTTAAAAGAATCCAAATGCTGTCTAGATAGTCCATTTTCATGTATGTATTGCTTGAATAACGACCATAAATCGTCGTTATTTAACTTAGATTCTTCAATAGACAAAAAATGGCACCCCTTTAATAGGATACAACAACCCTATACGCCTTATACTTACCGGCCGTGGGAGAATCTCTTTCAATCTCTATTATATCTCCTGGCTTTCCATTCAAAATTCTCACTATCGGATCATTAATGCTAATACGCGGTAATTGCCAAGGTCTAACTCCTAATGTCTTTAATACCTCTATAGATTCCTCTAATGATAATATTCTATGTTTTGGAACAAGATAATGCCCCAATATTTTTTCTTCTTCTTTCACTTTCGAAGGCAAACTCCTATGCCACCTCTCTACTGCAAAAAGTAAAGTTAAGACCCGAGCTTATTAGTATTATTATCTTAAAAATAATGGGTTTTATGGAGCCCTTAATGGGTGTGGCGGGCCCGCCGGGATTCGAACCCGGGA
>NZ_JAGDXI010000015.1:20304-100085 GCF_023256325.1 Caldisphaera sp.
CTTCCGCCTACGGCAGGCTG
This sequence comes from Caldisphaera sp., assembly GCF_023256325.1. Lineage (GTDB taxonomy): Archaea > Thermoproteota > Thermoprotei_A > Sulfolobales > Acidilobaceae > Caldisphaera. Next base: position 20,325 of record NZ_JAGDXI010000015.1, read on the forward strand.
GCTGCCTATTGTCTACGGGTTAAAAGCCCGCCGCTCTACCTGGCTGAGCTACGGGCCCTCCGCATATATTGCTATTTTATTTAGGATTAAAAACACTACTGTCAGTTTGAAAGAAGATATGGTTAAATATCCCTAACCAAAAAAGTTAGATTTATTGAGATTTCTTAGACCTGGCACAAGCCCCTAGGCCTTTTGCAATATCGAGCAATATACCTAATCCTTGAGACACATCAGGATCTCCTAAGGCTCTCATTAATCCTAATAAACCTAATTTTCTTGGCTTACTAACATCCACATTCCCTAACGCATTAAAGGCACAATTTGTTAAATCTTCAACAGCCATTTTTGCCTTTGCATATTGAGTTCCATCAACTTTTTCAATACCTCTGCCTAATGTTGCTAGTAAGCCTGCTAGTCTCATTAATACTGGATCATCCGCTACTGTCAAGAACGTATCATCAGATTTTTCAGCTAGATAATTTAAAAGACCTAGAAGACCGCTCTTTTTAAGAGCAGCAACAGAATTTAATAACTCTCCTAAAGTTTGAGCTTGAACTTCGGGTGAAACTTCCTCTACATTTCCTTCTACCATCTTTCTCACCTCAGAATTTTAAAGAGTCAATCCAACCTCCATAGAATCCTTGCTTCAATAACCTTCCAACAGTATATTTACCAACAAAGTAACATTTTGGTACATACATCCCTTTTTGTTCATCAAATGGTACTTCGCAAGTTCCCATCCATCCTCTTTCTCCTGCGTATCCGACGCATGTAACTGGGCTATAAGGCTGTGCGGGGGCGAATCCGGTTAAATCAGCTATTATATTACCTGATGCAGTAATTGCCATGGATTCAACAAATACTCCTGCTAAACCAATTCCTATTGTTGGTAAACTATGTTCTCCAGCCATGTATACATCATCATATTGTGGATGCCTCATACTTCTAGGCATAGCTGGTGACCATCTTGGATCCTGCTTAAATACAAAGCCTTCACTATTTTCCAATGCTTTTGGTAATCTTGCAGGCGGAATCTTTACTAATAAATCATATTTAAATTCACCAGAACTTGTTACAACTGTTTTCTTTTGAACATCAACTTCTCTAAGTTTCGCATTTGGCACATATTCTACTCCAAACTCGTCCAAAGTTTCCTTTAAAAATCTTGATATTTCAGGCCCTAAACCTCCATTTGGAACTGGCATTATTGGAGCAGGTATTGGATCCAATAATGTAACTTTCGCTTTTCTACCCCTTTGCTTTGTGTATAAAGAAAGCATCGGCGCGGCTTCGTATGGATAAATTCCGCATCTATAGGGGAATTCTGGAACTAGTAAAACAATATTAGAATTATCTTTAACTTGGCTTAATGCTTTTTTCATCTCTAATGCTCCTTCTAATGTAAAGTTATGAACACCATCTTTATCTAATCCTGGATAGGCATTCCAACCTTGGTCTGTACCTAATGAAACCACTAGGTAATCATACTGATATTTGCCTTTAGCTCCGACAACAGTTCTATTAGCAGCATCTATTTTTTGAATTTCATCTACAGCTGTTTTAATGCCATATTTTTCCATATTCACAACAGGAGCCCTAGTATCTTCGGGCTCTCCATAACCGAAGGCTACATCAAAGAAGAGAGGAGGCATGTAATGAAAACCATCTTTGTTTACAACCAAAACCTCTGCATCTATATTTTTCTTTTTAATCTGTTCTTTTAGTCTTTTTGCTGAAATATAACCACCAATACCGCCACCTGCTATAACAATCTTTTTTGTCAAGCTAACCACCTTTCCTTTTAAATTGTTAATACATCACTTTAAAAAGCCTTACTAATAAAAAATATTAAACGTTGAAAACAAATAAAAAATAAATATTATAAACTTATGAACCCAAGGCCTTTAATAAATTTAGCATAACATTTAATCCTTTTGAAACCTCTGGTTCTGATAATGTTGTGATCATCTTAGATATTGACATTGGTTTGACTTTTTCTTCAGCCTTAATAGCTTTAAATGCATTACTTAATTTTTCAAGCATCTGTTTGTCTAAGGATTGTAATAAGCTTAACATTAACTCAATTTTTTCTAAGTTTTCTTGTCTTGTTAGTTGCTCTATTAACTTAATTAGTTGAGGTAGCCTATCAATTATCAGAAAGGTCTCCTCACTCACAACTAACTTAGATATCGCCTTTAAGAGTTCTTCATCTTTTAAAATATTATTTACCATTTCAACCAAATGAAGAAGCCTTTCGAGGCTTTCTGATTGGAGTTCTGCCTCATTTATTTCCTCCATACCATATCACCTAAACAACTTCCATAAAACCTCTGGTTGTGTATTTTCAAAATAAACATCAAATATAGGATCCCAGAATTCAGGATGTCTTATTATATCCCAATAAGCATCTGCAAACAATCTCTTCATTATAAAATTAATTGTATTAGCTGGAACCTTTGCTGCAGGATGATTATAATCGCTTATAACAAATGTTCCTTTTTCGAATCCTAATTCTGTTGGACAATTTGTTCTTCCTGTATTCCTAGCATCTAATCCTAAAACCCTTTTAGAAACAACTTTTGCTTGTAAATGAGCTGTAACTCCAGTCTTTGCATTAGCTGAAGTTGATGCATCTCCTATTGCAAATGCATCATCATATTTCAATATTTGATTTGTAAACTTATCGGCATTTATAAAACCATCTTGGTTGATTGCGTCATCTGGTTTAATTTCAATTTTTGGTCCCTTGTGAACTGGGACTACAATAGCTGCATCGTAGCTTAATTCTTCTCCTTCTAGAGACGTTATCTTTTTATTTTCTGTATCAATTTTATCTGCTGTGAAGAAAGTCATTACATTAATGCCTCTTTCTTTTAGTATAGGCTCTAGTACTTCATTAAACGTTTCTGCAGGATAAGCCCTAGGATATGGTACTGCTAATATCATATTAATATCATTTCTAACTCCTCTCAATCTAAACACTTCATCTGCTAACAAAATACCTTCATAAGGTGATGGCGGACATCTATGGTATGGATCTCCTACAGCTATTACAAATGTCCCTTTTTTCATATTACTAACAACATCGAAAACCTTTGACGCATTTTGAGGTGTAGAATGAAAATCTCCATATTGCTCTACTAGCTTTTCATTTCCATCGATGCCTTTATGTTCTATTGTAACTCCTGGAGCAATTGCTACATAATCATAGTTCATAGTTTTATTATTGCTTAAAGTTACTATCCTGTCTTGTAAATCAACTTTTTTAACTCTATCTATAACTAAATTTACACCCTTTACTAATAAAGAGCTTAATGATCTATATAAATTAGAATAATCATTTCTAAATGCTATTTGCAATAACTGAGGCCAATAATAGTGATATGGGCTATCATTTATAACGGTAACATCAAAATCTTTAACTAAAGAGTTAGCCAGAATAGCCCCTCCAGCCCCTCCCCCTACTATCAAAAATTTCTTTTTTTCTGCCATATTAATCACGCTTAAAAAAATTATTTTTTAGCTGTAATTTTAATAATTGCTATAATTTTATCCTTTTCTTCCCTTAACTCGACTAATTCATTTTTCGTTCTCTCAATCCATGCTTTTATATCGCTCTTAAAACCAGGATCAGTAGCCCAAATTTCTAATACATCTCCATTTTTAGCATCTCTATAAGCTTTTGTTAAATTCGTGATAGGCCCAGGGCATGACAGACCTCTCGCGTCTACAACTTTTTTAGCTTCGCTCATATTTCTCACCTTAAATAAACAATGTTTGACCTCCTTCAGCTTGTTGTAAAAATGTTGCAACTCCAACAATATCATCAATCAATTCATTGAAATCTTCTTTCTTTAGCCCCATGACAGATGCCATTAAGCTGCACGCATATACTTTTGCCCCCATAGATTTAGCTTCTTTTACCATTTCTATCCATGAAGGTGCGTTGCTTTTCTTCATACCTTCCATTAGCATTGGAACCATATTTTCAAATTCCTTCGGCCATACAGGATTTGATTGCTTTTTTGTGAATTTAGTTAATGCCCATCCTGTTACAAAAATTTGCACATCCATACCTAGGGCAGCTGCGCCCTGGGCTATAACCCCTACAGGAATTAATTTATCATCCGTACCCGAATAAACTATAATAGATAGCTTAGACAACATACCACACCTCTCACTTTAATATTTCCTTTGTAGAGAATCTTATATTTTAACATATACACTATCTATACAATAAAAATAGTATAATTTATATACTAGTCTCTATAAAGAAAATCAAAAACTATTTTAAATATAATATAAATTTAAATTCCCTAGAAAACAAAATTCATATTAGGTGCTGAATAGAGTTATGGAGCAATTCCCACTTGTTTATGTAGATCAGGTAATAGGTCTTGTAAAATATTTAAATTCGATAGGTGGTAGGGTAGACTCTTCTAGATTAGATGAAATGCTAGACGTGGACTTAGATATCTTGCCTCATGTAATTAAAGCAGCTGAGATGTTAGGCCTTATAAAACAGGAAAACGGAGATCTAGTATTAACTGAAGTAGGTAAAAAAATGGAGGATATGGAAAACAAAGATTTAAGAATTATTTTGAAAAAGATAAATAAAAATATAGAACCATTTAAAGATATAATAGCTGAAGTTAAAAAGAATAAAATAACTCTAGAGCAATTAAATAAAATTTTAGAAAAAAATGGTTATACTAATTTAGACGTTGCACTACCTGTAATAACGCAATGGTTGGCATTAATAGGAATAAGTGTCGTTTCAGATTGAATTTTTTAATAATTATGATTTTAACTTTATTTAAGCTTATTACCTCTGCCATAAAAAGTTCTATTTAGAACTCTAATCTATAATAATCTCAATGATCAAATATAATAAATTTAATAATAAGAAATAATTGAATTATAGTTGTTGTTTTTAGCACAAGATCTGTTTACTTTAAAGTGTTTTATATTTTTATATTAAATCCTTTTCTTGAGCTTCTTGTAACTTATCTGGAGCTATTACCATAACCATTTTATTTACCATCAACTCAACGATTTTTTTAATGCCTCTTTGACCAGGTGAATATTTTGACCTGACAATATCAACTTCTTCCAATCTCCTTATTTGGCTGCTTACATTAGCCTTGCTTTGGTTTACTAAATTTGCCAAATCTTCTAAGTCAGCAGGCCCTTTTTGCAGTATTGCTAATATTTTTGCTCTAGTATCGCTTGCCAATGCCGACGAAACCTTAGCGATTGCTTTGGGTCCAATTACATACAATACCTTATCCCTTTCATAAATACCTTCCTTAGCAGGCACACTTTCTGTCATATCATTTCACTCTCTGCTTCTAACTATCTCAGCGTTTAATATCTATGCAATACAGGGTTAATATTTTTTTGTATCCAATATAGTTATTAAAGTATTAATTTTATTATTTAAAAAACAGCTAATCTTTCATTTACAAATATATTTGTAACATATTCCCACTTTAGTAAAAAATAAAATACATTCTATAATAAATTATAAAAATTTTAAATGCTGTATAAAAGCATTAAATACAGAAGAAATAATTACAGTGATAAAAAATTGGGGATATCATTAAAGGAGAAATACTACAACATGGATACAAATGATTTCAAAGTTTTAAGTTTAATTGAAAGGCTAATGAAAAAGTACGGTTTTGTTCCTTTAGAATTAATTGAGAAGGCGTCTAAATTACCGTCGAGTTCCATTAAGCGCACGATACAAAAACTGCTTGACTTTCATCTAATAGTTTCTGAAACTTCCCCTTTTTATGGTTACCAATTAACTTTTGATGGATTAGACATGCTATCTGTAAGATTCTATTTTAATAAAAATATTATTTCGGATTTAGGGCATAAAATAAATACTGGTAAAGAAAGTGATATTTATATTGCTCAATTAGTTTCTGGAAAGGAATCGGTTATTAAATTTCATAGAGAAGGAAGAACATCATTTAAAGCAATAAAAAGAAAAAGAGAATTTGATTTCAAGAAATGGATATCATGGATAGACTTATCAAAAAAAGTTGCTTTAAGAGAATTTAAAATTTTAAATGAACTATGGAAAAATGGAGCTAACGTGCCAGAGCCTATTTATAACAACAGAAATTCTTTCATTATGGAAAAAATTGATGGGATAGAGCTATATAAACTTAAGTATTTAGATAAGGAAATAGCTAAAATTATATTAAATGATATAATAATAACATTAAGGATTGCCTATACGAAAATAGGTATAATACATGGAGATCTAAGCCCATATAATATAATAGTTAGTAATAATGAAAAGCCAAGAGGTTTTATAATAGATTGGCCGCAATATATAAGAATAAAGAACAAAAATTCAGATATAGTTTTAAAAAAAGAACTTGAATATTTAGCCTTTTATTTGCATAAAAAATCTGGAGTAGAGGTAAAAGTAGAAGAGCTAATAAATAATATTAAGGGGGGAATTGATGGAAGATAAAAAAGAATTTTTTATTGGCATTGATATAGAAAGTGGAAGCCCCCTCTCTAAAGAAAATCATAAATTTACTGCCATTATATTAGACAAAGATTTAAAAATGATTAACAAAATTAATGGAGTCTCTTTGTCTTCTCTAATTAGGCTTGCATGGGAATGGAGACCTAAATTAATTGCAACAGATAACATATTTGAGATAGTTCCTGACGAAAAATCTTTGTCTAAATTTCTCTCTCTTCTTCCCCCTAATACTCAGCTAATCCAAGTAACAATAAATGAAGGCAAATTTGTTGAATTAAAAGATGTAGCAAAACAATTAAATTTAGAGATAGACCAAGCAAAGCTTTCACCAAGCAAAACAGCTTACTTAGCAGCAGTAATTGCAGCTAAAGGTAAAGGAGTAAAAATTGGTTTTAGCAATGAAAAAACACAAGTTATAGTATCTAAAGGTAGGTGGTCAAAAAGCGGTGGTATGAGCCAAGGTAGATATCAAAGAAGAATAAGGGCATCTGTAAATATTGCTGCTAATAAAATTAAAGAATCTCTTGAAAAAGCAGGTATTGATTATGATATGTTTGTAAGAAAGGGAGAAGGTGGTATAGATTCTGCAGTTTTTACTGTGTATGCCCCAAGAGAGAAATTATTTGGTATAGTTAAACCTCATAAAGGAATAGATTACAGTATATCAATTAAATCTGTTTATGATGGAAAAATCTTGTTTGGAAACAATACTGAAAAACCTGATAAACCAATAATAGTGGGTATTGATCCAGGTATTACTGCAGGAATAGCAATTATAGATCTAAATGGAAATATATTATATCTAGGAAGCAAGAAAGAAATGGATAGAGGAGATATAATATCTCTTATTTACTCCTATGGAAGACCTATTTTGTTAGCCGTTGATGTTGATATAATACCTGACATGGTTAAAAAACTTGCTGGCCAGATAAATGCTGAAATTTATGTCCCTCCTGAAGACATGCTCGTTGTAGATAAAAGCAACCTTGCATTAAAAGCAACGGGCGGAGATAATCCTGATACAACACATGAAAGAGATGCCTTAGCAGCCGCCTATAAGGCTTACCTTAATTATAAATCAAAGTTATCACAAGTAGAATCTTATGTAGAAAAAATAGACATAGACCTTGATGTAGAAAAAATAAAAGCAGATGTGATAAAAGGTATAACCATAGCTGAAGCTATAGAAAAACAAATCAATGAGATGCTGAACTTAAATGAAAACTACAAAGAGCAAATCAATAACAATTGCAACAATGATAATCAAAGTTTTAACGAATTAATTTACAAAATACAAAAATTAGAAGCAGAAAAAATTGTACTCGAAAATAAGCTCAATGAAATGAAAAAATCGCTTTCTATAGCTGAAAATGAAGTTAGAATTGCTAAACAAAACTTAAAAGCAGAGCTACTAAAAGATGAAGAAATAAAGAAGCTTAAAGGAGATGTTACTAGACTTAATTCACTTATTAATGAAATTGAAATGAACTTAAACGTTGCAAATGAAAAAAACAATATATTTAAAAGCGTTTTAATAAAAATATTAAACAATGAGCTAATAATTTTAAAAAGATTACAATCTTTAAAAATAAACAATATTAAAAAAATTGAAGAAATTTATGGAAAAATAAAAGAAGGAGATGTTATATTAGTTGAAGATCAAGGATCATTTGAAAACGAAGCATTAAATTATATAGAAAAAAGCAAAGTCTATGGGGTTTTATTAAATAGAGATGATACTACTCTTTCAGAACTCTTAACAAAAAAAGGAATTGTTGTTTTAAATAAAACCAAATATAATATTTTCGATATAGATATTTTCACTTTTGGTCCATCAACAATATTAAGTGATATAAAAAGAAAAGGAAAGGAAATCAGAAAAACTAATGAGGATAACATCAATTTGAAAAATATAATAGAGCAATATAGAAAAAATAAATTTTAAACTAGTATAGAGATGCTTCTCCTTTAAGTATTCTCATCGTTAGCGAAGGTAAATTCTCAAGATATTCCTCAACAATACTGTTTATCTCTTCTTTCATATTAGATGTTACCTTTGAATTATTTTCAGGTATTACAGCGACATCTGCTATCAAAGGATCATTTATTGGCCTTCCGATTTGGCCTAATAATCTCACTGTTACTTCCTTTACACCATTAACTTTAGAATATATTTGTTCAGCTATTTCTTTTGATGCAACATTATAAATTTTACCTATATGAGTAACTGGGTTTTTACCAGCCGTTGCCTCAAGACTCATTGGTCTCATTGGAGTTATCAAACCATTAACCCTATTTCCTCTACCTGTTGCACCGTCATCTCCATGTTCTGCACTTGTACCTGTTACTGTAAGATAAAATACTCCTTCGTCAGGCAAATCTCCATTATTTATATATACCCTTACATTATAATTTGATGCTAATCTTGATGAGATATCTAATACTTTTTCCTTGATTTCTTCCTTAATTTGTAAATACTCACTAGGATTAGTTACAAACCTTGATACTATCGCATTTGCAATTGTTATATCTATATTATTTCCATTCCTTAAACCCATTACCTTAACATCTTCTCCTGATGCAGGAACTTTGCTCTTAAATTCTTTACTGTTCAAAGCTCTCTCAGTCTCATAAACTAATTTTTCAAGTGTAGTCATAGGAGCAAAACCAGCTCCAAAACTTGTATCGTTAGATCTATGAGATTGAGACTTTGAATCATATATACCTCTTAAATCTGCGCTTCCTTTTCCTATTTTATAATCAACTATAACATGTTGTTCTGTGTCTAAAAACCTTAAATTGTTTGAAATCCAATCTTTAACAGCTTTAACTACAATCCTTCCCAGAGGAATCTCTTCAACTCCTTCCGAGGTTTTAACTTCAGTTGTTGCCCTGCCCGAAACTATTATGTATATAGGCTGAAGTACTTCTCCTCCGCCCCACTTTGGCATTGCCTGACCTCCAACTAGTAAAACCTTATCTAAATTATGATGCATTATAACCCCAAATCTTTGTAAGTAATAAAGGCTCAGCTGTCTACTAGCTTCTTCAGATACAGCATCACTTATATAATCCGGATGGCCAAGGCCCTTCCTTTCAACAAGTTCAATCTGATTATCCTGAACAGAAGCGTTTACCAATTCCCTTATTACTACATTTTTCACCATTCTTCGCACCTTTTAAATAGTCTCTGCTCTTTTAAAATATAATACAAAGTTTTAAATTATTTTGCCCATACTTATTTATTATATAAATTACAAAATATTTTTATTTCTTAATTAATTGTGTTATTAAGTTTATCGTATAACCTACTTTAGAGTTAATTGAAAAAAATCTAAAGATAAACATAAATACTTGATCATTTATAATATAAATGGGTGAGAAACCTGCAGAAATCCTTTTTGTATGAAATAGGTAACACAAAAATTATTTCCTTAATTGACAAGTCCAGACCCATTGGATATAGTGATGACTCTGTAGCAACTTTAAGAAAAATTATAAGAACTACAGGAGCTAGAGCATTACCTATAATAGACAAGAATACCGGGAATTTCATAGGCATTATAGATAGAGGAGATATATTAATAGTATCTTCTACAAAAACCAATGCAATAGCTAGTTCTATAGTTAAAGAATTACCAATAGAATTAAACCCAGATATTAAAATAATAGATGCTTTAGAGCTCATGTTTAAATATGATAAATGGGAACTTCCAATAATTGAGAATAAAAAATATATTGGATTATTCAGTATTTCAGATATAGTAAGATTTTTATTTAATAATGCAAAGGATTATTTAAAAAGTCTTAAAGCAGAAGACTACATGACCAAGGATCCAATAGTCGTAAGCCCTGATGATCCAATATCTAAAATTTGGAAAAAGATGGTAGAATTAAAATACGCAGGTCTTCCAGTTGCAAATGAAAAACAGAAACTGGTTGGAATTATAACTCAGTTTGATTTAATTAAAAAGGGTTATACTAGAGTTCATTTTGAAAGTGAATCTGGAATAGTTAAAACCACAAAGGTTAAAGATGCTATGACCTATACTGTTATTTACGGATATCCGTGGTCTACCCTTTATGAAATTTCCATACCAATGGTCAAAAAAGATTATGGCAGGATACCAATAGTATCTAGCGAAAACGATAAAAAAGTTATCGGTATAATTGATAGAGAAGATTTAGCAAAGATAATAATTAGAGGTGATTGATATGAGCAGTTCTAGGAGGATGACGAACATTAAGGTATCTAAAGCAGTTAAACCTGTTACAAGCATATCATCAAAGTATTCTATTGGTTATAGATATGTAAGAGCTGATTCAGAGCCGAATTGGTCTCAAAAAATAAAAGAGAAACCAGGAGATGCTAGCATATTAGCATCAAAGCCAGCAATCACTATAAACTATAATTCAACTATTTTAGATGCATTAGAGAAAATGTCTCAATATAACGTAAGGGGTTTAGTTGTTGTCGACACGAAGCAACTATTAAGAGGCATACTCATGGCTACTGATTTAGTGAACTATCTTGGAGGAGGAGAGTTCTATAATATAATACAAAAGAGATATGCAAAAAATCTATTTAATGCTATCCAAAATGAAAAAATATCAAGTATAATGAATTCTATGCCAGTATTTGTTAAAACATCAAACAAATTGACCGATATAATTAAGATAATGGCTGTTAATAGCCTAGGCATGTTACCAGTTGTTGATGAGCAAAGCAAGGTTTTTGGAGTAATAACTGAGCATGATATTGTTAAACACATAACATACAAAAACACAGGAAAGAAAGTTTCATCGATTATGACATCAAATATAGTTGCAGCCTATGATAACGATACATTAAAAAGAGCGGCCCAGTTAATGTCTTTATATGGTTTTAGAAGGATTCCAGTAATTTCTATATCTCTACCTGAAATTATTGGAATAGTATCAGCAAAGGATTTCATTAATTATTTTGGCTCTCACGAAGCTTTCAAAAACCTTAGTTCATATGATATAGAAGAAATACTCTCCACACCTTTAACTCAAATAATGAAAAAGGAAATAAATACGATCAATGAAAATGCTGATATAGGAGATGCTGCAGCTGAAATGATAAACAATAACACAAATAGCTTAATAGTCACTAATGATAACAATGAGGCTGTTGGAATTATTACAGAGAGAGACGTACTTATGTCATTAGCTTTAAGGTGATATCAAATGGCACCCAGAATATCATCATATATGAGAACCCCAGTATATGCTGTTTCTCCAAACGATTCCTTAGCATATGCGAGAAATTTAATGCTAAAAAAAGAAATAAGCAGGCTAATAATAGTAAATGAAAAAGAGGTTCCGATAGGTATATTAACAACAACTGATATAATTGGAGCTCTTTTTGGAAAAAATTATCATAAACCTCTCGATTCTATATTAGTAGGAGAAGTTATGACAAAAGATCCTATAATAATAGAAGAATCAAAAAGTATAAAATCTGCATCCCAGCTAATGCTAAAGCATAGAATAGGAGGACTACCAGTTGTTAATTCTGATAAAAAGCTCGTCGGAATTATAACTAAAACAGATATAGTCAAAGCATACTATGATAAATTCAAAGGAAAATATAAGGTTAGCGATATAATGAGAAAGGATTTTTCAACTGCTTTACCAGGTCATAGCATATTTTATATAGCTAGGCTAATCGAAGCTGACCTTACTGGCAAGGTAATAGTAGTTGATGAAGCAAATAAACCTATTGGAGTTATAACGAAAAAAGATATTGCATATGCACAAATTCCTTTATCAGTTCTTATGTCTAGGGGTAAAGATAGGTATATTAAAAATAAAGTACCAGATTTATATAAAGAAAAAATAATTAGTTTGAGGATGTATTTGGTCCCAATAGCAGAAGATATAATGTCTCCTAATCCTTTGATAATAAAACCTGATGAAGATTCATCTAATGGAGCAAAAATTATGATCGATGAAAATATAGGCGTTCTGCCAGTAGTTGACAATAACATGTTAATAGGAATAATAACAAAATTGGAATTCATGAACATTGTAGCCAGGGAATAAAATACTGATTTTTTAACTAACCGAATAAATTATTTACATATTCAATTGAATCAAATCTCTTAATATCATTGTAACTTTGCCCATACCCTATAAAAAGTATTGGCTTGTTTGTCACATTAGAAACAGATATCGCTACACCTCCTTTAACATCAGCATCAATTTTGGTTATTATTATACCATCAATTCCTATATTCTCATTAAACATCTTAGCCTGCTCGACTGCATCATTACCGGTCAATGCGTCGACTACTAATATCTTCATATCGGGTTTAGTTACTTTAACAATCTTTTTTAATTCTCCCATCAGATCTACATCGCTGTGCATTCTTCCTGCTGTATCAACTAAAACAGTGCATAGACTTCTTGATTTTGCAAATAATATAGCGTTATATGCAACACTTGCGGGATCCGCTCCATACTGACCTTTTACTATAGGTACATCGATTTTCTTAGCATGAACATCAATTTGTTCTTGTGCACCTGCTCTAAATGTATCCGCAGCTGCAATAACTACAGAAATGCCGCTCTTTTTTAACATGTTTGCAAATTTTGCTATTGTTGTTGTTTTTCCTACTCCATTTATTCCAAGAAAAACTATAACATAAGGCTCGCTTTTAGAGCATTTGCTTTTTATTTTATCTATTAAGTCAATATTATCATTACCAAACGATTTTATTATTGATTTCTTTATAGAATCCTTAACAACTTCTTCTACTTCTTCCCCTCTTTTAATTTTAAGTCCTATTAATTGTTTTTTTACATCATCGATAATATTATTGGCTATATCGTATGCCACATCATTTTCTATCATATCTAATTTTAAGTCATCAAGTATTTCTTCAATATCATCTTCCTTTATTTCTTTATATTCAACCTTTTCCTTAAAAGTATTAGCTACTTTTTGAAAGGCCTTTTTTAGGCCTTCAAACAAAACATTACACCTTTTGTTGCTGTACCTGCTCTGCTATTTGTTGTAAAATCGCTTCATATTGATCTTCGAGCTTTTCTAGTTGAGAAAGCCTTTGACTAACATCATTTATAGCTTGGTTTAGCTCCCCTTCTCTTTCAGTCAAAATTTTCATAGCTTCACTAGTATCTAGCTTTGCAAATATATCTGCACCTAAATATATAATAAAATGGTTTTTATCGCTTGGCTTTGCTAAAGTCATTGCAACGTAACCTGGATCTAAAGGAAAAACCACATCTCCTTCTGGGCCATTGCTTATAGAATCTATACTAGATTTTGCCTTCGTAACTCCATCTTTTTGAAGTAGTAGTTGAGATATCAATGTTCTTAATTGCGATATTTCTGATCTTATAGCTTCAAGTTGTGCAATCAACGCATTTGGATCTATTGTTTGAGATCTCGACATTAGTGCTTCACCACTCCATTAATTTCCAACAACTTTAATAGCGACGGGTCAGACACATATTCTAATGGAATTTCTTCAACAGATTCTATTTTTATATGCTCCCTTTTCATTTTATGCCTGCTACCTAATTCTGAATATACTCTTTCTATAGCATGCTCTTTTTTCATACCTCTTACATATACTTCAAACTTACTCCATGTTGGGAATTTATCATGAGCAACCATCATTTTTCCTTTTACTAAATATACCTTTATTTCGCTTGCCATTCTGAATCCTCCTTCTATTTTTAACTCCCATTAGCTAAATAATATTATGTAACATTTTAAATGTTTTTAAATACATAAGGTCATTTAAAAAAAGCTCCATTTTAACTTATAAATTCTAGGAAATGGTAAAGATATGGTGCTAAAGTTGCCAAAAAAGAGAGAAAGCAGGGGTAGAAGAAAAGGGGATAAAGGCAAATCAAGATTAATTCAGTGCGACAATTGCGGTAGACTAGTCCCAGAAGACAAAGCAATATGCGTAACTAGAGATTACATGCCAGTAGATCCACAACTAGCTGAAGAGCTAACAAAAAAAGGAGCAATAATACCAAAATATCCAGTTACAAAGTGCTACTGCATAAGCTGTGCGATACACTTTGGATTAGTAAAAATAAGAGCAGAAGATTCAAGAAAACCAAGAACAAACCTTTTGTAGGTAGTTCTTGGGGATATTAATGAAAAAAGAAGTTTTGATTTCTGCGCCCAGTCATGTTCATATTGGAAATATAGATCTTAACGGTAATTTAGGAAGAAAGTATGGAACGCTAGGATTCGCATTAGAAAATCCAAGATTTGTATTAAAATTAAGTTTATCAGAAACTGATTATGCAAAAAATGAAGATATTATTAATTATATAACAATTTATAAGCAATATTTGAATTGTAATAAATCTTTTGAGGCCGAAATAATTGAAGATATACCAAAAAACGTTGGCCTTGGAAGAACTACATCATTAATATTGTCTATAGGATTTGGTATTACCTACTTATGCAATAAAAAAGCAAGCATAGATGAACTAGCAAAACTAACAAATAGAGGTAATCAAAACTCAGGATTAGGTGTAAATGCTTTCAAATATGGCGGATTTATTATAGACGGAGGAGTTAAAGATAATAATGTGGCCCCACTAATATTTAGAGGCATCGTTCCTGACGACCTTAGAATTATTGTTGCATTACCTGAAAAACCTATTAAAAAAATATTGGAATTGAAAGAACATGAAGAAGAGATTTTATCAAACTTACCCGTAATGGAAGAATCATTTTCCTCCTATTTATCAAGATTAGTCTTAATGAAAATAATGCCGAGTTTTGAAGAAGGAGATTTTAAATCTTTTGGTGAAGGGCTTACAGAGTTTAATTCTTCCTTGGGGAGATATTGGAAAAAATATCAAGACAGTATATACTGTTGCAAAGAGGTGGAAGAGATAATAAATGAGCTAAAAAGCTTAGGCGCATATTGTGCATGCCAATCAAGCTGGGGTCCTACAACTTATGGGCTATTTGATTATAAAAAATCAGACAAAGCATTAGAAGTAATAAATGAGCTAGTTAAAAAACTTGGTGGAGGAAAAGTTTGGGTTACAAAAGTAGATAATACTGGTGCTTTTTTAAAAGCATAAATTTATTATAAACATAAATAGGAAAAAAGATTTATGAATCCTTGTTAAACAAAATTAAGAGAGTAGATAAAGATGCTAGAGAAAAAAAGGAAGCTGGAAGACGCAATTAAATCAATTGAATTATATTTAAAAAATTTAGACTCTATCAGAGAAGAAGTAGTAAAAATGTCTAGAGATGTTATTAGGCTTAGTGGATGGAGCATAACTGAAGCTCATAAAGGTAATATAAATAATGCTTTAAACTACCTAGATGAATGCGAAAGAAAAAGTAATGAATTGATGAAATTAGCTATAAGTGTACCAGAGCTTACCTATTCTGGTTTACTATATAACGCTATAAGCGAATATGTTGAGGCAAAAATCTTCTTAAACATAATAACCAACAAAGAAATACCTATATATAAAGAAATTAATGTACCTCCAATACCTTATCTTCAAGGATTGGGAGATGTTGTTGGAGAACTAAGAAGATATGCATTAGAATCTGTAAGAAAAGGAGATTTTAATTCAGCATGGGAATCTTTAGAAATAATGGAATCAATATATTTAGAACTTAGGGGCTTAGATTATCCTGATGCTATTTTACCTGGTGTAAGGCATAAAGCTGATGTAGCGAGAAACCTAGTTGATGAAACTAAGGCTTTGTTAGTTGATCTGCAATCAAGAGAAAACCTAAAAAATGTTATAAGCAATCTCATGGAGAGGAAAAAAGATGAGCGACGTTGATCCAATAGATCAAGCATTTAGAAATATAATGGAGAAAGTCTATTGGATAGAAGATCTAAATGAAGCAGAAGTCGAGCTAGTAAAATGGCTAAATAAAATGGATGATGATTTAAAGCAATTACTTATAGAAAGGAGGAAAAAATATTGCGGGAACCCAATGTCAGTTTTTGAAATAATTGGACTTCAAAATTACTTAGAACAAAATGAAGAAAATAAAAAAGATATAGAATACAGAATTGCTATGGCTAAAGAATTAATAGATATGGGATTGCTTCTTCAATGCTTGCCTATATGGAATAGCATTGAAATTAAGGTTAAAGCGAAAGTGCTTGCGCCATTATATAAAGCATCTTACGCTTATGAACTTGCATTGAAAAATGGTATTGAAGATATAGATGAAACTCATCTAAATAAATCTATAGAAATGGCAGAGACAGCATTAGAGAAAGCTGATGATTTAGGATTATTAAGCGAATTGAGAAGCTTTGTGGAAAATTCTTTGGGAAAATTTGTATCAAGTTCATTTAATTAGGTATTAAAATAAAAGAACTTTAATAAATATTTCTCATACAAATCATAAAAATTTAATGATCCATTTTAAATCTAATATCATTTTCTTCATAACTAAATATATCCTTTAAAAAATAATAAGTTGGCAATGATAATAGGAACATTAAAATAGAATTCATAAAAATAACGTTTGTTAACGGAAAAAATTTTGCTAAAAAACCATAAATTAGTGCCATTATTGGAGAAGAACTTGCTAAAAAAATAGTTGCAAGTGAGTTAACCCTGCCTAAAATCTCATTTGGAATTATTTTTATTAATTTTGATGTTAATGGTATGTTAGTAAATGCGCTAAATAAACCAAGTATAGTAACAATTCCTATATCTATAATAGGTACCTTGCTTAACGATATTATAAGAAAGCATAAACCGAAAAAAGCTATAGAAAGTGATATAAAATAAACATTTTCAAGATACCGACTTATCTTAATTCCTATTAAACCTCCAAGAAATGAACCCAAAGAAAATCCAAGTAGAAATAAAGTATAATAAACAGAATTTGTATGCAATACAATATGAAATAAGCCAGCAGCATAAACATCCAAAGATATAAATAGGCCATTTATAATCATACCTATTAATAAGAAACCTAATATGATTCTTATAACTTTTATAATAATTTTATAGCCATATTTATTCGTTTTATTCATTGTAACTATTTTCTTAGGAATGCTTAGAATTATGGATACAAAGGACAAAAAGGCAATTAAAGTAACAAAATATTGCGATAAAAAACTTATAGAAATACCTCCTAAGACTATACCTATAATTTCTGAAAAACCTCTACCAGCTTCAACAAGTGAGATAGCCTTGCTCATATTATTATAACTTACTAATTCTTTAATTAATGTTGAAAATATGTCGGATGAAATATTTGAAAGTAAAGAGGATAAGCAGGCAACAATATAAATCCAAAATAAATAATGAAAAATAAATAATGAAAAATAAACTAAACTCATAAAAACAGAGCTATAAAACATAACTTTTTCTCTTGGGAATCTATCAAGAATATACCCCTCAGGGAAGAGAATTATTAAATACCCTAATAAAGATGTAGTTGGTATCAAGCTTACCAAGAATATTGAGTTATATTTTACCATTAATATCCACATATAATATATATAGAACATTATTGAGGTTAATCTTAAAAGATTCCTGCTCATAAAGTATCTTAAAAAAGTTAATCCAATAATATCAGTTGAACGCATAAGTAACGCCACCTCGTATAAAAGTTTCTTATACGTAATTTTATATATTTATACGACAACAAATACCAAGGGAGGAAATATGGATGAAACAAATTTAGCCGATTCCTTGCTAAAAGCATTTAAAAATCCGACAAAGCTTTCAATAATAGCATTATTATTTAAAAACAAAGAAATGACAGTAACTCAAATATCAAAAATACTTAAAACAACTAGATCTAACCTTTATCAATCAATTAAAGATCTTTTAAAAGAAAAAATAATACTAATATCAAGAGTTCAAATAACAAAGAATTATGTTGAAAAATACTATAAAATTAACGAGGAACTATTCAACAAAGTAAAAAGAATAAACTTGATGGAAAAAATTAAAGAGACTAATGAGAATGATTTTAGAGAGTTAATGATATCCTTTTTAGTTATGAACTCTTTCATATCAAATGTTTTCATACAAGAATTAAAAATTGCTTCTTCTGAAGAACTTAATTCATATAAAGAAAAGTTTCTAAATGGATTAATTACTGTTTATTTTTCTACACTTAATGAAGAAGAAGCAAAAGATTTTAATAAAATCTTTTACACATTCATGGACAAGATTGAAAAAGAAGAAAATTTAAAAGATGAAACGAATTTATTATTAACTATTGTTTTACCATGGAAGCTAGCGTAAAAACTATAAAGTTATGTTTTAACCATAAACATAAAAAATAAGGGGGTAAACCTCATGGTAAGAGCAATAGGTATTGATTCAGGTACAATGAGTATGGATATTTTGGGTTTTGATGATCTTGATAATAGAGTTTTCCTAGATGTAGCAATTCCAAGAGATGTTATAACAAATAATCCAGAAAAACCCATAGAAATAATTAAGTCGATTGGTAATGTAGATTCCATAGCTGTTTCTAGCGGATATGGCATACCTTTCAAAAAAGCCCAAGAAACCTCAGAAAAAGAAATAGAATTAGCAACATTTATAAATAGTGATGATCTTCAGAGAAAATTAAAGATCGTAGGACTCAGAAATTTGATGAAAATCTTTAAATTATCCGATTTACCTGCATATTTTATTCCTGGAGTAATTCACCTTAAAAGTGTACCAGAATTTAGAAAAATTAATAAAATTGATTTAGGAACATCAGATAAGTTATTCAGCGTTGCTGAAGCCTTAAGAAATGAAAAGGATTATTATAAAAATGATCCGAAAGAATCTAACATAATTTTAATAGAAATAGGATATGCTTATACAGCGGCTATTTCAGTTTTAAATGGAAAAATTGTTGACGGGATTGGAGGTACAAGTGGATTTCCCGGATATAAAGGTATGGGCGCTATTGATGGAGAATTAGCATACGCCATGGCTAGTGCTGAACCCTATTTCACAAAACTTAGGCTATTTCAAGGAGGAATATCTGATTATTTAGGGTATGATAATATAGAAAGACTAAATGATATACATTTAAGAGATGAAAAAAGCAATAGAGCATTAAAGCTATTTGTTGAATCAATTTTGAAAGATCTAAGCATTATGATGGTTTCAAATAATAATCCAGAAAGAATATATATTAGCGGTAGGTTTACTAGATATGATTCAATATATACATATATTAAAGAAAATATAGAAAATTACCTAAAAGGATTTTCAATAAAAGCAGAAGTAGTTAGACTTAATGGTTTAGGTAAAATAAGTAAAGAGGCAGCATCCGGAGCAGCTGTATTAGCAAATGGGATAGCTAATGGTATCTATAGGGATATATTTGAAACGTTGAATATCAAAGAATCTGAAGGATCAATTTTTGATCATATATTGCCAAACGATTTAAGGAACAAAATAATGGATTATTTTGCAAAACAATAATTCCAAAAATTAATCTAATATTAGCTTACTGAGCTTTAAATTTAGCTAATTCTTTCTTCTTTGGCCTCAAATCAGTGCTTTTACATCTTCTACATTTCTTAGCTCCTAATGGATTTCGTGCCCCGCACTTTCTACATATAGATACCTCAAATACTCTTTTTTCAACTATCTTTATCAGCTCTGGATCTGTTATAGGCATTTTTATCTCCTCCTATCTTTGTTAGAGGAAGGGATTTAAATAAATTATTATTCTATACCATTTTATATATAAAGATTTATATGTTACTAACTAGAAAATATTTCTAGGTGAAAAGAGTGTCTGCAACTGCTGGTAAACTCTCTTTAGGCGAAGAAGTTTATCTTAGAGGTCTAACTGGAAGGCTTGTTGGAATATACCTCTTCAAAGGCTTCAATAAAATTGCAATACTTACATATCCTGATAGGATTTGTGAATCTATATCTTCTGCTGCGAGCGTTTCTTATTTAGATAACTATGGCTATGCGGAGAACAAAATAAAAATATTTGATTATGATAAAAATGTAAAAGAAGTTATTAAAAAAATAGTTGAATGGAACCCAGATGCAATTTATTTAGCTTTTGGCGGAGAACAAAAAATGGTTGATGTAAATAATATTACTATAGATGTTATAAAAGCATTAAAAGAAGAAGGATATAAAGGAAACATATTAATTCATGTAAGAACCTGGCTTGCTACAAAACAGCTATCAACAATTTTATCTAACAATGAACTAAGAGATTATTTAAAATCTGTATCCGGAATTAGGGTATTTACTGCAGACGCGAATTCAAGAAAGTTTGCATTCCATTTAATAACAATATCTGAAGATGGAAAGGCTAGTATTAACAAATACGCTGAGACTGATATAACGCAAGAACATGCTGATCTGCTTAAACAATCTATACCCCCTTCATAATTATTTCATAGTATTTTTCTTTTTTTCTCTCTATATAGATAGTTATTAAAAAATATTTAAAAATTTAGATAATAGATATATAGCCAGGAGATGAATAACCTATTGGCTAAAGGAATTACAACAATAAATCTAACCAGAGAGTTTAAGAACAAAGGACTAACAATTAAGGCATTAGATAATATTAATATAGAAATACCAAAGGGAGTTGTTGCATCATTAGTTGGGCCAAATGGTGCAGGAAAGACTACATTGATAAAGATCTTATCAACATTAATGCTACCAACAAGAGGAACAGCCTATATAAATGGTTATGATATAATTAAGGACGTAAAAAATGTTAGAGCATCCATAGGCTTAGCAACTGGAGGTGAAAGGACTTTTTATTTTAGATTAACAGGATATGAAAATTTAGTATTTTTTGCGTCACTTTATGGTTTATCGTTAAGAGAAGCTAAATCGAGAAGCAAAGAATTACTAGATTTAGTTGGCCTTTCAAATTTTGCCAATTATCCATACATGAAATATAGCCTAGGAATGCAAAGAAGACTTTCACTAGCAAGAGCACTAATAAATGACCCGCCAATTTTATTATTAGACGAACCAACGCTAGGCGTAGATCCTATATCAGCTAGAGAGTTTAGAAGACTTATCAAAACAATTTCATCTAAAAAGACAATTCTATTAACAAGCCATTACATGGGAGAAGTAGAGGAGTTATCTGATATAATTTTCCTTATAAAAGATGGGAAGATCATCTTAAATGGCACATCGCAAGAACTCAAGTATAAATTAGGTAAAATAGTTGAAGCAATTGTACCAGTCGATCAAGTTTCAGAAAATATATCAAGATTTGTTGTAGGAATTAGAGCAAATAGAGCATATTTAAGAGTTCCAAAAACTTTAATTAATTTAATTGATGGCAATTCAGAAATTATTGGAGAATCAGAGCCTACTTTAGAAGATGTTTACGCAGCAATTATCGGCAGTTCGCCAATAGATAAAGGAAATAGAGTTAAGCCTATGAGGATGGGAAGATGGCAAGCCTAAGTTCTTTTATTTCTAGGATTTACTCTTTCGTGTATTTAAGAGGATTTAAAATTTGGATTAGCTATAAGACTCAAGTCGTGTTAAATGTATTGAGCTGGGTTCTCCCAGTTTTTACATACTATTTTGTCGGTACCTCATTAGGTCAAAGGTTTATATCATCAATTAACACGCCAAATTATACTGCATTTGTAGTAATAGGGCTTGCCTTTCAAGGATATGTATCTTCTGTTATAACAACTATAAGCGGTAGGATGAGAAATGAGCAACTTTTTGGAACTATAGAATATTACATGCTATCTCCAACAGGTGTTTTTGGTATGTTATTTTATTCGGCTGCATGGGGATTTGTTTTAAATACTATAAATGCAATTGTAATAATTTTAGTAGGTATGGGACTAGGTGTTTCTTTCATTAATGCAAACATATTGGGAGCCTTTATTATAATTATTGAACTTTTAATTTCCACATTAGGCCTCTCAATGATGGCAGGAGGTATAGTCATGATAACAAAACAAGGCAATCCAATTTCGTTCTTCTTTTCTACTATTACTACATTATTGTCCGGTACCGTGTTTCCTGTTAGCGTTTTGCCAAAATATATTAAATTGCTAAGCTATGCAATACCGCTAACTCCGGCTCTTAATGGTTTAAGATTAGCACTTCTAGATGGGGCCTCATTATCACAATTGTCATATTACTTCATTGTTCTTCTAATATTTGATATATTATTGTTACCACTAGGAGCTTATATATACAAGATAGGTTTTGATATAGCTAGAAAAGATGGAACTTTAAGCGAGTATTAGCTATAAAAACATTGTGAATAATAAGGCTATTACTAATACTAAAGATAAAATTAATGTCATGAATCTTGTGTTTTTATCTTTAGATAAAAATGCTAAAAAACTCTTTTCTATAATTCCTGCAATTAATGAGAGTTGTATTAAAAATGCAGCATACCTTGCACTAATCTCTCCATGTAAATAAAGCAATGAAACTGAAAAAACTACGCTAGCTACATTTGCAAATGCTGATGCAAACATAGCTATAGGCAATAGATAAGATGCTACTATAGCAACAAACTTTGAAATCATCATTATAGCAAAAAACATTAATGCAAATTCTATTACTTTTCCTATAGGTAAAGGAGTTTCTGGAGGGCTTATGTTGCTTATCTCCAAATACTTATATCCAACTAAACCTATTATTAATAAAACTATGACTAAGACTAAGACTGAAGGGGCAAGATAATAAATTATTCTATTTGAATAAGTTGAAAAATATGAGAAAGCCAATACTTGTACTAAAACTAATGGTATATTAGACAATATTATATTATATGCTATTGCTTTTCCTACGTTTTTTTCCTTATTACCCAAATCTATCAGACTTATAGTTACAGTAGTGCTAGATACTAGCCCTCCTATAATAGAAAAAGCAATTAAGCCTTTTTTGTATATCTTTAAAACTAAATATTGAACAACAAATATAATTCCAATTACTACTACAATTAGCCAGAATTGGAAAGGATTAAATAATCCATACGGACCTATTCCTTTATTTGGCAGCAAAGGTAAAATAACTAATGATATGACCATTAGGTTCAATATAGCTAATAGTTCTTCTTTCTTAATTTTAGATATGGCATCTAATAGTTGAGTCTTATAAATTCCTAAAGTTGCAACAAGTACCGATATTATAACTCCCAATATGTAAAACCCCATTCCTTCTAACATGCCTGAAAAGAATACTAAAAAAATGCTTACAAACGTTGTACCTCCAGGTGACCCAGTTGCTTTTACCTTTTCAATATATATAGCCGTTGATATTGATGTTATTGTAATAATAGAACTAATCAATACAACATCTTTTGGAAACAATAAATTAAAAACTGAAAAAACATAACCAAGTAAAGAAATAAATATTGCTGTTCTTAAACCAAGAAACAATCTAGCTCCAGAAATTTTTCTATATTCATTAATAAATCCTACTATTCCTCCTACAGCTATTGCCATCAGCAAATTTGTTAAGTTTAAACTAACCATAGTTTCATCCTTTCTTCATATTAAAAGTTAAAGATCGCTTTAAAAATCTTTTTAACTTTTAACTATTGCTATTTTTTTAATATTTTATTCCCATAAAAAACATATCTTAATAAATCCAAAGTGCATAAAGAAAAGTGAGGGCCCGTAGCTCAGCCTGGTGGAGCGCTCGGCTGATAACCGAGAAGTCGGGGGTTCGAATCCCCCCGGGCCCATTAACTAAATTTTAAAATAACTTTAATTATAAATAATTTTTAACACTTTTAATCTTTAACCGCAATACAAATATATGTGGCATAATAAATGTGTGCCAACTATGCTGATCTTCCATTGCATAACGGACATGTGCCTAAATATATGCTAAAAATAATGAGAAATCTTACAGATATAATAACAAAGTTTATAATAGATGAAAGAGGTCCAGATAATTTTATTAAAGCCCTATCAGATCCTTTATGGTTTCAGGCCTTCAATAATGTGATAGGTATGGATTGGGATAGCAGTGGAAGTACTACAGTTTTATTATCTTTGCTAAAGAATATCTCGCAAATAAATGATTTGGGATTTCTAGTCTTAGGAGGCAAAGGAAAGCATATGCTTAACATTAGGGAAGAAGCCGATTATTTTTCAAAAAAATTTGATTTAGACTCTAATAACATAATAAAATTTAGTAAAGTTGCTGCTAGGGCAGATTCATCATTCTTGTTAGACGGATATGAAATTTATATTCATTCAGTAATAATATCAACTAACAACAAAAATATATTGGTCATTCAGCAAGGTATGAATAAAGAAAATCTGATGGCTAGAAGATATCATGTAGATAAATTTTCCTTAGAAGCACCTAATAGTGGAATTACGGGAATTAAAACCGAAAATATAGTTGACGTAACATCAGAAAAAAGCAGAAATGCCAGGAAGTTATTTATTGATTTATTATCAGAAGGAGGAGAAAAATTTAGAAACAATTTAATACAAGCAAATAATCTCTTAGGCAAAAAATCTTTAGATTATTTTATGGAAGAACAACAAATGAAAAGAATCGAAATAAACAAATATTATTATCCAATTATCCCCTCAAAAAAATTACTGGAAGCAGTTAATGAAATTGCAAAAAATCCCCCAATTAATGATATCGAGTTAGCATTAACACCTAAAATTGGACCACAATTGGTTAGAGCGTTATCTTTAATATCTGATGTAATATATTCTGTCCCAGTATCTCATAAAGATCCTGTTAACTTAACTTTGGATCCATTCAGTTACTCATTCGCAATTGGTGGTAAAGATGGCATTCCATATCCATTTGATGCAAAAACAGCCAAAGAAGCGATAGAATTTTTAAGAAATGCATTAGAAGAAGCAAAAATAAATAATAATGTAAGAAAAATGGCAATGCAAAGGTTGAGCAGCTTTATAAAAAGAGTTAGATTTGAATAACTTTATTATTAATTGTTTCTACTTGCAAATAAATTTTTTATTATCAATAATTATAATTATAAAGGGGTAAAAATTGCAAATAAATATAATTCATATCAGCGATATACATTGCAACAACGAAATGCTAAACAAAATAATAAAACTAAATTATGATATACTTATTTCTTCAGGAGATTTTGAATGCTTAGAAAGTGCTGAATTATTTTCAAACGCTAACAACACCTTCGCAGTATCGGGGAACATGGATGACGTTTCTATAATGAAACTTCTATCAAAAAATGGTATATTATTAGATGGAAAAATTAAAAGAATTAATAATATAACTATTGCAGGCATAGGAGGTATAGACCCAAGGACTAATATTACATCTTTAAGAAATGAGCTGACAAAATCAAATTATAAAATTGATATACTTATTTCTCATAATCCACCTTATGGAATACTAGATATGACCTATTTTAAAATAAGGGCAGGATTAAAAGAATTAAAAGAATTATCTGAATTTATAAAACCTAAGCTACACCTTTTCGGCCATATACATGAAAGTCAGGGCATTAAAGAAATAAACAAAACAACTTATATAAATCCTGGACCTTTGTATTTAGGAAGTTATGCTGAAATAATTTTAAATCAAAATGTTATTGCAAAAATTAAAAATATAGCTAATCTTTAAGAAAATTAACTACTTCTGGCATAACCTCATTAAACTCATCAATATTTTTAGTTACCTTATTGTATTTTAATCTTAATAGTTTCTTTATCTCTCCATATAAATACCTATAATCAAGCAAAAAGTAGACTCCTTTATCATCTGGAAATCTTATTGCCCTTCCTAAAGCCTGTTTTATTCTAACGTATGCAGCAACCTTATATAAGTAATATTTAGTTTTACTTAGTCCAAGCCTTTTAGATAGAATTTCTTCATGTGCTGTTAAATAGGCATCTCTTTGAGGATATGGAATTCCTATTATAGTCACCACCTTTATTTTGCTTCTTCCATTATTAGTAATTTCTATTCCTTCAGTTATCTTGCCTCCAGCAACTGCATTAATTATGAGTCCATCATTTTTCGAAGCCTGATCTATTACTTCTTCTAACGATGTATTTTTACCTTCATTTATATAATTAAATTGATCGCTTAACCCCTTACTTATTTTATCCATCAATTCATAGCTCGGATAGACAAATAGTTTTATACCTTCTAGTTTACCTATTTGGTTTAAGTAATATGAAATCCTCTTATACATGCTTTCTCCTCTAGTTTTATACAGAGTAGAGACATCTCCTGATACTATAGTTAAGCTTTTCCCTATTCTACCTTTAATGCCTAGCATTATTTCAGCATCAAAAAATACTCTTTCTTTATTAATGTTTAACATTTCACCAACAAAATCCCCTGGAGGTATAGTACCACTTATCAAAATTGCAGATTTTACTTTCTGCAATGGCTTATTAACTACTTCAGAAGGGTCAAGAGGAGTTGATATCAATCTATAAATATTATCTTCTGTTGATACAAATAAATAAGAATAATCATTTTTAAGGCTCAATAGCCATGAGAGCAAATGAGTTAAATAAACCTTTATACTATAATTTAAATTATAAAATTTTTGAAATTTTTTATCTCTTATTTCTTCCGCTACATCTGAAATTATGTCTATATAATTCAAAGACTCATTAAACTTTTCCTTTTCAACTCTTCTTACTGCATTGTCTAATTTTGGTTTCAAGTCCTTAGCTGTATTATATAGATTAGATATTATCTTTTCTATTTCTGTATTTGAATATCCGTATTCCTTAATTTCACTTAGCGATTGCTCTATATCTCTTAAAGTTATGCTTGTTTCCAATATGCTATGGGCATTCATAAGACTATGAGCTTCATCAACGACAACAACAGATTTTTCTAAATCTAAAAAATCTAAAACTCTTTCAAATATTTCATCTTTAAAGTAGTATGGATATGTTGCTATTATAAATCTAGTATCTTTTGATAACTCAGCTAATGAAAAAAATGGGCACGATTTTATTTTATTTGATATAGCATTTGCTTGTTCAATACTACTAAATGTTTCCATTTTTTCAATTACTTCCCAAATCTCCTTGTTATCTATTTCAATACTTTTTGTATAATAATTACATAAGCCCTTTATTCTTGCAAGCCTGCAGTTTTCCCAGAAATCTTCTGAAGAAATAGTATTGTCATTTTGATTTTTAAATAAGGGACAAGTTCTTTTTGCACTAAATAAAAATGAATAATCTAAATTAAACCTTTTCAACTCTCTTATTATAGAGTCTATTTCATTTACAGTTCTTACTAACCATAACACCTTTTCTGCTTTACTTTCAATGATTCCTTTTATAACTGCTGCTGTTTTACCAAAACCTGTAGGCGCATTTATTATAGCTATGCTATTCTTCTCTACAGCATCTTTTACTAAATCAGAAATTTCTTTTTGACCTGGTCTCAGTTCATCATAAGGAAAGCCCTTATTCTCCCATGTAGACAATTTTTATCATCCTCTTTCTAGGCCCATCAAGCTCTATAAATAATATCCTCTGCCATGTACCCAAAACAATTCTATTTGAATCTATAAATAATACTCTAGAGTTTCCTATGAAACTAGAAGCAAGATGAGCGTGAGCGTTGTTGTCTATTTCGTTATGATGCCAATTTCCTCCAGGCTTGAATATATCGATTATTATTTTCTTTAAATCATCAACTAAATTTGGTTCATATTCATTTATGGTTATAGCAGATGTCGTGTGTTCAACGTATAGCAATAAAATTCCTTTACTATAACTACTTTCCTTGACAATATTTTCTATTCTATCAGTTATATCTATGATTTCTATTCTATCATTGGTTTTTATTTCTACTTCTTTTACTTCAATTTTCAAAATCTTCTCCCTACTATTAATTATAGGGAAATCTATTATTTTTAGCTTCATAAATTCCTTTCTATAGCTTGTCCAGAATTAATTTTTTTATCAAAAATAAATTCTATTAAAACTAAATTTAAATATAATCTTTTTCATTATTATATAAATTAGTTAATGAATCTAATAGTTAAATTTATATATTAAAATAATGAAAAATCTATTGGTGAAATTCTTAATGGTTGAGAATAGGTCGAAGCTGATAGAGGAAATACCTTGGACTAAAACTCATACAATAACATTTGCAGCGTTTGCTGTCGGTTTATTGCTTGAGGGATACATTTTTTCACTTGCATTTATTGCCTCTTATTGGTATCAGGTTCCTCTCTATTTAGAAAAATTACTGTTTTCATGGCCATATTTATGGCTTGTTATAGGAATTTCTATCGGGGGATATATATCAGATAAAGTGGGTAGAAAAAAGACGTTTATTTATTCTATGGCCATGTATGCAATTGGAGGTATATTATTAACTTTAAGCGTTAACTATGCTTTAGTCTTAATATCTCTCGCATTATTATTAGCAGCTGCTGGATCTGAAATGAACAACATTATGACTATGGCCCACGAAATTTTCCCAAGAAAGCATAGAAGCAAAGCCATGATGATGCTAATGGACTTTGTAGCATTAGCAAGTGTAATTACAGCTGCTGTAAGTTTCATAAGCATATCTACAACAATATTTTTTGGAAGACTTATGGCAGGTACAGCTGTTTTATTGGCTCTTATCGTGTTAATTTTTCTTAGAATGAAGATGCCAGAATCGGTTAGATGGCTAGAAAAAGTTGGTAAAAAAGATGATGCTATTAAAGAAAGTCAAAAAATTTTGGTCAATGCCTCCGTAACAAATATTGATCCTAAAGATCCTAAAATTGAAGATAACAATAAATCAGATAAAAAACTTCCATTATGGTTTAAAGAAGTTATAGTAACATTAATTGCTTTTTCGAATGCAGTAGGTTACGGATTTATGGCTTATACTTTAGCACCTTTATTCTTCCCTTCTCTTTTCCCTTATATAGTCTTAATAGCTGGAGTTGCAGGCTTTGCCGCAGGTTTTCTTGGTTTAACTGGAGACAAATACAGTAGAAAAATGTTTTTAACTATATCAAGCGTCGCAGTAGCTTTACTTATGTTAATAATAGCATTAACATTAAACATTTGGAGTAAAAATTTAATAATTTTCTGGTTTTTATTGATTGCTTTTTATGCGTTCGTTCAAATAGACTATATGACTGAAGACACATTAAAAGGAGAACTTTGGCCCACAGAACATAGAGGGAAACTAACAGCATTAGCAAGAGCAGTATCTATTGGTGCATATATTCCCCTAATTTATTTAATTCCAAATCCAAGTTCTCCAAATGCTCTTTCAGAATTTCTTATGATAGCAGTAATAATATGGGGTATTGGAGCTGTTGCTGCAATTATATGGCATATTTTCGGTATAGAAACTGGCAAGGGAGTTAGCATATCTATAGCATCTGGTGAAATTTAATAATTTAGATTCTGAATTATAAAAAATTCTTTTTGCAGTATTTCAGTTTATAGGCATAGAATTACATAATAATAAAAGGGGATAAATATGAGCAAACAAGTTCAAAAAGATCTTCCTTTTAGTAAGGTGGCAGAAACTTTTGATAACATGGAAAAAATAACATCAAGAATAGCATTAACTCAACTACTTGTTAATTTAATAAAGGATTCTCCACCTGAAGTTATTGGAAAGGTAGTATATTTAATCCAAGGTAGGCTTGGTCCTGATTGGAAAGATATACCAGAACTTGGTATAGGAGAAAAACTCATAGTCCAGGCATTATCTTTAGCTTTTGGAAAATCTGAACAAGAAATTAACAAATTATATAATACCGTAGGCGATTTAGGAAAACTAGCAGAAAATTTTTCTCAAGGAAAGCAAAAGAAAGGCAGTCTTATAGCATATATTGGAGGCGAACAAAACTACTTAACGGTTAGCAGGGTTTTTGATACTTTTTTAAAAATTGCTTATTCTCAAGGAGAAGGCAGTAGGGATTTAAAGCTTAGGCTTATAGCTGGATTATTAAAGGATGCCCAACCAATTGAGGCAAGATATATTGTGAGATTCTTAGAAGGCAGATTAAGATTAGGTGTAGGTGATGCAACAATCTTAGATGCTCTTTCAATTTCTTATGGGGGTAGCAATTCATATAGAGATGTAGTGGAAAGAGCCTATAATCTAAGAGCTGATCTAGGCGAAATAGCAACAATAATTGCAAAACAAGGGATTGATTCAATTAAAGAGCTAAAGCCTGAAATAGGAACACCTATAAGACCTATGCTAGCTGAGAGATTAAGCGACCCAGAAGAAATATTGCAAAAGGTTAATGGAAAAGCCTTTGTTGAATATAAGTATGATGGAGAAAGAGGCCAATTTCATAAGGATGGAGATAAGGTAAAAATTTTTTCTAGGAGACTTGAGGATATAACTGACATGTATCCTGATGTTGTAGAAGCTATTAAAAAAAGCGTAAAGGCTAATAAAGCCATATTAGAAGGTGAAATTGTTGCTTATGATCCCGATACTGGAGAGCTAAGAACATTCCAGGAATTAATGCACAGAAGAAGAAAATATGATATACAGAAAATGGTTGAAGAGATCCCTGTTAAGACGTTTTTATTCGATGCTTTGCTTAACGAAGATGAAGACCTAACCAAAAGAGTTTTACCATATAGAAGAAAAGCTTTAGAAAGTGTTGTTGAAGAAAATGAAAAAGTCAACATAGCAAAATATATTGAGGCTAGTGATTCAAAAACCTTATGGAACTTCTTTTTAACTGCCATATCAGAAGGTGCTGAAGGTGTTATGGTAAAGGCCGTTCATGATGAAAGCATCTATAGAGCTGGAGTTAGGGGTTGGCTTTGGATAAAACTGAAGAGAGATTACAAGAGCGAAATGACGGATACTGTTGATCTGGTTGCTGTAGGAGGATTTTACGGTAGAGGAAGAAGAGGAGGAAAGATTGGCACACTACTTTTCGCAGCCTATGATCCAGATAAAGATGTTTTTAGAACAGTTTGTAAAGTAGGGAGCGGTTATACTGATGATGATCTAAACAAGATGTATGATTTGTTTAAGCCTTATATAATTGATCATAAGCATCCAAGGGTTGATTCTAGTATAGAACCAGATCTTTGGTTTGAACCAGTAAAAGTTGCGGAAATAATTGGAGCAGAACTTACGTTATCTCCATTGCATACATGCTGCTATAATAAATTAAAAGAAGGCGCTGGATTATCTATTAGATTCCCAAGATTTTTAAATTGGAGAGAAGATAAAGGTCCTGAGGATGCTACAACAGAACAGGAATTAATAGAAATGTACAATAGGCAGTTGAAGAAAATTGAAGAAAAGCAAGTTAAAGAAGGGATCCAAGAAAGCTAAACTTGAGGAACTTGTACATGAAAGAATAGAAATTTTGTACAACATATCAAGCCAGGAAACTATCAAAGGAAATATTGATTATGCTAGAGAATTAAATGAATTAATTTTTAGAATATCTTTAAAAAACAAAGTCAAAATACCTTTAAATATCAAGAGAAGTATCTGTAAAAATTGCCATGTAACATTAGTGCCTGGCATTACATCAAGCGTAAGAATTAAATCCCAAGGAAAAATGCACTACTTAACCATTAGATGTGTTAAATGCGGTTACATAAAAAGGATACCATTTAGGAAGTACATTAATAAAAACAATTCATTGCAAAACTTGAGAGCGAATTAGTATTGAGAGTTAAAAAGGGGTTTTGATTGAACTGACCTCTCCCTGCCCTAAAGGGCGAGGGTTCCCTCAGAGCGGATCATGGGTTTGTGGTTTACCGCCTTCATTTTCATCACTTCATAGCTAGTTGGTAGATTTAACACCCACATCGCTCTACTCGTTTAACGGTAGACCAATGGCTAGGTCTTCAGCCCATTACCCCTATCCCTCACCACGGAGAACCATCTACTCCTAGATTCTAGGGACTCGGGGATATGTAGAGCCCTTATCAAGCATCCCCCTATGGGGACACATTTTTCTATACTTTAAAACGTTTTAGAATTTACAATTTTTATTTTGCCCCTGGAAGGGGGAGGCTTGTCGTTTTTTGTCAAAAGATCTGATTATAGGAAAGTAAACGTCCATATAGTTTTCATAAAAATTAAGAGAGCGTGAATATAGTACACTAAAATAATCTTAAAGTTTCGAAAGCATAGGAACAAACAATAACCCTTTACTATTAAAGAAAAAAGGCTCAAGATCTCCAAGACTCTTATCTTTTAAGACAGCATATTAACAATAAAGACATTAAACTTAATAGAAACAAAATTTTATTATCAGGAGTCCTATCCCGTGCAACTAGAGTAATTCCAGTCCGGATAATTACTACCTGAAGATACTCCTGAGACATATGAATTTGGCCATTGTGAAGACAGAAACAGACCTGTAACACCTGTAAAGTTTGCCAGGCTGGACGATTGCGGTACAATAACTAGGTACCAGTTGACGTTAGTCCATATAGACTCGTATGTGAAAAGAGGAGTGGTGCGTGCTCTTGGTATATAACAAGTCAATGCATAATTAGAGAAGTCAACATTAAATGTAACAGAGTAATTTTTTATTGAATAGCTAGTAGGTGAAAAGTTAGGAAGAATTATAGTCGGAGGAGTATTATCTAAGAATTCGTTGCTAAAGGCCTTACCGGAAACACTAGAGCCTTCAAAATTAAAAACCCAAGTAATGTTGTCTATATAAACCATTGTTCCGCCTACATTAATTGTTTTCATTGGATTGGCTGAACCACCTATATACTCAGAACCAATTGGTACCGTTATTCCTACATTTACTGTTGGAAGGCTTGATCCAAGGGCTATTGATATACTATAACCAGAGATCTCTGACGTAGGTGCTGGGAACCAGCTTGTACCATATAGGTTGCCACCAGGTTCTATTATAAAGGCGTTATTGTTTCCTTTCTCATACATCTGATAGCCATAATAGTAGTCAATAGCACTAGTCTGCCGTTCTTCCCTTCCGTTATTATTATACATTGTAGGACTTTCTAAATAGCTTTCATACCCTATCACATTATTTATAACCATCGAAGAAACGCTCAAGCTCGTATATATACCATGAGGAACTTCGATACATGTGTCCCAATAAAATGTTCCATTACCATCACTATATCCTGGGATTCCATATTGTGGAAAGGTAGAACCAAACTCTGGGGCCGCCCAAAAGAATGTATAGTTTTCTTTTGTTGCAGTTGCTGTGGGACTATTACCTGATGTAAAGTTCTCATATGCCGCATAACATGGATCCAAGGGATCATTGCCTGATATTCCAGCATTACCTTGTTGTCCTAGGCCAAGTAAAAGATTTATATAGAACTCTGGGAATTGAGATAGATAAACCGGTCCTATTATAAACCCCCCAGGTCTTACCCACTTAGCAACAAAAAGTACTGCCTCTTGGGAATTTAAAGGTACAAGAGGTATGCTGAAAAAATAAGGATTTGAGTCAGGAAAGTCAATCATAGCAACTTCATTAGAAGCCTTAGCCCAAGCATAACCCAATAAAAATTCCGCAACTTTACTATATGTAGCATTTGCAAAAATTGTTACCAAGTCTCCTCTTCTTATAAGCATGCTGAGTTCATTTACAGTGAAGCTTGAAAGGTTTAATATAATGATATTGCTTGGATCACTTTTAACAATGCTTGAGTTTACATAATTCCAGTCAACTATAATGATACTATCGTTAGGTGTTTGCTGCAACTGCTGAATAGATATACTCATAACAGGAGGACTAAGACCAACGCTGCTAAAAGCATTATTAATGGATTTTAGCAACTGTTGAGATCCCACCACATATACAGGTAAGCTACTGTTAGCCGATATATTACTCACTAGTATTGTACTATTGCTTTTTCCTTGACTAACTACTTCTTGAGTAACTTTCCTATAAGAAATATTAGTAAGCACAATAATGGTAATCAGTATTATTAGAAATAAGGGCGCTAAAAACTTTACGGTCTTTACATTGGCCAAAATACTTCACCTTTCTATAATAATTTATTTCATTCCGAATTTATATATAGATAGATGAAACCAAAATACATTATGCAGTGTTTAACTTAAGTTCTCTGTTACCCATTATCTGATATGTTAAATTAAAGAAGTAATTATGCTAGACCAGTTTTCCTTTAAATGTAAAATATAACTTCCACTATAAATGAAGCCGCCGGCGGGACTTGAACCCGCGACCACTGGCTTACAAGGCCAGCGCTATCGGTTCCCACGCAGGGATCTACCGGTCTGAGCTACGGCGGCACCACAATTTCTTATATAATTAGGGTTTATAGTTTTTTTCTGTGGAGAAGAAGAGTTTAAAGTTAAAAGGTGTTAAAGTTGGGAAAATACTACGCATTGCTCTCAGGAATTCATCCGACACTTCCATTGGCTGAACTTGAGTCATTAATAGAAATAACTTCTAATGCAAAAATTGTCTACAATTTTGATGGCGTTTCCATAATGGAAGGCTCACTAGATACAAACATTGTTAATAGATCGGGGTATATTAAAGAAATTGGTTATTTAATAGATTTGTACGATATCAATAATATCGATTATTATGACATAGCAAAGAAATTAAAGGAATTCGAAATAAAAGAGGCTAGAGTTAAAGGATATAGATATAGGGGGTTATCTTTTGATGTAAACATCCCAGATTTAGAAATAAATCTTTCTAGAGCACTTGATAAAATAGGAATTAATGCAAATCCCAGATCGAATAATGTTGTTAGAATAATAATCACAGAAGGTATAATCTTAGTTGGTTTACTCATTTCAAGTCAGGATAATTCATATAAGAGCAGAATTGAAAACAGAGTTTTCAGCAGACCTGGACAAATAGATCAACAGTTATCGAGAGTTATGGTTAATTTATCAAGACTTAGTAATTCCATATTTTTAGACCCATTTTGTGGAACAGGCAGTTTAGCATTAGAGGCATGCTCATTAAATGCTTCTCATTCAATATGCATGGATTTAGATGCAAACATGGTTAATGGTTCCATAATGAATATGAAAAGCATTAAATGCTGCAAATCTTTTCTAGTTGCAAGACATGATGCCTCAAAAATGCCTTTAAAAGATGAGAGTATTGATTCCATAGCAACAGATCCTCCTTACGG
This sequence comes from Caldisphaera sp., assembly GCF_023256325.1. Classification (GTDB taxonomy): domain Archaea; phylum Thermoproteota; class Thermoprotei_A; order Sulfolobales; family Acidilobaceae; genus Caldisphaera. Next base: position 55,914 of record NZ_JAGDXI010000015.1, read on the forward strand.
TAGAGCTACATCAACAAAGAAGAGAGGATATTACAATTTAACAAAATTATTCCTAGAAGAAAGCTTAAGAATACTTAAGAGAAATTCATACTTAGTTTATGCTGGTCCTTCAAGTGAAAAACCATATATAATCGCAAAGGATTTAGGATATAAAATAGTTGGAATCCATGATATGTTTGTCCATAATGGATTAAACAGAGAAATAGTTATTATTAGAAAAGTTTAAATTCTTTAAAAAATTAATAATTTTGGTGGTATATTGATATTAACATATAAATCAAAATATGAATTTAATGAATTAAAAATTAAACTTGAAAGTATTATAATAAAAAAGGGTATGAAGATTTTTGCCATTATAGATCACACGAAAAATGCTAGCAGCGTTGGAATGAAAATAAATAGATCAATACTATATATTTTTGGAAATCCTAGGAATGGCACCCTATTAATGAATCAAGATATGAGGATTGGTGTTATTTTACCTTTAAAGCTCTTAATATGGGAGAATGAAAACAAAGAATTACTTATAACTTATTATACCATATATGACATATTAAAGGATTTTAAATTAAACAATGAAAGTTTAGCCATAGCAAAAAACATTGATAACAATGTAATAGAAATTCTAAAAGAATTAGGAATAGAACATTAACTATTTTAAAACATTCTTAGACTTTATTATCAATTTATAACTTTTATCATCCCAATAAACATCGTATATTATGGGTAAACCCGTTGGTATTTCTAGGTGAGGTATGTCATCTTCGGATATATTTTCAAGATACATGACTATTGATCTTAAACTATTACCATGAGCAACAACTAAAACATTTTTACCATTCCTTAAATCTAACATTATTGTGTTTTTAAAAAATGGTACCGTTCTTTTTTGTGTATCCTCTAAGCTCTCTCCATTAGGAGGTCTTACTTTATAGCTTCTTCTCCATAATTTTACTTGATCGTCTCCATATATCCTAGCTGTTTCCTCTTTATTTAAACCTTGCAAATCTCCATAATGCCTTTCATTTAAATGTTCATCTTTAATAACTGGAATTTTATAACCCAGCGTAAGCAAAACTAAGTCTAAAGTTTCTATGGCCCTTTCTAATTTACTTGTATAAGCGACATCAAACCTATAATTTTTTAAAAGAAGTCCCGCTCTAATTGCTTCTTCCCTGCCCTTATCTGTTAATGGAACATCAACCCATCCTGTAAATCTATTTTCTTTATTCCATAATGATTCGCCATGCCTTAGCAAACACAATATAGGCATTTTGTTCACCCATATTTTTTATCTCTTTTAACTTATTATCCTTTTTTAGTATTATTCATAAATCAAACTTGCAATCTTTTTATGTATTGATTATTACAATTTCCTTATACAATAAGGAATTGCCTTAATCCACAAATTAAAAGAGTGGGCACCTACTAAATTATTTTATGATTATATAAATTTGTATAATAAAATTTAATAAATCCTTTTAATGATAAGTTTTAAATTATATCCATAGCATAAGAATTTTTAGCTATAATTTGACTATATCTTTAATTATTTGTTTAATGTAGTTGTTTTGACAATATTAATATCCCACCAAGCTACATAACAAAACAATGCTCCCATAAAGGCTCTTCTAACATGTAATGGTATTTTGACAAAACACTTTCTTAATTACATCTACGATAATTTTTAGCTATAACAAATACTTAACAAAAATCAGTGATTCAACACTATTAGCACAACTATCTATTCGTCATATAAAATTTCGTATTTTAGCGAAAAAATAGTATTCCAAACCTCTAGCTTATCTTAAATTGAATTTGCACATAAATTATGTTATTTGTAATTATGATTGATCTCTTTGCTCTCTTGCCGACCTGGGAACTGAAGGATATGGCAAGTATTCAATACCAGGCCTATTCGTTCTTGCCTGTGGATAAAGCGTCATTAAATTATAAACTTCTAAGGGAACTTCTGTTGATACTTTAAGGCCCATTTCTCTTATTTGCTCAACAGTTATTGGATAATCATGAGTATAATAACCGCTAACTAATCTATCTGCTATAAACTTTGCTTTTTCTTCACCAACTTTATCTTTTATTAACTCAACAACTAGCCCTTTAACCTGATTAATAGCTTTCTCTGCCATATCGGCAAGTATTAAAGTTTGATCTTCAACCTTATCCTTACCTTTAGTTTCTACTGCTTTCAAAATTGATGGAGCTGGTAAATAGACTCCATTTGAAACACCTAATTGAGGGTCAAGAGGTCCCAGTATGGCATTAGGATCCATTATTATCTCATCAGCGGCCAAAGCAATTAATGTACCACCAGACATTGCATAATGCGGTACCACTACCACCTTTTTTCCAGGATGCATTTTAAGTGATCTTGCTATTTGAGAAGCAGCTAAAACCAAACCACCTGGAGTATGCAAGATAAGCATTATTGGCATATTTGGCGGTGTAGATCTTATAGCCCTTATTATTGCTTCAGAATCTTCTATATCTATATACCTATAAATCGGTATGCCCAGCAACCCAATTTTTTCTTGCCTGTGTATCATAGTTATGACTCTATGCTTGTATTTATTTTCAATCAATGATATAAGCCTTAGTCTTGCCTGTTCTAAGCTTTTCATAGATAACCAAGGTGTTAACATAGATACAAAGAGCAGGATCCAAAAAAGATAACCCAATATATAAGTTAAAATACTTAATGACACCATAATTTTTGTCCTCCAATATAATATAGTAATAGGTTATTTATAAATTTTACCATAAAGTAATTTTATAAAATAAATAATTATACTTTATTTTAACGTTTAACAAACACAATTAAACCTGCATTTTCCGCTCTGTAAAATTACTGATTTAATGTAAAACCTTTTTTAGCATATTCTTGCAGTGTGCGATAAGATATACCCAAGCGATGGCAAACTTCCTTAGGTCTTAGCATCATGATAAATATTATATTCAAGATATATAAGCTCCAAAGCTTATTGGAAACTGTTATCAACGGCGGATGCCGCGGCCGGGATTTGAACCCGGGTCACGGGCTCGAAAGGCCCGCATACTGGGCCGGGCTATACTACCGCGGCGTCCATCCAAAAAGAGTAATGAGAAAAGGTTCTAAAATCTTTCTATTCTAAACTCAATGAGAAAATTTTAATTTTTATTATAACTACTGTAGTTTTATATTATTTAAACAATAGTAACCCTCAAAACACAAATATTTATGAAAAATCTATAAAAATCCTTCTAGATTTTTAATGAATATTATTTTTGTTATACTTTTAACTAATGGAATTGCAACATTATATATTGGTATGTTTTGCAGTAAAGCATACGCTGTACCTCTATGAGCATGACCATGTATTGCAACATCAGGTCTTGTTTCAACTATTATTTTCTCCATCTTTGAGCTGTATAATTCCCCATAGGAATATGGATTTTCTCCCTTTAAAGTAAGCTTAGAAAGGGCATAATGAGATAACAATATTGTTTTTTGAGAAATTTTTTTAGCTTTAATTAATAATTCCCTAATTTTTGTAATCCTATTATTATAAATCTCTTGTATATTAGGGATGTTTTTAATTTGCCATCTTGTAGGTTTATCTAAAGCGCCTGGTGTTCCTATTACAGAAATTGAAATATTATTGCATGAATAGATCTTGTAATCATCAACAATCCAATCTATATTAGAGTACTCCTCCTTTAACTTATCCCATAACTCGTTCCATTCATCGTTTCCAAATGTTGCAACTATTTTAGAGTTAGGAAATTTATTAAAAATAGATTCAAAAACAGGCTTTGCCCCATCAATTTTTCCCTTATCTATTATATCTCCTGCAAGCAAGAATAAACACGGTTCCTCTGATATATTATTCAATGATTTTTTAAACAAATCAAAATAATGCGGATAATGTATATCAGAAGCTGCATATATTACAGGTAAATTATTGGACCTCGGTACTGCAATATTTCACCACCTATCAGACTGCCCATCGGCCCTCATCGGTCCAAATATTTATTATAATTTTAGGTTAATAGCTTATTTATTGAGTAGAGGTTTTGGCTTCTTCTTTTACTTCCTCTTCTTTTTTCTCTTCTTTTTCTTCTTTAAATTCAACTTTTATGTTTAAGTTAACTTCTTTTGGCTTTATGTATTGATATAAGTCCTTTGTTAACAACTGCATTTTTGATTCTAAATCATTAATTGCCAAAGTTTCTGATGGCAGATTTATATTTATTGTATTCTGGTCTCCGCTTATCTCAACCTTGTTGTTTGGTATACCAAGCCACCTTTCAACTAAATATTTTACCTTATCAGTAAAATCATCTATTTTCTTTACTACCTCCAAATCTATTAAAAGTTCCCTACCTGCTAATGGATGGTTAAAGTCTATATAAGCGAATCTTTCTGCAATCCTTTCTATTACACCAACTCTTCCTCCAATTTCAACTTGTTGGCCTATTCTCAATGGTATGTTGTACCTTTTTAATTGCTTTACGGGTATTCTTAATACCAAATCATCTCTTCTTTCCCCATAGGCCTTTGAAGGTTCAGCCTTAATTTCCTTCTTCTCTCCTATCTCCATTTCTTTTATTGTTTCATTAACAGCTTCTATCAGCTGGCTTTTCCCTATAACTATTAAATATGGACCATATTTTTTATTAGCATCAAATATACCTGATTGCTTTGCTACGTCTTCATAAGTTGTCTCTTGAACTAAATATGTATCACCGTTCTTTACCTTAATTGTATAGTTTATTAGCACGAAATCTCCATCATTAAATACCAATATTCATCCACCTCTTCTTAAATACCAGCCCAAATCTTTTACTGGCTCGACTATTTTAATTTCTTTTTTCCGATTAATAACTTTACCTATACCCCATCCTATAGGTTCATCGTTCTCATTTAAAATCACACGCAAACCTTCCTTAAATGATATAATGTTATTTTTAACTATTTTTCCATATAGGAATTGCTTTTCGCCTTTTTTATTTAATTTTATGCAATTTATCTCATTACACAGCCTTGAAATCCTTCTTAATAATGTTAATCCTGGATAGAATTTATTATTTTTTATATACCCTAAATAAAAGCCTGTTGTATAAATTGATTCTAGGCTGTTAACTATTATTTCTAATTGAATTGGTATATCGAATATATCATTATATTTCCCATTTTCTATTTCCAACTTTTTTAGATTTGTTGCTATACTTGAAATATTTATTCCTAGCTGGGAAACAAAATTTTCTAATGCTTTTAAATCTGATTTTGACAAGTTTACTAATTTTCCTCCTTTCTCAGCTTGCATATAAAGAACCCCTCAGTTCCATGCTTATGAGGCCATAGTCTAATGCAATTCTTTACTCTATCATCAAACACGATACCATTAAATTCTTCATAAGCTTTGTCACCAATAGGTGAATCAACTTTTATAGTATCGACATTCCTTTTATTTAAAACTCTATCGATAACAAATTCCCCTTCCTCTATAGCAGTGCTACATGCAGCATACGTTATTTCTCCACCAGGCTTAACTATATCTATTGCTTTGTTCAAAAGCTGATATTGTAATAAATGTATTTTTCTCATATCACTTCTTGGTCTGCTACTTTTCCTTTTAGGATCCTTCCTAATTATCCCTTCCCCTGATGAAGGAGAATCGAGCAAAATCATATCAGAATTTTTTAAAGAGAGTTTTCTTGCATCTGTTTCTAAAATTATGTAGCTTGAAAAACCCATCCTTTGCAAATTAGACCTTAAAGCCTTTATTCTCGCTTTTTTTAATTCTACAGAAACTAACTTAACGCTATCTTTTGTTAATTGCAGTATTTGACTTGCTTTTCCACCAGGAGCAGAAGCCATATCTATTATAAAAGAATTTTTTAAAGGGTTCATTAAATAAACAACAAGCATAGAGCCAGGATCTTGCAAGTAGTAATAGCCCATCAAATACTCATGTGTAGCACCAACATTATAAGGAGATTCTATTATCTCATATCCGTGAGGTAAAAAAGGTATTTTTTGTATTTTAATTCCTTTGTTTTTTAACCTCTTTTCTAGTTCATCACATGAAACTAGGAAATCGTTACATCTTATAGTTTGAGGCATAGGTATTTCGTTAAATTCTAAAAGATCTATAACTTCTTCTCCCAATAATTTTATATATCTCTCTACTATATAATCAGAATAACCGTATTTCTCCGCAAGAGATTTAGCTTCATTACTAATTTCATAACTAAATATTTTATTTTCTTTTTCAGATTCGTTCAAATTAATACCCAATTAATGCTTATAGTCTTGAGAGTTTTTTTATATTGTGGGGATATTTAGTGCAAGAAAATTACAATAGGTTAATATTTCCAGGTAGATTCCAACCATTACACATAGGGCATATAAAGGCTATAGAATATGCATTAAACCTTTCTAAAGAGCTAATAATAGTTGTAGGCTCAGCTCAAGAAAGCTATACAATAAAAAATCCTTTAACTGCAGGAGAAAGAATTGAAATCATAAAAAGCGTATTAGCAAGAGAATTTGGCTATGACTATTGCCAAAGAATTTACATTGTACCTATAATGGATATAGAGATGAACAAAGTATGGGTTCAATATCTTAAAATGTTATTGCCTGAGTTCGATGGCGTTGTTTCAGGAAATTCTTTAGTTTTGAACTTATTCAAAGATATGGGCCTTAAAGCAATCATGCAACCGATGTTTAACAGAAATTTATGTAGTGGAACTAATATAAGAAATAGTATAATTGAAGGCAACGATGATTGGAGAAAATGTATTCCAGATTATCTTTATGAGATCTTAGAAAAATATAATTTTATAGAAAGGTTAAAGTCACTATCAAGAGGAGATTGAAATAAACAAAAAAGAATAAAAATTTAAGTCCAGTATTTTTATAATATTTTGGTGAAAAGTTATGGAATTTCAAGTTTTAGACATACCTGTTCCTGAGGGAACAAACGTAATAATAGGCAGAAGCCATTTTATAAAAACAGTTGAAGATCTCTATGAAACCATGGTTACAAGCTGCCCATCAGCGAAATTTGGAATAGCTTTTTGTGAAGCTTCAGGAAAAAGATTAATAAGATATGAAGGTAATGATAAAGATTTAACAAAACAGGCAATAGAAACCTGCAACATAATTTCCTCAGGTCATGTCTTCGTTATATATCTAAAAGACTCATGGCCAATAAATGTATTAAACGCAATAAAATCAGTTCAAGAAGTTACGTCAATTTATGTAGCAACTTCAAATCCAGTTAAAATAGCGATTGCTGATATGGGTGAAAGTAGATTAGTTTTGGGATTTTCAGATGGGTTCAAGCCTCTAGGAGTAGAAAAAGAAGAGGATAAAAAAGAAAGAAAAGAATTGCTTAGAAGGTTTGGTTACAAGCTTTAAATTATTACTGAAAACGATAAAATCTAGAATCTTATTACTTTACTTAGAACATTAATTGGGTACAAAAAATGAAAAGATTAGCAATTGCTATAACTGGAATGCCTGGAAGCGGAAAAAGTGTTGTAGCAGAAAAGATTGCGGAAAAACTTAATGCTGAACTATTTATTATGGGCGATATAGTAAGAGACGAAGCTAGGCGTAGAGGCATAGAATTAACAATTGAAAATATTGAAAATCTAGCAACACAACTAAGGCAAGAATATGGAAGGAATGCAATTGCTAAACTACTTTTAAAAAGGATTGAAAATAAAAAAGATAAATTCATAGTAATCGATGGTATAAGAGCTATAGAAGAATTGAAAGAATTGAAAATAAAAAATAATTTAGATATTTGCCTTGTTTCTATACATGCCTCGCCCTTGACTAGGTTTAACAGATTAAAAAACAGGAAAAGAGAGGGAAAAGATATATCATGGGAAGAATTTTCTTTTAGAGATAAAAAAAATTTAGAATATGGTATAGGTAATGTTATAGCTGTATCGGATTTTATAATAATAAATGAAGGTAGTTTAAAAGAGTTAGAAGATAAAATAAACAAAGTAGTAGAGGTCATAGAAAATGAAGAATGGGAGAATTATTGTAGAGGCGGAGCTGAGGCCTACTGAAGATGAAGAAAAGGTAATTAAGGCAATAAACAACGTATTTACATATAAAGATATGGAAATAATAGATCAAGGAGAATATAAAGTTATAAGGTGTTTTTCAGATTCTTATGATTCTTTAAGAAAGTTTCATGACCTGCTAAGAAAGCAAGCTATATTAGATGCAGCTAGATCTTATTTTTTAAAAAGAATAAGAGGCAATGTTTTACAAATTCTTTTACACAAACAAGCATTATATCAGGGAAAAATTAGTTTAATTTCATGGGATGAAGAATCCCCATTAGGACCAATAAAAATAACAATCGAATCTGATAATATCAATGCAGTTATAGATTGGTTATCTCCTCAAACAGTTAGAGGAAGGCCTTTATGGGAAAGAGATATACCTGAATAATAAAATAGATGAGAATTCCTAACTCAGGTTCATTAATTATAAGTTTTATAATAGTATAACTATAATAAAAAAATATTTATAACTACTAAAACAATTTTTATTTAAAGAAGGTTAAGCGAAATACAATCTTCTAATATTTATAATACATTGTTGGGAATATCTAAAGAATTAAAATTATAGAACAAACCTATATTTAGCTAAATCCCATGTTAATATAGTATTTTTAAATTCCTCCTTTGCCTGTTTTTCAATTTCAATAGCTTCAAATCCCTCATATCTAGAGCTTATATGAGTTAATATCAATAAAGATGCCTTAGATTTTTTTGCTGATAATGCAGCTCCTCTCCCTGTGCTGTGATAAAACTTTTCTGCTTCGCTTTGATGATCATCAGAAAAAGTAGACTCGTGAATTATTACATTAGATTCTTTTACACAAGAAACTATATTATCGCAGGGCTTAGTATCCCCTGTATAGCTTATTTTAAAAGGATTAATCCTAATTAACATTCGATTATCTTCTAATTCAAAGTACTTCTCTATATCGGGTCCTGGATAAATGCCTTGTTTTTTCATTTCTTCGATATTTATTCTTGGCCTTAAATTCCATTCCAAAGTATAACAGTAAGATTCCCTAGAATGACATGATGGATACCAATATATGTTTAGTCTGTCTCCTTTTTGGTTAAAAATCTCTAGCATGCCATTAGCACTTATTTCATAAAGATTTATATTAAAGCCTAGATGATTTCCCTCAACTTCAAGGGCATCTTTAATAAACTTTATTACATCTTTTGGCGCGATGATGTTTAATGGTATATTTCTTGTATTTAAATACATAGATTGAAGAAGACCAGGCAATCCATTAATATGGTCTCCATGACCATGAGTTATTGCTATGGTGTTTATTCTAGTTAAAGGTATATCAGCCTGTCTTAACCTATGTTGGGTTCCTTCTCCAACATCTAAAAGTATTATATTGCCTAGCCAATCCCTTATTGCATAGGATGCAGTAAATCTATTTTCACCTGGGTATGCCCCACCTGTACCTAGAGTTGTAAGTTCAATCCACCTTGACATGGTTCTAGCCTCCTTTAATTTAGGAGTTAAATTCTCATATTTACTTCTATTAAATATGATAGGCAATGATTTTAAAACCTTAACTAATATTTTCTTTTTTCTTAATTATAACATCCTTTGCTTTATAATATTGCTTTTCCCAATCTATCTTAAAGCCTGCGATACCTATTGCTATAAAAACTACAGTTAAAATTATAGCTATATCTGGTTTTGATATGGATAGCAAATATGATGCCAAGGTAATTACCTTTAACTCGATATATATTTCAATTATTGTTTTAGAAAATTTTGCAATTAAAGTTATTAAGGCCATTTTAAGCAATGATATTTTCGCAGCTCCTCCAGCTAAGTATAGATAATCATCAAATGGCAAAACAGGTATAATGGATAAAATGAAAAGTATTAATAAAATATATTTATTCGGTAAGCTTGATAACATCTTAACATTTTTATTTTTTAATAAAGGTTTTTTGAACAAGCTTCCAAACAAATAGATAATTATTTTTGATAAAATTGCTCCTAATGAAGCTAATATTATTAATTCCCAGAAGTAATTGTAATTAAGCTGAATTATGGCAGTTGCAGTGATTATCGTGTAAGGAGGACCACCAAAAGGAATTGCATTTGATATGAATGATATCCAAAAAACTAACAATAAATAATAAAAAGCATCATTCATAATCCAACTACTCACTCAATCTGCTGACTGTTTCAACTTCTACGTCTTCTACCCCTTCTACTCCTCTAATTAATGATTCGAGATCTTCCGTGCCTCCTTCTGTATTTTCAGGCATAGAAACCAATAGTATTAGAGCTTTTAACCCAAATGCAACTGGTTCTTCTTTGCTGTCTATTATTTGATAACCTGTAGGAAGTGATTTTTGTATTTCGTTTTTAAGGCTATCTAGCTTAATATCTAGAGAATTTGGCATTACTTTCAACAATACAGCAACTTTTGCCATATAATATCACCTAAGGTCCAATAAATCCACAATTTGGACATTTATATTTCATACCTTGCTTTCTACATTTGCTACATCTCCAAATCAATGCTTTTCCACAGTTAGGACAATAAAATGATACTGCTTTTTCTCTCGGATGAATTATTTTTCCGCAACTAGTACATATTGGAGGCTGAACTGTATCGAGCATATCCAATCTCTTTATTGCTGTGACTGACACTTCTAATAGCACCTCATTATATTTTGGACACAGAGTTTTAAAATCTTGTTATCTTTAAAATCTTCATGCAGTCTAATCTTTTTATTCTCTAACGATGAATTAAAAGATTATTTTTATTTTCTAGTATAAAATAAAATTGTTCAGTAAATAAGTATAGAAAGAGAAATAACTAAATTAAAGCTCTAAAAATTTTTTAATTTATATCAAACAAGACCTAGGCTTCTTAAATAAACTATTTTAAATATATTAATTAAAATTTATTATTGAAAAAATTAAGATGAATCCGAAAGATCATATTTCAAGTTTATTGTACTTTTATTTAATCCTTTTTTAACGAAAATTATTCTAGATTTACCTGGAATTTTTTGCATGATCTCATTTTCATTTAACGCAAGCATGTATATTCTTTCCTTATCATTAAACAACTTAGAAAATTCTATTTTTAATTCTTCTGCAATTTCTTTTTGCCCTTTTTCACCTGGAATAATCTTTGAATATACTATAGATTTTAGCTTGACGTTTTCTTCACTACCAGATATTATAATCGGTATTTCCTCTCTAAAGGTAACGCCAATATAAAGTTCAACATTAAAGGGCTTTAAGAAATTCTTTTTACCATATATCATAAATGATCCCTTTGATAAGTATTCTCCCGAAGGTGGAGACTTTGAAACTTGATTGCCATATACCCAATATACTCCAACGCTCCCCATGCCAGCTTTCCAAGCTTTGCTATATGCAACAGCTATTATTGCTGCATCATTTATATCATCTTCCTTAACTTCTTTATTTCCAGTGAATAAAACTACTGATGGAGAACCATGAATGTCTGCATGAATATAAACATCTTTATCTTTTAAATATTTCTTTACAATACTTTCATTCTGATCAGCATCTTTACCACCAATAGCTAAAAAATCGTTTCTTGTTATAACCCAATGATATTTTTCGTACCACTCCTTTCTTCTATTTTTTATCAAATTTTTAACTTTTTCTACCTCAATTTTTTCTTCAAGCTCGTTTAACCTTTTCATCATGTCATTAATGGAACTGATAGCTTTTTTAGATTTTGATCTAAGTTCTCCTGCTTCCTTATATAACCTAATAATAGTCTTATCTAAACTTTCATTAAAGTATACTTTAATCAGTTCCCCATTAAAATCAATAATTGCATACTTTTCTTTGTTATCAATTTTTACAACATTTTTACAATTCCCATTATTTTTATTAATGCAATTAACTATTTCTTCTATAGCTGAATAATTCTGTGCAATTAATTGCGCATCTCTTTCTAATTTTTGTGACTCTTCAATATATTTTGCTGATAAAATTTTATTCTCTTCAATACTGTGCATTATCTTTGATTTTTCTTCTTCAATTTTAGTATTAACTACTTCAGATATCATGTTAAAGTAATCATCTAAAGCAATATCAAAACTTTCATATTCGATCATTCTCCCTCCATTCTCCAAAATGTTTTTTGATATAAATGGTGTTGCTTGCACGGGGTTTTCATTAATAAAATATATGTAACCCTTACCCTCTAAGCTGTTGTCTATTAATTTTTTTAAATTTATTAAGATTTGTTCTATACTATTCTTGTCAATATTTGATGGATTAGTTTCTTTTGGTATACCTAACAAATAAAGAACTTCTTCAGCGACCTCTCCTGGAATATTCAAACCCATGACCAATCCTCTAGCTATATCTTTATATTTAGATATATTACTTATAATTTCCTCTAATTTTAATTCCCAGGGCTTTGTCTCAATAATTTTTGGAAAAATGTAATTTACTTTTGTCTTTATTTCTCTATCCTTAAACTTTAGATACTTTGTTGACCCCAGAATTTGGTTCTCTTCATTGGTTAAAACTACAACCCCCTTGGGAAGAATCTCAGCAAATAATTTTTCGTTAGAAAAAACGATTTTAACAATTCTATCAAATCCTATTTGCTCAACTAAATTAATTTTCTGATTCCTTATATATTTTCTCAACAGCATAGCAAAGGGTTTGCTCACAAATTCGCTAGATGGCCTAACTCTTTTAGTAAAGTGAATCCTTATTGAAGGTTCTATTAACAGAAAATCACTTATTTTAGTTTTTATTTTTAATAAAACAAATTTTCCCTCATAGTATGCATTGTCTACTCTTTGTCCTAAAATTAATTTTCCCGATGTGTTAACCCATGAATAAATATCAAATGAAGACATTGATTTTCTTGCCATAATTTTTCCCCATAATTACCAAGTTCTTTCCGTTTTTCTATCCTTAAATATCCACTTAAATTTATCATAAATAAAGCAATCAATTATAACGTTTTTACCATCTCTAATTATTGAAAGACCATCTAATGGATTATCTGGAGGCGAAGGTAATATCTTTGGTTTTGTTATGCCAGAATATATCATTTTTTTACCAACTTTCTTCCACCAATATCTTCCATAATATTCATAAATTACTTTATTTTTACCATTTTTTACTTTATATACTTTATGCACGGGTTTTAAATAATAACCTTTTAATGATATATCAGCATTATATATATAAATCTTTTCTTTTATTTCATTAAGCAGATTAACTATATCCAAATAGCCATCATAAACTATTATTTTACATTCATGGGGCTCATTCGGCTTTTCCAGATCATTCCCCAAATAAGGTCACCTCGTCGCAAGGCATTTCATAGCCCTATTATATAATTCTATTATGCGTATTAAAGTTATACATTGATATAGAGCTATGAGCCGGGGCCGGGATTCGAACCCGGGAATAACGGGTCTCAGCAAACGATGGGCTTGGCCACATTATTACTGCAGCCCGCCGCCTTAGACCGCTCGGCCACCCCGGCCCATAAATTGAAAGGATTACAAAAATATTTAAATTTCATTTGCAGATCTTACAATTTTTATCTTATTAGCATCAAAGCATAAATACACTTTATTGTTCTCTTCAAATTTATCTTCAGAAAATATATTAAAAGTTTTATCGTTAACTTTTACAGTATACAAAAAACCACGAGAAGTTAAGCCGACATCTGTTATTTTTCCTTCAAAACTATAGTCGCAACATCTATTACCACATATTTTTGCATCTTCTGGCCTAAAAACTGCATAAACTTTACCATCATAATTCAGTCCTTTTAAATCATGAAAAATATTTTCTAATATTTCAAAAGAATTGGTATCGATCATATTAGAATAACCTAAATATTCAGAAAATTCCAGCGTTTTTGGATTATTGATTATCTCTACAGGATTACCAGCTTCAATTATCTTACCTTTATACATAAAGAAAAGCTTTGTAGACAATTCAAAAGCATCCTCAATAAAATGGCTTACATGTATTATGGTTGTTGTTTTTAATTTGGTAATTTTTTTCAAGATATTTCTCAAATTCTTTTTAACGTTTGGATCTAAGTTGGAAAGAGGTTCATCTAGCAATAAAATTTTGGGTTCAATAACTAATGCCCTAGCTATTGAAATTAATTGCTGCTGACCCCCACTTAATTCTTTTGGCTTTTTATTCAAAAGATTCTCTATATTTAACATAACTGATATGTCTTTAATTCTTTTTTCTCTTTCACTTTTATTCAATTTCATTAATTTGAGGCCATATTCTATATTAGATTTTGCATCCATATTATTAAAAAGAGAGTAGCTTTGTGTAACATAACCTATTTTCCTTTTTTCTATGGGTAAGTTTGTTATATCTTTTCCATATAATATAATTTTCCCATATAAAGGCCTGTAAAACCCTAATATTGATCTGAGGAGTGTTGTTTTTCCACTCCCATTGGGACCAGCTATAACATAATATCCGTGTTCCTCTAACTCTAAATTTATTGGCCCTAATACAAAATTTTTTAGTTTTACAGTTAAATTTTGTATAGTTAGAGCTTCCAACTCTTTATCTCCTCAAGTTTAGGAACAATCTGAATAAGATAAATATGCCAATTACTATTACTAATAATGCAGCAGAAAACTTAACTGCATCTATCAGTCCTAAACCTACATAACTCTCATAGATATATACGGATGATGGATAAACAGTTGTTTTTCCAAATAAAACATAATATGCTACAATAAATAAAGCCCCTGCCTCGGATGTTGCTCTGGCCCATGTCAAAAGAGCACCATTAGCAACAGACTTCCATATATTTGGCAGAATGACATTAAAGAAAGTCCTCATTTGTGATGCCCCTAAACTCCTAGATATTAGTTCCATTTCGGGATCTATCATTTTTATTGAAGATTCTATAATTCTAATTGTGTATGTTGAAGAAAGATAAGAAACGGCAAGAGTTGCTCCTAATATTGTATCTATAACGTTAATTCCAAACCTATGTAAGAAAGGCCCTAAACCATATTGAGAAGAGAATGCCAATACTATCATTATTCCTACTACCACATGGGGTATTACTATCGGTATATCTATAATGGTCTCTATTACGCTCTTAAATTTAAATTCATATCTAGCTATTATATAGCCTAGTGGTAAACCAAATATTACTGCGAAGATTGCGGCTGTAGTAGATATAATCAAAGTAACATAGACCGCAGCCAGAAATGATTCATTTTTTAATGATGATATAATGCCTTTGCTACCTACTAATAGGAGAACAGTTATTGGATAAACAAAAAATATTAAAAATATTAAAGAAAAAATTAGAGAAAAAATAAAAAATATTTGTACCCTCTTCAAAATTTTTCACTCATGGGAATATGCTCATCAAATTGGTCTCATTAACCGGTATTACAAAGGGCTTAATTACTGATGGAACGCTTGAGTAATTTCCATAAACTATTCCTGGTACTATTGGTTGTATACCATAACTCTTTAATACCTGTTGTCCTTGAGGACTGTATAGCAATAAAATGAAGTTTATTGCAGCTTGTGGATTAGGTGCATACTTAGGAATAGTTATCGTATATACTACTGGATTACATGTAAAAGTTTTTGTTTGGCCTAGTTCTGACCAAGTCACGTTAACATTATGATAATAGTTTACGTAAGATAAGTTACCCAAATTTACTAAAGGCGGTAAAGTTATGTATGTTATATTATATCCTTCGCTTTGATAGCTCTTAGTTTGAGGTAAAGCATTAGACATATAAGCTGATAATATGAATGAAACCGAATTATTTGTTGCCATTAATGTAAGTAAATCCGTTTCAGTATTTCTCATCTGATATTTTGAAGGATTATTATAAACGGAATTATATAAATATGATGCATTATTAAAGAATGATAAGCCTGCCAGTTTTAAGACACATTGAGCTTGATACCCACTAGGATCAGTAAAGGGATTAGATACTCCAATCACTGTTGATGGATTAGATGCAATTATCGAAAATATTTCCTTCCATGTTTGGTTCCATTGGCTTGATAAAGGTTGCATATTCTGAGTTTCTTTCCATAGACTATATACCTGTTTTCCTGCTGCAGTTTGTAAATCAACAATTATTACCATTTGAGTTATTCCAAAAGCTATTTCATAGTTAGCTATATTAGGGAACAAAACTGATGGAATTGTCGTTGTATCTGCAGAAGCAACTATACTAAATTCTTTAGTTGTATTCTCGGTTTGCGCTACTTCTCCACTACCTTTAAACATTGGTGTTCCAACACCAAGTCCTGGATAATAAGTGCTAGTCAAATTAATTAATTTGCCAAACGAAAACTTTAGAGTTCCAGCAGCCCCAACCGTAAATACGCTTGTTTGTTGCGAAGTTGTAGTTGTAGGAGGTGTAGTTGTAACTGTTTTAGTAGTTTTTGGAACAACTGCATAACCTATACCGGCACCTATTACTAATCCTACTATTAATCCTACTATTAAATAAGTCCAAATATTTGCCATTTTTTATCCCTATATTTATGAAGATGTTCTTTCATAAATGATTTATTGTATCGACTATCTATATAAAAATTATTTAATTTCATTTTTTAAGTATTGCTCTATAGCCTTTCTTATAACTTCACTTCTATTACTTTTTGTTTTTAAAGTTATTTTATCCAACTTAAATAAAGTATCAGTATCTATTCTAAAACTAACTATCCTCAATTCGTCTACCTTTTTATTAAATTCGCTCATTATCTCACCGATCATAAGTATTACCTATGAAACTTTTTAGCAACCCGAGTATAAACATAACTATACAATTAATTGAAAATAATAAAATTTTACCGAAAGTATTCTAAAGAAAAGGTTAAATTTCAAACAAGCTTCTCATTTAACAATGGGCCGCCGTAGCTCAGGAGGTTAGAGCGCCGGACTCATACGGCGTTTAACCGAAATCGATAAAGCCTGAGTAATCCGGAGGTCCCGGGTTCGAATCCCGGCGGCGGCATTTTCAAAAAAAAAAAAATTAATAATAAATGTTTACTATAGATTTTAATAAAAACGGTGCATATAAACCAATAATAATTAATGCTAAGGCTGAAATAATTAAAGCAGCAGTGTAACCTTTTCCAACTGTTATCTTATTTTCACCTTTAGATAATATTTCTCTTGATGCAATAATATAATAAACCGCACTTATTCCACTGTTAATCAATGCCAACAGCACAAGCCATATACTATATCCTGAGGCAGATAAAAACAAGTAAAGTTTCCCCCAGAAACCTAATAATGGTGGTATACCTAAAAGGCTGAAAAGTAATATTGAAGCAGAAATTGCAGCTGCAGGATTTGATGAAAGCAATCCATGTAAATCACTTAATTCTCTTTTTGTCTTTCCAACAAATGCAAATAAAGGTGTTTTTGCAATGCCATATGCTATCGATTGCAACGCAACTGCAAATAGAGCTAGTCTTAAAAGACTTATTTCAGAGTTTCCTGAAAAATATGCTGCAGCAGCTATAGCCGCAAAAATATAACCAACTTGAGCCATACTGCTATAAGATAATATTACCTGGAAATCCCTTGATGTTAAAGCAGCTATATTGCCATAGACCATACTTGCCACAGATAAAAAGGCTATTAAAAGGGCTGCATAACTTGCTATGGGACTTATACCGTTTATTGAAGATGCCATAATAACTATTGATCTAGTTATTATTGCTATAAATCCTAACTTAATTATACCAGCAACAAATGATATACCCCTACCATCGCCTCTTCCATAGACACTTGGTAACCACCAATGGAATGGGAATAAACCTACCTTAAACCCTAAAGCTGCTATTAGTAACAAAACTGTTAACCCAACTATACTAAAACCTGATTTTGTTGTTGGGATTAATGATGTTAATAGAAAACTACTTGAATCTGGTCTAGGAGAAATTGCAAATGATGCTACCCAGAAAGCTAGTATCAATGTACCTATCATTCCTACCATTATATACCTAATAGAAGCCTCCTTGCTTTCTTTTCCATCTGGTAATGAAACAAACACATAGCTTGCAACAGATACTAGAAGCCATGACGCCAGTATCATTAATGCATCAGTTGCCCCTGATAAGAAGAACAAACCAAATAATACTAAAGGTATTAAGCTATATAGAGCAGGTCTGCTTGACCATTTAAGTCCATCTTTACCTACTGCAATGATGTAAATTATTGATGCTATGGATGAACCCAATAGGATTAAAGAAGTGAATGAATCTTGAATCACTAATCCATTGTAAAATATAAGTATATTTTGGAAGCTGGCATATAATGATAATAAAGATACAACAAAAAAGGTACCTATTCCAACAATTCCCATCACAACAGGCCAATCGCTTTTATCGTTTCTTATCCCTAATATAGGTGAAATTAACCCCATAGCCAATGTCAGATATAAGAAAAATTCAATAATTCCTACTTCCCACATCATTTATCACCATCCAAAGAATACAATTAATATAACGATACTTGCCATAATTATGTAAAGGGCTATCAAATAATCTGTCCTGCCTCTGAAAAATGCCCTTAATCCTTTTGATGCCAATTCTCCAGCTTTAGGTATTACATAGTGATAGAATAAATCTATAGCGGTATTGATAACTCCCATTAGCCATGATAATCCCATGAATGAGTATAAGAACAAATAGTATAGAGCTGAATTTATGAACCATCTATCGTATAAGAAAGTATGCAGTGATTTGAGAACAGAGCTCCTATCAAGCATTGCCATAAAGTTATATCTTCTTATATAAAGATAAGCTATTATTGCGAAGTCAATTACAATTAAAGTGGTTATAATAATAGTTGATGCATCAACAACTACGTTAAATGCTGGAGATGCCTGTATACCTAAAGTTTCAAATATCCCTATTTCCAATCCTTTACCTGTATAGAACCATAATATACCTAAAACGAGGGCTGCTAAAGCTAATATTGTATATGGAGCAAGCATTAATATAGGAGCTTCATGCAAATGATGTTCTTTTGATTCTTGATATGGTGGGGAATGGAATACTCTTATGATTAGCCTAGATATGTAGGCAGCTGTGAAAAATACTGCTAAAACCGCAAATATGTAAATTCCTAAATATCCTGTCTTTGCAACATTTTCTAACACTAATTCTTTTGCAAAGAAACCACTAAACGGAGGTATTGCTGCTAAGCTTAGACCAGCTAACCACATAGATATCGTTGTCACTTTCATATATTTTGAGAAATTACCCATATAATCGATAAATCTGCTATCAGTTGCATGCAATGCATATCCAGCTATTAAAAATAAAGCTGCTTTAAATATTGCATGAGCTAAAAGCATTGCTATACCAGCTAATTCAGCATCCGCCATAGCTGTATAATTATGAGTTACAACAAATAGTCCTCCTGCCGCAACAGCTAATATCATATAACCTAAGTATTCGGCAGTTGAATATGCTAATATTAATTTAAATTCATTGCTTACTATGGCCATAGTTGCCATAATAAATACTGTCGTGACTGCTAATCCTGCTACAATGTAAAAATATTCCTGTGTTTGCGATACTGCTAAAGAACTTGCAGCTATTGCTCCTATAAAGAATATAGGGGCAAAACGCAATATATAGTAAACACCTGCCTTAACCATTGTTGCAGCATGTATTAATGCAGAAACAGGTGTTGGACCTGTCATAGCTGTTACTAACCACTCGTGGAATGGGAATTGTGCGCTCTTTGCTAATGCGCCTAGCGTAAATATAAGCAAAAAAGCAGTTAACATTCCTTTAGATGCTAAGAGACCCATCCAAGTTCCTGCAGTAGAGGCTATAGTAGGGATACTAAAGCTATTTGCAATGAAAAATAATGAAGTAAATCCCACTAGAAAGCCTACATCTCCAACTCTCGTAAATAGAATAGCTCTTATACCGCTAGTGCTTGGTTCAAAATACATTGGTAATCCTAACGCTTTTCTTCCTGGAACCCCTACCCAATATTCTTCCTCATCAGTATACCAATGGCCTATTAGAGCATAGCTTGCAAGACCTGTTCCTTCCCATCCTATAAACATTAATATCATATTGCTTGCAGTTACAAGCAATAGCATGCTACCTACAAAGAATGATATAAAGAAGAAATATCTTTGAACTCCCCAATCTTTCTTCATATATTCTACGCTATACACGGCTATTAAAAAGCTAAGCCATGAAACTATTGTAGACATTATAGCCCCAAGACCATCTAAATATGTGCCCACTTTAATTTTAAGTAAACTTACCCAATACGTTGAAGTCTCAGCAACTATTATCTCATGTTTTATCAAAACATCATACAATGCTACAGAAGATACTATTGACGATATAAATATGCTTAAGACGCTTATTATGTTATATACTTTTTCATTTCTCACATTGAATAGCCATAATAAGGCTAAAATACCTGCACCTATAAAAGGAGACAACCATATTGAACTCCATTCAAACCAATTTGAATATACAGTAATCATTTATAATCACCTACCCAAAGATGATATTATAAAAGTTATTACTGATGTATTTAGACTTGATATAAGAGGATTTATGACTAAGAAAAACACAAAACCAAATATAGCAACTCCTAATATAGATAATTTAAATACATCGATTTTTTCGCTTCCTTCTATTTTACTTCTAGAATGTCCATAGAATATTCTTCTCATCATTATAAATGAATATGCACCAGTTAATGTTAGAGAAACTATAAGCAAAGCAGTAAAACCTATAAGAGAAGCTAGATTTCTAAGCATATAAGATTGGACTAATCCCATAACAACTAATATTTCACTCCACATGCCAACACTTGGCGGTAATCCTGTTAAATTCATAAATCCAAACAAAGCGAGAGCTGCAGTTAAAGGATATTTCTTAGCAAGCCCTCCCATTTTAGTTATATCCCTAAGATTTTTAAGTTCTGTAATAAAGACACCTGCTGACATGAATAATATTGCCTTACCGATTGCGTGAGATAAATATATAAGCATTGCTCCAATAATGCCATATGATGTTAAAGTTGCTAATCCTAATAACATATAACCCATCTGGCTAATGCTTGAATATGCTAAAAATCTCTTAAAATCTTTTTGTCTTAAAGCAACTAATCCTCCATAAATTATTGTTACAAATGCAAGGGTTAACAAATATGGTCTCCAAGTTAACATAGTTGTTGGGAAAAATTGGAAAACAAATCTAGCAATAGCGTATCCCGCAAGTCCTATCAGGTTTGGTGATAACAAAGCAGAAATAGGCGTTGGTGCTTCTGCATGAGCATATGGTAACCACATATGAACTCCAAATACTGCCATCTTAACAAAGAGACCTATAAGCATTAAGAGTGCTATAATTGTTGTTGCACCACCTAATATTGCTTCTTCTGAACCTATAGGTGTTAAGGAGCCATTTAATAATGTCATATAGTTAAAAGATCCTACAAGATATCCAAAGTACAAAATCCCGGTTAATAACAATACTGCTCCTATATGAGTCCAAACAAAATAAAGCAATGATATCTTTTTCCTATCGCCATAACCATAGTATGCAATTAATAAAAATGACGAAATTAATGTACCTTCTAAAAATATGTAAAATTCAATTAAGTTGCTTGAATATGCTATTCCAAGCATTGTAACTGCAAATATATTATATAAAAATGCATAAACGCCCAAATTAGGAACCTTTTCATTTTCTTCTTTCATTTCTTCGATCCTTTTAGTCATATATTTGATGCCATAAAATGAAACAAAAGCTGTAACTATAGATATCCCAATCACTATAGGAGCTGATAGACCATCTATGCCGAGATAAAAGGTTCCAATTCTATATGATACTAGGTTTATATAAATAGGGTCGACTATACTTTTAGATATTTCACCAGATGCGTAATAAGATAATACTAACGCTAGTGGGACTAATAATACAAATCCTGACAAGTATATTAAAGCTTTAACTGCACTTTCATATTTACCTAGAAGCCACGCCAATACGCCAAGTAATATAGGTAGCAAAATAGTTAACCACAAAGCGGGAAATGATAACAACACTATCAAACACCCCCTTCTTCAAGATCTTCAGAGCTAACTGACTTAGATTCCCTCATATATGCAACCAAAATAGAAACAACTACTATAACTTCTGCCGAAACGACACTTATTATAACTATACCAAAATAAGTTGCTATTATGGCATTAAATGATAATAAAGACAAAACTAAAACTAATAACCCATTAAATATAACCTCTATAGATAGCAGTTGCCTAAACAAACTTCTTGATGATGTAACGCCATAAGCTCCAATTCCAATTATTATGGCAGATATTACCATAACTATTGCTCCAGTTAACTGATCTATAATTATCATTCTTTTTCACCCCTTCTTGCTATGCTTATAGCTTCAACCAATGTAGCAGCTTGAGCTATTATTATTAATGCTATTACTGGCAAGTAATGTGATAAAAGGCCAGAAGCGGCTTGTGTAACTGAAACATATTCTGGATATGAATATAAATTATAGAGTTTTCCAGCTAATACTATTATGCCTATTGTAACAGCTATAGAAGAAGCAGCTGCAAAGCCTAAAAAAGGTTCTTTAGATTCTCTTCCCCTAACTCCTACCATTGAAATAGCAATTATTATAAACATAACAGCTGCCCCCACATAAACTAAGACTAGATATGCTGATACTATTCCAAATCCTAAAAGCGCTATCAGTGCAGCTATCAGAGAAGCTAAAACTGCTAACATTGAGCTTGCATAAACCAAGTCTTTAACTTTTATAACATAATATGCTGCTATTATAGCTGCAACCCCTAATAATAACGCGAACAAAGGTAAAGATAGTATGGGGTTCATTGATTAACACCTCCTTTATTAACTGATTTTGGTTCTGGATTGTTTGTTTGTTGTTTTGTGCTTTCTTGTTGTTTTGTTTGTTCTACAGGTTGTGAAATCTCTTTTTTCTCTTCTTCCTGTTTAATTTTTACTAAACCTCTTTTCTCATCAAACACATATCTAACTGGTATGCCCTCTTTTGCTGAAACATTTTCTGGTTCTTTTTGGAAATCCTCTAAAGATAATATCATATCTTGCATGTTCATATACACTAAATCATGATATGGAACATGATACAAAGCTTCTGTCGGGCATACATCTACACAATAACCACAAAATATACATCTATTATAATTTATAACAGGGAATTTTTTGACCATTTCCTTCTTTAACCTTTTATCAAAAACTTTAACAGATAACATTTTCATTGCTCTTGCTGGACATATCCTAGCACATGAAGAACAACTAATACATTTGTCTTGAATTAAAACTATAAAGCCTCTATAACCTTGTCTTAATTTTATATACTCATGAGGGTATAACAAGGTAATCCTATTTGGATCCAAAAAATACTTCAAACCTATAGCCAAAGCTCCTATGTTACCTACAAAAACCCTACCTAATGGATTCTTTTTGGGATTCCTCTTTAATGCAACTTTTGCTGGCATTTATTTCACCTCATATTATACCAAAATATGCCTCAGCTAAGCCTAAACCAAATGCGGCTAAAGTTAAAGGTATTAGGATTTCCCACGCGATTCCTAAAGCCTGATCAACTCTATACCTTCCATAAACGCTTCTCAAGAAACTCATTATTGCCATAACTATTAATGCTTTTATCGATACGATAAGACTTGGTATAAAGTAACCAGTAATTATACCAGGCACTGGCTTATATGGCGCCCAACCTCCTAAAAATACTAAAGCTATCAAGATGCTAAAGACCCATCTTTTTATGTAACCTCCTCCCATATTAAGCCCGTATAATAGCCCCGTATATTCAGTATATGGGCCAGCAACTAATTCACTTTCTGAATCAGGTATTTCAAATGGAAATCCACTAGTAGACATCAATACTGCTATAAAAACAGCCAATAAAGCTATTGGGTTTAATAGACCTAACCATTTTCCAGACATCTGTATATTTACTATATTAACTATATTAAAAGATTGGGTCATAGCTGCAGCTGACAAAAAGCCTAAAACCGCAATTAATTCATAAGCTGTTATTATAAAAGATTCTCTTATTCCTCCAACAACAGCAAATTTATTATTACTTGCCCATGACATTAAAACTACAAACAGTGGAGATAAAGTGCTCAAAGCAACTGCTATTAATAAGCTATAATCAGGCGGTATTGGGAAATAAGTTCTAATTGATGTTAAAGGAACTGCTTCCAATGGCAACAATGCAAGAATTATCATGATTATTGGTGACAATATGTAAGGCAAAACATCTACAGTCTCAGGAATAATAATTTCTTGCAATGCATACCTAGTTAGATCAGCTACTAGCTGTATTGCCCCTCCAATCCTTGGTGCGATTTCCCTTGGCCCATATCTCATTTGCACAAAAGCTGCAGCTTTTCTTTCAAACCATATTATAAATAAAGCAACTAATAGAGCCGCAATTAATCCAGGTATTATTAAAAATTGATATATTGGAGGGTAAAATATTATATCATCAACTATTATCCTATAAACCAAATACCATGTAATCATAAAGATCACCTATCCCATTCAGGCGGGAAATAATCAAAGCTACCATATATAGCTGGTAAGTCCATTAATCTATGGCCGGGCATTAAATATTTGAATGCTATTACATTCCTAAATGAAGGCGATACAACTCTTACCCTATATGGAACATCTTTACCATCGCTTTCTACATAATAAACCATTTCTCCTCTTCCTGCTTCGACTCTTGCGAACGCTTTTCCTGGAGGAACCTTAAGAGATGCAAACAGCGGCATTAATTTTACCCTATATTTACCGGCATAATCTATTTGACCTGTATAAACATCTTTATATAACTTAGGAGCCGTCTTCCAGAATTTCTCGTGCATAAAATTTTCTCTAGGATGCTTCTCAAGCCAGTCAACCACCTTATCAATTATGTTTAAGCTTTGCCTAATTTCTTCTACTCTTGCCCATGCCCTTGCTAAAGAATCTCCTTCTTCAAATACAGGTATTTCGAATTCTAATTCTCCATATGCCTCGTATGGCTCGTTAAGTCTTACATCATATCTTACACCGCTAGCCCTTAAATTAGGACCAACAATGCCTAATTCAGTAGCTAAATTCTTTGACATCACTCCGACATTTTCTAACCTACTTCTAATATTTGGATTGTTTAAGAAAATCTTTGCATATTCATTAAGTCTGTTCCTCATATATCTAGTTGCTTTCCTTGCTCCTTCCGGAAAATCATCTGGTATATCTCTCCTAACACCACCAAATACAGGATATGAATGAGTTAACCTAGCTCCAGACATCTGCTCTGCTAAATCTATGAAAACCTCTCTATCTCCGAACGCCCACATATAAAGAGTAGAATGCCCTAAAAATACTCCAAATATACCCATACCATATAAATGGCTAGCTATTCTGTTTATTTCACAGAGTAATGTTCTCAAATATCTTGCTCTTTCGGGAGGTTCTGTGCCTAACAGCTTTTCCACAGCCTCAACGTATGGAAGAGTTATATTGCATGCATCTAATATTGCCATCCTCTCAAACAAAGGAATATTCTTTATCCAATCTCTTCCTTCTGCTAACTTTTCCATTGTTCTATGAACAAAGCCTATATCAGGGTCTACTCTTACCATTATATCTCCATCAACTTCTACTATAATTCTCATATGTCCTGATCCAGGATGCGCAGGTCCTATATACACTTCATAGGTATTTTTGGACAACTCACTTACTTCCATACCAGGTAAATGAGGGACTACACTACCTGAAGTACTTGATTCCATAATTTCACCACCATTTATTTGTGTTGTATGCTACATAGTCTACCTCTATATCATCGCTCTCCTCTTTAACAACGTAATCTTTTCTTAATGGTTTCAATGCTGCTATTACTGGAGTTAATAGCAATAAACGTAAATCTGGATGATCATCAAATGTTATTCCAAAGAATTCATAGACTTCTCTTTCTTGGAATTCTGCGCTCACCCATATTCTAGATAGGCTTGGTAAATGAGGATTATCTCTATTAATTATAGTTGACAATCCTATAATATACTTAGATAGTTCCTCATTTAAATAACTTGATATATGATATGTTATTTTAAATTGTTTCTTTGCAATATAGTCAATAGCTGTGACAGATTTTACATGATCAAAACCAGAATCCTTTAATTTCTTAGCAGATTCGACTAGTTTCTCTGTTGGTACTAATACATCTAAATAACCTTTGTTTTGTTCAATGCTAATAACATTATCTTTTAATACATTTTTAAGTAAATCTTGTATTGAGATCAACTTTTTCACCTCTCCAACCACATAAATCTTCCTTAGGTATAATATTTTTCATATCTTCACGCTTTGCTTCTTTTATCCAATTAGCTGCTATAGATTTATTTCTTAGCAATTTTTGCAATTCTACAATAGCCCTAGATACTGCTTCTGGTCTTGGCGGACAACCTGGTATATAAACATCGATAGGTATCACTTGCCATGGTCTAACTATGTTATAACTATTATAGAATATTCCTCCATCAAGTGAACAAGCTCCCATAGCAATAGCAAACTTTGGATAAGGCATTTGATCCCATGTAATCCTAACAGAACAAGCCATTTTCTTTGTAACGGTTCCTTCCACTATAATTAAGTTAGTTTGCCTTGGTGAAACCCATGGAAGTGATCCATATCTTTCGTTATCAAATCTAGGTCCCCATGCAGCCCCTATTTCACAGCCGCAACAACTAGTCATTAAGTGAACAGGCCATAGACTAAAGGCGTTAGCCCAATCAACCATCTTCCCAATAGTCCCTTTTAAAAGAGCATTCTTGGCCATTTCAGCTGCTGTATCTAAATCTCCTATAAAAAACCTACCTTTTTCCTCTCCATTTCCTTTCTCTTCATTTTTACTCATATCTACAAATCACCTCAATCCAAAATCCATTTTCTAATTTTCTTAGCCTCATATGCAGCATATGCCAACAAAGGGGCAAATACTAAAACTAATACTAAATATAATAGAAGGGCATGAAATATTAGTGTTTTAGGAACAATAGTTATAAATGTTAGAAGCACAACAGCCGGTTCCATGGCTAAAAACATAACTAAATAACCAAAATATTGAAATGAAACTTTCCCTTTACCTACTCCTTTTGGTGGGTTGGCAGATTCAAATGGTAATTTTTTATATGGCTCTGTTTTTTCTACATCTTCACTAGCCTTTAATAGCCATTTCAAAAGATATATTACTGCAACTAATAATAGGAAAACTACTATTGGTACTATTACCATCGAATTCGCAGTTATTACAAATGTATTATAGGCTATTGACAAATTAAATTCACCCTTCACGTATCAAATAAGTATTAGGAGTTTTATTTATTTTTTTACCTTTGTATTGTATAGTTATTTCTAATAAATATTTTTATACCGGTTTTGATAAACTAAACTATTAATTACTTCTTAAGGAATGCATTTATAACTTTATCATTAATCTAAAGCTTTCAAATTTTATTTTTAATTAAAATAGTTAAGAATCCTTGCTAACATTATTGTCAAAAAAGATAAATAATCTCTACTTATACAATAACAAGGTTATGCAATACCAAGAAGCTGTATAGAATACGAATAAAAAACTAGAATATAATCCATAATGGGTTAAATCCTTAGATCCTATAGGAGTCTTCATTTGATTATAAAATGGGAAATAGAAAATATTTTATGTCATCGAAGTAAAACCTTTAAATCTACACAAACGTAAAAATAAAAGGAAGAGCTATAACAAAAACTATGGGGAGAAAATTGGTAGAAAGAGTTCCACCTGAAGCTGAGGCAAAATATAATAAATATTTGCAGTTAAGAGACTCATATAATGTTATAGTCCAAGAAAGAATGAATGCCGAGTCATCATTAGGAGAAATTGAAAAGGTATTAGAGAAATTAAAAGTATTGGGGCCTGATGCCGAACTGTATAAAATGACCGGTTTTGTTTTAGTAAAAAGCAAGAAAGAGGATTTGGAAAAAGAACTTGAAACCAAGAAAGAGGATTTGGAACTAAGAATAAAAGCACTTAAAAATCAAGAATCAATGGTAAAGGAACAAATAGATAAAATTGCAGTAGAATTAAAACAATTGTTATCAGGTATCGGAGGTCCTGTAACTAAAGGAGGAATTGGAGGGGCAGGAAGTTAAAAATAGGTAATTATTTTGATAAAAACTAATTCACAAAATTTTTTATTAGATTTTATTCAAGAGATAAGTAATGATAAAATAGGTATTTCTTTTCATTCTAACGCGGACCTAGACGCCATAGCTTCTTCTTTAATCGCATATCAAATATGTAAGAAATATAATAGTAATTGCTGTATTGATATAAAACCTGGAATAGCTAAAGAATCAAAACTAGCATTAAAAGAATTAAACATTGATATTAATGAATGCAACTCAGATTATGACAAATTAATTATTTTAGATACAGCCGGCTTAGAGCAAATATTAGATATTGTTTCGAAGCCAAAAAAAGGAATTTTAATATTAATAGACCATCACTCAGAAGGGCAATTGTATAAGAATTCAAAATTACACTATATTGACGATGAAGCATCCTCTACTACAGAATTAGTCGTTACTTTTTCAAAAGAATTAAATTTACCATTAGATGAAAAAATTTCAAACTTAGCCATATTAGGTATAATATTTGATAGCAACAAATTAGAAAGAGCCAGGAAAAATACTTTTGAATCTTTAGCTTTTTTAACAGAACATGGAGACTATAAAAAATCAATATTTATTTATCACAACATTATAAAATATTTCGAAGAAGATTTATCAATTAGGATAGCAAAACTTAAAGGCCTTTCTAGGCTATTAATAGGAAAAGTATGCAAAGATTTGATAATTGCCTTAACAGAAATAGGATCCTATGAATCCTTAGTATCAAATAGTGTAATTCAAAGCGGCGCTGATGTTGTTTTTGTTATAAAAAATAAAGAAAGTGAAAACAACAGAATTTCTATAAGATTATCTGATAGAGCTTTGTTGAAGGGATTAGACGCATCTTATATAGCTAAGTTATTAGGAGAAAAATTTCATGGAGAAGGAGGAGGTCACAAAGGTGCATCAATAGTTTCTTTACGGGAAAGCGAAAATATTGAAAAGGAAAAATTTTTCAGTTATTTAGTAAATCTTATAAATAGTATGTGCAACAAAAGTGAAATTAAAAATGGAAACAAAGAAATATAGGATTTATGCCGATTCTAGAGAAGAAACATCTGGTGTGCCTAAATTATTGGAATCGATGGGAATTATGGTAATTAGAAGGCAACTAGAAGAAGGAGACTATATGATTCCTGAAGGAATAATTATAGAAAGAAAAAGTGCTCCAGATTTTGTGAAATCTCTATTCGATGGAAGGCTATTTGAGCAGGCTAAAAGAATGTCAGCAAAATATCAAAATATAATATATATCGTTGAAGGAGATTTTAGAAGATCATTACTTTATTATAAAAACAGAGAAAAACAAATTCAATCTGCTTTGGTTACATTAATAATAGAATTTAACGTTAAAGTTCTTTGGAGTTTAGATCAATTATCCACTGCAGAATATATCGAATCCATTATTAGGAAATCATTTGTAAACAAAGAAAATAATGAAGTAGTTGTGCATA
This sequence comes from Caldisphaera sp., assembly GCF_023256325.1. Taxonomy (GTDB): domain Archaea; phylum Thermoproteota; class Thermoprotei_A; order Sulfolobales; family Acidilobaceae; genus Caldisphaera. Next base: position 85,731 of record NZ_JAGDXI010000015.1, read on the forward strand.
AAAAACCAAAGTTAGATGAAAGTAGGCAATGGCAACTTTACATTTTGCAATCTTTTCCGGGAATAGGAGAAAAAAATGCTGAAAAAATATTAGATCATTTTGGCTCTTTAGAAAAATTCTTTAACTCAAGCCTTTCTGAATTAGCAAGCATAATAGGAGAAAAAAAAGCATCAAAAATTAAAGAAATTATAAAGGTACCATATAAAAAAGGGTCTAAAGGGTTTAGCTCATTAGAAAATTACTATGACAATAAAGGCTGATATTTTGAGTCCGTTTGAATATACATCTAAGTGGTTCGTATTTAAAGCGTATGGACATGAAAATGTTAGAGCAACCCATAGGTCTACAATAGAAATAACCAAAGATAATTTTTTAACAACAAGAGGGGATTGCATAATAGGAATAAGGTCTGAAGCGTCTACAAAAGACTTTCCACAATGGTTAGTTGAAGACATAAAAAATGGAAGCAAAATATTTGTTGTATTTTGCACAAATAACTATTGTGATAGCTTAATAGGCTATGGAGATAAGGACCTTATACTTTCACACGAAAACAAAATTATATTCAGAAAGAGCAATTATATAGAACCCGCAACTGCTTTAATAAGAAGCAATAAAGCAGCTATAGATCTAAGTAGAAAGTTAATTGATGACATTAAAAAAAGCGGAGAATTTACAATTATGATAACAAGCCTTAAAATTTAAAAAAAGTTATATTACCCATATATTAATCTTTAATTGGAAAAAGCGAGGGTAAAATTTGAGCAAAAAATACCAAGAATTAAAGAAGACTAATGCTTCCCAAATCCTATCAATCATTAGTAAATTGATAATTCAAATAGAAAATACTTATGATGATGAATATAACCTTTTTGATGCAAAAGTAGAAAAAGATATCTTAGATTTAAGATCATTACTTAAAAAAATTAGCGGAAATATAATAGAATTAAAGATTAATACTCCATGGGAGTTCGAAGATTATTCTACTGAAATTGATGGTAAAGAGATTTTAATTAAAAAAGATCCAAATATTAAGGATTATATTAGCATAAAAGACGTTTATAATTTTATTCCATATATTCCATTTAAAACAGATTTGGATATAATAAAACCTTTTACAAAGAAAACTAGCTTAACTAATATAGAATTTTTATTTATGTATGATAACAATGGATATTTATCAATATTAGAGGGAGAATTGCTTAAAGTAAAAATACCTTTTATAAGAGTAGTTTTTAATATGCATACACATCCTGAAGGACATTGCGGATTTTCTGTTCCAGATATAAATAGCGGACTTGATTTATTATCTGAAGGTGGGCTAGCGACTTCTGTTGTTACAGATACTTGTGCTATTGTAATGCATAGACAAGGTCTAATAACAGAAAACGATTATATAAAAATTAAATCGAGAAAATATGAAAATGAAATTTTTGACTCAATAAAATTTATGAAAATTATTTACTAAGGTCCTAATAGATCTTCAAGTTTTGGAGGCTTAGGTGGTAGTCCCTTTCTATCCCTTATTTTCTTTATTAAATCTTCAAGTATTGAATCTGGTACTGGAGCCCATCTGCTAAATTCTGTTCCCCAAAAAGCTTTTCCAGCAGTAGATCCTCTTAATTCCTGTGATATATCAAAGCTTTCTGCAACAGGTATTTCAGCACTTACTGAAACTTGCATACCTACTTGTTTTACATCTAAAACCTTTCCTCTTTTCTTAGTTATTATTGCTGTTACTGGGCTCAAATAATCCATTGGAACTTTTATATCTAATTTCTGAATAGGCTCGAGAAGTGTTGGCTTTGATGTTAACATAGCAGCCCATATAGCATTTCTTACAGCAGGATATATTTGTCCAGGACCTCTATGGACAGGATCTTCATGTATTTCTGCATCGTGAAGTAACACTTTAAGTCCTCTAACAGGCTCTGCAGCCAATGGGCCTTCTTTAACAGCAATTCTGAAGCCTCCTAATATGGTATCCTTCACTTCTTTAAGGTATTGCACACCTGATGTTGCATCAATAAAGATGTTTATATTCTCATCTATAGTCCATATCTTTCTTGCCTCATCATAATCCCAACCTGCTTTATCTCTTAATATTTTAGCTCTATCTTTGGGATCTTGATCTTCATTAACCAAACCTTTATGTATAAGCTCTATAGTCTCTTCATTTAAAGGTTCAACGCTTATATAGAACCTATTATGTTTGTTAGGGCTCTTTCCTTCAAATGTTTCACTTTTTTGCTTAACGGACTCTCTATAAACAACTATAGGTGGACTTGCTTTTACCTCTACTCCATATAATTCTTTTAGCATCCACATAGCTATTTCTAGGTGAAGCTGCCCCATACCAGAAATTAAGTATTCTCCAGTTTCCTCATTTATCTTAACTACAAGGTTTGGATCTTCGAGAGTAAGCTTCTTTAAAGCATCTATCATTTTTGGTAAATCTTGTAACTTTGCAGGCTCTATAGCAGATGTTACAACAGGTTCACTTATGTAATGAAGCTGTTCAAAAGGTGCTGCTTGAGATTTATATGACAACTCAACTAAAGTTTCTCCTGACTTAAGGCCTTCTATACCCATTAGAGCTCCTACATTACCAGCAGGTATTTTGTTTGTTAATTCTCTAAATGGACCCATATATAAGCTTACCTGTAATATTCTTCCACTACGATCGCTTGAAACAATATAAACCTCTTTTCCTGGTTCCAAGGTTCCTGAAAAGACTCTACCTGTAGCAACAATACCTGCTTTCTCTACTTTTATTGCATTAGCATAAAATACCAATGGCCCATTCGGGTCAGCTTCCATCATAGCCTTACCTAAATCAGTATCAAGATTTCCTTTCCATATTTTAGGAATTCTGTATTTTTGAGCTTCTCTAGGATTAGGTATAAATTTAACAGCCATATTTAATAATGCATCCCATATAGGAGCTTTCTTAAACAGCTCGACTACTTTATCTTTATTATTTGATGAATATGCATCTATTATTTGCTGAAATGTTATGCCCTTTTTTGCCGCATCAGGTACAGTTAAAGCCCATTTATCTTTTGCACTCCCAAAAGCTACATTACCTTCTGCTGGATTAATTTTCCACTTATTCCTGAACTCTGGCTCAGCATACATATCTATTAAATTGTTAACATCTTTTATTATCTCTACAAACCTTTCTTGGATTTGTTGGGGGCCAAATTTTAATTCCTTTATCAATCTGTCTACCTTATTAATATATAAGACAGGCTTTACTCTCTCTTCCAATGCCTGTCTTAATACTGTTTCTGTCTGAGTCATAACTCCTTCTGCCGAATCAACGACTACTATTCCTCCATCTAGGACTCTAAGGCTTCTCGTAACCATACCAGTAAAATCAACATGTCCAGGGGTATCGATTAGATTAATAACGTAGGGTTTTCCATTAAATTCATGATAAAGGCTTGCATTAGCTGCCTTAACAGTCATTTCTCTTTCTTTTTCTACATTCAAATAGTCTAGAAGCAATGCATCGCCAGCTACTCTTTCGGATATAATTCCGGCTCCTGCTAACAACGTATCGCTAGTTGTAGTTTTTCCATGATCTACATGAGCAATAACACCTATATTTCTAACCTGTTCTATATTTGACATTATTTTTTCTATTTCTGATATGACTTTTACTCTAGCACCCATTTTTTTCACCTACTTCTTTTTAATTAAGAACTAATTAAGGGTTAAAAAATAATATTATTTTCATTTTGATTAAGCTTATTCTTTCTAAATTTTAAGAATTTTTATCAATTTGAAATATCCTAAAATTAACTTATAATATAATTCGCCATTAAAAATAATAACTCTAAGGAATTGTTTTGAATATTTCATTAAAAATGATGTTACTTAATTATACAAAATAATTTAAAATATTAAAATAAAAATTCCCATTTACTTTTAAGAAACATTGAGCTAGTTAATTTGAGTATTAGACAATTTAAAACCATTTTGTCCAATCAATGGTACAAAAATTACACCTATATCATATCTAATATTTATTTGACCCAAGTCGTCCTTTTTTAAAACGGTTAATTTTTGTTCTTCAATAGATCCAATTGGCATAACAGCTATCCCGTTATTTTTTAATTGATCATAAACAAAGTTAGGTATCTTGGGAGAGGCAGCTGTTATTAATATCTTATCATAAGGTTTTTCTTTTTCATAACCTATAGATCCATCTCCTACAATAAGTTTAACGTTTTTGTGTAAACCTAGTTTCTCTAGGTTTTTATATGCAGTCTCGGATAACTCTTTAATTCTTTCAATTGATATTACTAAACCTTTTTCTTTAACTATATATGATAATATCGCTGTCTGATATCCAGAACCAGTCCCAATTTCTAATATTTTATCACCTTCCTTTAATTCCAACAGCTCTGTCATATAAGCGACTATACTTGGAGCACTTATTGTTTGCCCATACCCAATTGGTAAAGGTTTATCTTCATATGACTCATTAATATATTTTGGTGGAACAAAAATTGATCTATCTACATTACTAATAGCCTCTTCGACTATTTTAGTTTTTATAAAACCGGCATCTTTTAAATAATTAATTAACCTAATTTTTTGTTGATAAATATAGTTGTCTGACATTATTTCACCTTAATTCAATTCTTTTTAATCTAATTAATATATTAATTAACCTAAAATAATAACCTTATATTATTCTTCGTTAAATTTTTTAAAGGATAATCCAGAACTTTCAAGCATTTTACTTACCATAAAATATGGGATTCTTTCAAGCATAGATTTTTGACTTGAATCAGGAAATTCACTTATTGAATTTGAAGCTTCAAAGACTATATCATTTAACATATTCATTCCATTTTTTACTACATCATCACCTCTATCTTTGATTGCATACTTTTGCATAATCCATTTTTCAAATAACACTTCACCCGGATCGAGCTTTTCTTTTTTTCCTATTAAATATGAATAATAATCACTTATATCATCTGCTAATTGATATGCTATACCTAACTTATCTCCATAAAATTCTGCATTATCTAATACTGTTGAGTTCTTAGCGGCAATTGCTCCTAAAACTGTTGATAAACTAAATAATGATGCTGTTTTTAATTTAACAACATTTAAATATTCCGAAGGTAACAATTTTATTGAAGCATACGCATCCATAATTTCTCCTCTTACCATAGATTCCCATGATTTAATACTGTATTTTATAGCATCGAATCCATATTTTTCTATCACTCTTTGAGCTACTGGAACTAAAAGGAGAGCCGTTAAAGCAGTCTTTCCAATACCATATACAATCCAACTAGATAATTTTCCTCTCCTATTAACATCGTTATCAACTATATCATCTATTGCTAAGCTAGCTGCATGTACCATTTCAATAGCTACTGCAGCATCTGAGGCGAATTCAATATTAGATCCAAGAGACTCTGCAAAAAGAATCGTTAAAAACCCTCTAAACATTTTGCCTCCTGTTACCAAATATTTTGGTATCCCTTCTATTCCTAAATTCTCCATAGTCTTTGCTGCATCATATATTTTTGGTTGAAGATATTCTCTTACCTTTTCCCATTTTTCAAGTATTAAATTGTCTATGTCTTCATAGGAGATTTCTTTATTCAACCTTTGCACACCACTTCTTCCATTACTCATATCTTATTTAGGGGTTATTAATATGTATTCTTACTACCTTTTTTCACAAACATTTAAGAATGCTTAAATATTCTATACATTAAGAATCTTGCTAAGCAATATATTTAAATAAATATTTAATAAAATTTCTTTGGATCTGTCGCATATAATATCCCTACTATAATAGGCATTTTCTTAAAATTTACATTCTCAAAATAATTTCTTGCCAGCATTATAAACTCTTTTGGCGAATACATATAATTAATAGTTTTATGCAAATTAGGGTATAATAGAGCTTCTTTACCGCATCCCATAAGAAGACCTGATATAACTGATAATATGTTAAATTGAAAAAACGATATTATTTTTTCTAGTGCTGATTCAGGCCTGTACAGGTCTAATATAATTAATTTACCTTTTCTTTTCAAGACTCTAGAAAATTCGCGTAAAGCTTTATTATAATTCCTTGCATCTCTAAAAGAAAACATAGCTACTATTGCATCTGCAGAAGAATCTTTAATAGGAATATCCTCAAACATACCATTAATTGCATTTATGTCTCCTATATTATCTTTAGCCATTTTAATCATAGCAAATGATGGATCCATTGCAATTATTTGAGAATAATTATGAATAACTCTAATATATTTTGTTGAAGTCCCAGGACCACTTCCTGCATCTATAATAACATTTGAGCCCTTAGCCAACATAGTTGCAATTATTCTAAGTTTTTTTAATGTAAAAAGACTCATCAATATATTTACCTTTTCATAGCATCCCTTTTTAGAATAATTTTCTATTTCAGATACTATATTCTTCCAAAAATCTTCTTCCAATCCTTTACTCTTAATTTCTAATTCATTGCTATTTTTCATCCCTAACTCCATTGATTTTATTATAATAACTAATTTTATAGTTTATTTAAAAAATGAAATTAAAAATAAAGAAAAAATTAATTATCTTTTGGGTCAGAAACCTTTACAGGAGCTATTGAACGGGCTGTTTTCTCCAAATCTAATCCCAATAAGTTCTTGTTTCCAGTTTCGAATCCTTTGTAATACCAAACTAACGTTCCACCGACTCCTATTAATGCTATTATAAACATTGAAGCGGCACCTATTGCAAATGGTAAAGGTATTAATATCAATAGACCTGCTATTATAGCTGAAGAAACCCAAACTACAAATCTTACCAAAGAAACGTATAGACCTCTTCTGTTAGTTGGGAATAATTCAGGTTCTAACAAAGCTCTAGATGCCCATGTTAATTCTACCGGAACCATAAGTAACGTGAACATTGACAATATAGCAAATGATGACTTTGTTACACTACCAACTACCCACAATAATGCCCAAAACACAGCTAACATACCATAAGACATTAATGAGAAGACTTTTCTACTTACTTTAGATGTAACTAACAGGCCTGCAACTACTCCTACTATAGTCATAGTGAAGCCTCCTATCAAAGGAACATATGCTGCTACATTGCTGAAATATGCAAATGATGCACCATATGTTATGTAAACAAATGCAACGTCCTGAACAATTCCTATAAGGATTAATGTTAAGAACCTAAGGCCTAGACCTGCATTTGGATTTACTGTTTCGGTTGTATTATCTATTTTCTTCCATGCATCTTCTACATTACTTTGCTTTTTAACTGCCCTCCAAGGTAACGTCTCTGATGCCTTTAACCATGCCAATATCAATCCGATTGTTGGTGCTACATACATGAGGATTAAAGCGAGCTCATAATTAGCAGAAGCTGCAATAGCACTATTTATTCCGAATATGAGCAATGGAACATATGCTAAAGCTACTCCCAGATTTCCAAAATTTGGTCCTATAACAAGCAATTTACTTCTGTATTGAGAATTAACGCTTTCTGATATCATGGCTAATACAGGGCTTTCTAAGCCTATAGCTGCCATCCCAACTATTGCTATGGATACCAAAAGCGTTATTGTTCTTGCAACACCAGAAACGAAATTAAGCCATACTGGTAAATATAATATCATACCTAGTAGGACCAAGCCTGACGATAAAATAAACGCAAGCTTTCTTCCTAGCGCATCAGCAATGTATCCAGCTAATAAGGCGCCAATTCCTCCGAACAAATATGGTAATGTAAATCCAAGCCATGCCAGATTTGATGGTATAACTTCAGTTAGTGCAGATAATGGACCATAACTTTCTGCTAATCCGAACACTATCATACCTAAAGATAATGCGACGAAAGCTGCCCATGGAAATCCTATAGATGATTTTTCAGCCAAATACGTCACCGAATCTAGTCGATTTGACCAGCAGTTATAAATTATTAACAAAATTTATTATAAAATTTTACTTGATTAAATAAAATGCAGTTTATTATAGCACCTAAAGATACCTTTATTGAACTGAACTTTTTTTAACCTAGAAAGTTAGGTTTTTAAATAAATTTAACAGTATATGAGCGCATACTTCATTTCACTTAAGGAATCTTAAAAGAATTTTCAAACAATAAAAACGGAAAAATTTAGACATTAGTTACATTCCTTTATAGATCATATTCTCTTCTTTCCTACTCTATATTGCAAGAACAGAAAAACTTTACAGTACCTTAAAGGGAAAGGGCTTACTATCATTTATTCCCTATTAAAATAAAAATAATAGAAACTATAAAAATTAAAACCGAAGAAAAAACTGAAACTATGCCAATTCCAAAAGAAAGACTTGAAACCCCTATTACTGAGGTTATTTCTGGAGCAAACCCGCCCAAAATTCTACCAAACATGAAAACAAAATTTGAAGCAGTAGCTCTCAACTCTATTGGATAGTTTTCACTAACCCAGATACCATCATATGAAAACAATCCAGATGATATATAAAGCAATGCTAAGAGAAGAACTGTAAAATAAGAATTCTTAGCAAATATTAACAAAAAACCCGAAATAAGCCCTAAGGCTGAAAAGCTCATAGTAGTTTTACCTCTTCCTATTTTATCAGACAAAAAGCCAGCAAACCAATAAGAAAGAAAGCCAATTATAGAAAGTATACCTATATCTGATGTCATACCAAGCTTTTCAATTAAAGTTGGAGCAATACTTAATAAAGGAACACTTAGCAAAAATGCTCCTACAACTATTAAAGATAACAAGATTGTTTTATATCTATATTTGCTAATAAAAAGGTCACCTATATTTGATACCCTTTTTTGATGAGTTTTCAACGTTTCTTTAATAACTACTGAAGATATTATGCCAAAAATTAAACTTATTATACCAATAGTTAAAAATAGGAATCTCCAATATCTAATAAAACTAAACGTTAAAACATCTAATCCAAATCCTACATAATAAAGACCTTGAACTAATCCCCCAAATGACCCTGTATATGAGCCTAAAGTTTCAACTATTAATGCATAGGCTATGCCATTCTCAGCATTTACGCCAAAACCAACAAAGAACCAGCTTATAAATAATTCAATGATAGAATTAGAAAATGATGAAATAATTAGAAATAAAGAAAACAAAATTATAGATAAAATTGTTGTAAACTTCCTACCAACTTTATCTGCATATCTTCCTAAAATAAATCCTCCAATAGCTCCTCCTATAAAGTCTATGGGAAATGTTAAGCTGATAATGTAAAGAGGTACATTAAAATAACTTGAAATTTGGGTAAGAACCATGGAAATTGAAAATACTACATAAGCTGATAATGTAAAAGGAACTAATACACCTATCATATTGTTAATTTTATATTTATTCAAGCAACCCCCTATTAAACTAAATTAAAAGATAAAATTAAAATTTTCATACTCAAGTTAATTAAAAGATAAACAAATTATAAGCCCATTTTCAATAGTATAAAATGCGATGAAGAGTGTGGTGGACCCGGAAACTTAAAAGTTAATGACGACAAGGAGCCCTCTGAGCACTAGATTTTTTATTAATATTCTAATATTGTCTTGCATACCTCATAACTGTAAAAGCCTTTTCACCACATATAGGGCATTTTTTGCCAGATAATTTCTTAGAAGGCCATGGTGTTCCTAAACTTTTTGCCTCGAGCTCTTCCATGATTTTGTTTGCGCATGTCTCTTTACCGCACCAGGGGATTTCAACAATTCCCTTTTTATTTATATAATCCTTTGCTTCTTTTATATTATCAAACTCATATATTTTTTGTTGTAAATTCTTCCACGCTCTTTCATATAAATTGCTTTTGATGCTTTCTAGAATTAAATTAATTTCTTTTATAACATTGCTTTCTTCAACTACCTTTCTTGCTAAAGTATCTCTTCTAACTATAGTTATGGTACGATTCTTTAATTCTCTAGAGCCAATTTCTATTCTAACAGGAATACCTTTAGCTTCCCAATAATAGTATTTTTCTCCAGGAGTGATTTCTGGCCTATCGTCAATTTTGCATCTAATTTTAGAATCAACAAGTTTATTAAGTATATTTTTGCTATATTCAATTACAGATTGTGCTTCTGATTCATTATTTGATGGTATTGGAACTATCACCACTTGTATAGGGGCAATGTCAGGTGGCAACACTAGACCATTATCATCTCCATGTACACCAATTATTGTTGCAATAACCCTATCGCTTATACCATAACTTGTCTGCCATGGATGATCAAAAGATTCATCCTTTAATTGTATCTTGTAGTTAAATGCTTTTGAAAAACTTTGGCCTAAATGATGTACAGTTCCTATTTGTAATGTTTTACCATCAGGCATTATCGTATCGAAAGCTATAGTATATAATGCCCCTGCAAACTTATCCCAATCTGGCCTTTTGCTAATTATATAAGGTATTCCTAATTCATCAAAGAACTTTTTATATATATCTATTGCTTCTTTTATTTGGTTTTCTGCACTATCAAAACTATCATGAATTGTGTGAGCTTCTTTAAAACTTGTTACTTCTCTTAATCTTATTAATGGTCTTGTTGCTTTTGTTTCATATCTAAACATACTAACTATTTGATACAATTTTTTTGGCAATTGTTTATAACTTTGATACCAAAGTGATTCATAATATGTTATAATCGTTTCGCTTGTTGGTCTAAGGGCTAACTTTTGATCTAGTTCTTCAGTTCCTCCATGGGTTACCCAAAATACTTCATCTTCAAAGCCTTTTATATGCTCTCCTTCTTTTTCTAACATCCATTTTGGAATTAAGAGAGGGAACAAAATCTCTTCATGATCCTTTGAATCTAGTAAATCTCTCATTAAATCCATAGTTCTTCTCCTTATTTGAAATCCATATGGCAACCAAATACCCATACCCTTAACTGGGTATCTTCCGTAATCGTAAACTTCAGCCCTTTCTAGTATCCAATCATACCATTGAGAAAAATCTTTTTCTTTCTTTTCCTTTCTTGGTTCCACCACTTCTAACACCGTTTAATTACTGGATATTATAAGCATAAAACAAAATATAAATATTGCATGTTAAAAAATCATGGCAATACAAACAATATTATTATCGCTATCAATAATCCATATATTGCTATTCCTTCTCCTAATACCACAAATATGAATGCTGTTCCAAATAGCTCCCTGTTTTCTGCAACAGCACTTATTGCTGCAGCACCAGCAACACCTACAGCGTAACCTCCACCAATTCCTGCTAGACCTATTGCTAAACCTGAACCAATGGCTTTACCTAGTTCAGAGTAAGGCGAAACAGCTGCAGTAGAAGAGCCGGTTGCAGCATGAGCTATAGCCATACCAGTTCCAAAAGCAGCCAATAAAGAAATTAACGCTACAGCTATCATAATATATCTATATTTTGGATTCTTTAACGATTCCTTTATAACCAAGCTAAGCCCTTCCATAAACTTCTCCACTTTAACTCACCGTTACTTTAATTTCAAAACCATTATTTAACCTTTATCATTTACCTTTAAATAAGTTTATGTATATTACTACTGCAAATAGTAATTTATCATTTATATTATACTTATAAGAATTATTAAAAGAAATTAATTTTATCATTTTACAAATTTATAAAAGGTTTATTTGCAGTAATACCAGTGGTGAAAAAAGTGCAGATACCATTAGATAAGATTTGTGTCAAAAGTGGAATGCTGTGCCCAAACTGTCAAGCAAAAATAGACAAAGGACTATATGAAAAATGGGAAGTAGATGTAATGAAAGTTTTATTAGAATTAGAAGACAAACTAAAAGGAATGAAAGATGTAAATTATAAGAAATCCATTATATTTGATAAAAAGCTATATGTAATGTTAGAAAATTTGGGTCCACATAAGCATGAGATTGAAAAATACCTAAGAGAAAAGCTTAGCAATTCTGGTTTTAATAAGATTATTTTGATAGAATTCACAAATAATCCAAAAGAGTTAGTATATAAACTATTGCATAACATAGAAATAAAGTCGGCCAATATTTATTATAGTCCAGATGGAAATATATATTATGTAGTTAAAGTCCCATCATATGAAAAATTTAAAGTAGACGAGATAGGAGATTCTGCTAAAAGAATATTTAAAATATTAACAAACAATGACATATATTTTGAATTTGTAGAATCTGCTAGATCAACAAAAATAATTAATGAAGAGGAAAAATTAAACCAACATATTGATTCTGATAAATTAAATAAAATCCTAAAAAATATATAATTTTTTATTATTAATTTTGTAAAATTACTTAAACCAATTATCTAATCTTGCCTGCTTTGTTTTTATTGATTCTTTATAAGACTTTCTTAGCCTTTCTATGGCCTTTTTAACCCTATCTTCATTAAAATCATGTTGCTTAACTAACATATCTAATATTTTTTCTTCATCTGGCTCTTTCCAGTCTATTTTATAATTATCATTTGATGGAGGACTTAAGAAATAATTATATATCTTTATAGGATCAACATCTCCCCAATCAACTTTTATTGAATTTAAAGCCTTTATCGGATCCTTATATTCCTTAACGAACTTTAAAGCAGTTTTTGGCCCATAACCCTTTACTCCATCAGGATTAAAATCTGTTCCTAATAAAATACCTATTAAGATTAATTGCTCTCTACTGATATCTAGTAGTTTAAGCATATCTGATAAATTTATTAGTTCAGGTTTTATCTCAATATATTCTTCTTTATTTGGAAGCTTTCTTTTACCAGTTATTGCGAGATTTCTAACTAGTTTTGGAGAACCAAAAAGTAGGCTATCATAATCCTGGCTTCCTGCAGCATATACATCACCTTTTTTAGCCATGTAAGCTGCCTGCGCCTCTCCATCAGCTGGCGCTTGAATCCATGGTATACCCATATAAGTTAATAGCTGCTTTGCATCATTTACCATTGTGCTTGAAAGAGATGTAGACGCTTGAGCATATTTTTTCGCCTCTTCTATACGGCCTTCTTCTTTTGCCTTTTGATATTTTTCCGCATATTGCTGCCTTCTAGAAATTCTCTCTTCAATTTCCCTTTTCTTCATTTCCGGAGGTTTTCCATCAAAAACATATATAGGTTTAACGCCTTCTTCAATTAAGTTTATTGTTCTATAAAATAGACCGCTTATATGACTAGTTATGTTACCTTGTGAATCTATTAATGGTGTCCCATCAGGTTGTCTGATTGCAGCAAGAAATTGATATAACATATTATACCCATCCAGGGCTATAGAATAACCTTTTAAAGATTTTATTTCGATATCTTGTTTTGCGTTTTCTGGAATCAAATCTTTTAAGTTTACTCCCAAAAGTTTCACCACTTATTAAAATAAAAATTAAAACGTTTTAATTTTTCGTTAACTTTCATTATCTACTTGATGAGGGATTTCAAATTGTTCCATTGATTTCTTTAATTTAATAAGCCTGTCTTCCTTTGTACTAGAACTTACTACTATTAAACCCATTATCTCTAATTTTATTAAAATCTTTATTAGGTCAGCAGGAGACATTTCATATCCTTGACGAGATAAGCTTGATATGATTTCTCTTTCAGAAACAGGAATTTCTCCATCTTTAGTTAACCTTTTTATCTCATCATATACTATGTTTAAATATGGAGATTCTGCCCATATACTCAAATTTATCACCTCAATAGGTTATAGATGTCGCTGTAGATCTACCTGGATTTATTTGCCTAGCTGTTTCCATCCATTTCATATAATATTCTATCATGTATTGGGTTACACTTGGCTTCACCTTTGATAATGCAACATCAAAATGCCTCTTTTTCACTATTCCGTTTTGTAAGTCTTCTCTCAAAGCACCCATAGCAGCCTCTCTTACTAATGCCGCTAGATCTGCACCTGTATACCCATTAGTCCTCTTTGCTATGTCAACTAAATCAACATCATCTCCTAAAGGTACTGTTCTTGTATGTATTTGCAATATTTCAAGCCTGCCTCTCTCATCTGGGGGTGGAACATAAACTAGTTTTTCTAACCTCCCGGGTCTTATTAAGGCTGGGTCAACCATTTCTGGTCTGTTTGTTGCTGCTATAACAACAACGTTTTGAAGGTCGGTAATTCCATCTATTTCAGTAAGAAGCTGGCTAACTATCCTTTCTCCTACCCTTGTCCCCTCATCGGTGCCTCTTAAAGCTGCTATAGCATCAATTTCATCAAAGAAAACTACTGCGGGTGCATATTGTCTGGCTTTTTTAAAAATTTCCCTTATTGCTTTTTCGCTTTCACCTACCCATTTACTTAATACTTCTGGCCCTCTAACCGTTATGAAGTTAG